>DAINCY010000048.1:0-13584 GCA_036732145.1 Candidatus Dormiibacterota bacterium
TGGGCCCGTTCCAGACGCCCGTGTACCAGGCCTCGGCGAGCACGTTGTTGGAGCCTTTCCAGAACACCAGCTGGGTCTTACCGTCGGGGGTCACGGCGACCTGGGGAGCTCCCACACCCTGGGGCGCGAACAGCGCCACCGATTGAGTCACCGCGACAGTGCTTGCAGATGCCGTTCGTCCGGCTGGGCTCATCCCGGAGAACCAGAGCGTTCCCACGAGAAGGAGGGTCGAGCCCAGCGCCCGGTCTGCCACGCTTCCACGGACGTGGCCGCCTCCCAGGCGTCTCCTTCCCTGCACCCGTCAGCCGCGGTCCGAGCTTTCGATTGGGTCTCTCAAACACTGTGAAGGGTATCGGTTCGCCCGGTGGGGTCAGGGCGGGTTTGAGGCGTTGGCGCGTTTGCGCGCTGCTGTCGTCTGGTCCCGATATTCGCCCCTGTGGGCAGGGGTTCCAATCCGTCTCAACTGGACAGCGGGCCCGCTCGTTCAATCCAGTGCGTGCCAACCTCTCTATCCTCAACACCGCCTAGCCCATGACCGCACCGAACATCGGACCCCACCGCCCCGGAGATTCAAGGGGACCGCAGGACGCTTCGGCAGACACCCTGACGCAGGCGGCGAGGGACATGCTGGCGTTCGTCGGTGTGCGACCGTTCTCGGCGTACCGTGCACGACACGAACGGGCAGCGAACGCTCGCCTCGTTGCCATGACGGGGCTGGCACTGCTTGGGCTGTTGCCGGTGCCCTACGCGACCGCGCTGAGTCTCGACGGCCTGTGGCGAGTGCACTACTTCAGCGGCCTCCTGCTCATCCCGCTGCTGGCGGTCAAGCTTGCCGGCACCAGCTGGCGCGCACTTCGCTACTACCTTGGAGACAGAGGGTTTCGCCAGGATGGACCACCTCATCCGATGCCCCGCATCACAGCCCCCATTCTCGTGTTGTCGACAGTGGTGCTCTTCGCCAGTGGGGTCGAGATGCTGCTCGGCGCGGATCGGTTCGGCCCGTGGAGCACCATCCACAACGGTGCGGCCATCATCTTCACGGGCGCGCTCGGCCTGCACCTGCTGGCGCATCTCTGGGACACCCCGACCGAGGTTGCGGCCGACCTGGCGCCCTCCCGGATCGCGGCACCAGTGCGGGTTCCCGGCTCCCGTCGTCGCGCCGCGTTGACAGTCGTCGCGTTCGTGGTGGGGGTATCGCTCGCCGCCGCTGCGATGCCCGTCTCTCACTGGCAGGGCTCCCGTGCGCCGGGACTTCACCATCGCGATGGCTGAAACAGCCCGCTGCGCCGCCAACGCGGCCGCGCGTCCCGTCCGGCAGCTCCTTCCGTGTCCCCAACGAGGCTGACCCGGCGCGGATTCGCATCTTGGCCCCGGATAATTGACGCCGTGATGGCGGAGGCATCGGCACAGCGCGTCTGCGTCATCGGCGCCGGGCCGAGTGGCATCGCGGCAGCCAAGGCTCTGCACCAGCGAGGCATCGACGTCGAGTGCTTCGAGCGACGCACTCGCGTCGGCGGCCTGTGGGCGGTGGCCCATGGTGAGGTCCAGGCCTCGTACCCCTCGCTCGAGTGCAACACCTCCAAGCGCCGCACGGAGTTCTCCGACTTCCCGATGCCTCAGGCCTTTCCGCCATACCCGCACAACACACAGATGGCTGCGTACTTCGACGCCTACGTCGACCATTTCGGCTTCCGCCACCTGATCACGTTCAACACCAGCGTGGAGCATGCCGCGCGGGCCGCCGACGGCACCTGGGAAGTCCATCTGAGCACGGGTGAGACCCGACGGTTCGACGCACTGGTCGTCGCCAACGGCCATCACCGCGATCCCCGCTGGCCGGACCCGCCGTTCCCGGGAGACCTCCGTGGCCGGCAGATGCACGCGCACGATTACGTCGGCCCCGGTGGCTTCGAGAATCAGTCGGTGGTGGTGCTCGGCATGGGCAACTCAGCGATGGACATCGCGGTCGAGCTCAGCACCGTTGCCCGCCGCGTGTATCTCGCCAGCCGGCGTGGCGCACACATCGTGCCCAAGTTCGCGATGGGCCAGCCCATCGACACCTTCAACACGGCTCTGCCCCTCCCCTGGGCCCTCAAGCGCGCACTCTTCAGCCTGATCGTCCGCGCCACCATCGGCCGGCCCGAGGACGTCGGGCTGCCCAAACCGGATCACCGCCTCGGGGAAGCACATCCGACGGTGAGCCAGCGCATCATCGATCGCGTCAAGGCCGGCGCCGTCATCCCCAAACCGAACATCGCCTCGCTCGCCGGCGACACGGTGCGCTTCACGGACGGGTCGGAGGTCGAGGCCGACGCCGTCGTGTACTGCACCGGGTACAACCTGCGCTTCCCCTTCCTGAGCGGCGACGTCATCGACCCGGTTGACAATCGCGTCGACCTCTTCCATCAGGTGTTTGCGCCCAATATTCCCAACCTCGCGTTCATCGGGCTGGTGCAACCGTTTGGGGCGCTGATGCCGGTCGCAGAGGCCCAGTCCAGGTGGGTGGCCGATCACCTCGCCGGCACGTACCGGTTGCCCCCGAGTGGGGAGATGCTCAGCGAGATCCATCGAGCGCGGGTGGCGCGGGAGCGGCAATTCGTCGCCTCGCCGCGGCACACAATGGAAATCGACTTCTACGCCTACCTCCGTGGGCTGCGGCGCGAACGGCGCCGCGGTGCCGGCCGAGCCGCGCAACATTCGGCGCGGCCACTGTCGCGGTGAGGGGTCATCGCAGCGATCAGAGACGGCGTCCTCTGTCCGTGCGAATCCGCTCGCGGTAGACGGCATCGATCCGGCTCAGCCGATCGGTTGCCCGGTCGATGCGTGGCGACAGCGCCGACAGCAAAGCTCCGATCCGCACCAGAGGCGAACCCACGAGGATGCGTCGCGGTCGGCGTGCGAGCGCCTCGAGCACGGCCGCGGCCACAGCCTCGGGCCCCACCGTGGAGGACTCGACGTAGCGGTTGCGGGAGAGCTGGTCGCTCACCCGCGCCCACATGCCGACCGCGGTCACCGCGGAGGGACAGATGACCGTTGAGTCGACACCGCTGCCGGCGAGTTCCTTGCTGAGCGACATCGAGAACGCCACCATCCCCGCCTTGGCGGTGTTGTAGACCGCATTGAATGGAATCGGCTTGATCGCGGCCATCGAGGCGATGTTGATGATGTGCCCGCTGCCGCGCCGGCACAGCTCAGGAAGGAAGGCATGGGTGAGCAGCATCGCGCCCAGGAGGTTGACCTCCAGCGCGTGGCGGACCTCGTCCGCTTCCAAACTGGCGTACTCACTGGCCTTCTCGATGCCCGCGTTGTTGATCAGGACATCCGGCTGGTGCCCGATGGTCCGGCAGTGCCCCACGATCCTGCGCCGGTCGTCGGCATCGGTGATGTCCGCGACCAGCGCGTGGCACGCCAATCGATCGCGCACGCCGAGCAGGGCCGACGCATCGATGTCGACGAGAAACAGGCTGGCGCCAAGCTTGGACATCGCGTTCGCAATGGTGCTGCCCAGGCCCCCGGCAGCCCCGGTGATGAGCACCGAGCGGCCTTGGAGCGTGGCCGTCATCGCCACCCACCCCGCGGGCGGCGCGCGCTGCCGCACGACCCATCTCTGACCGAGCTGACCGCCAATCCCCATACAGACATGGGAGACTCGGGACGGTCAACGCTGCCACCGTGTACATTCATGCCATGTCCAATAACGGCGTCCGGCTGGCGCGCGATGCGCTGGCTGACATCGCTCTGGTCGCCCAGCTGCGCGGTGCCTTCGCCGAGGCGCAGGAGGTCATGGGCGAGACACTCGCTGGCTTCGGGCTCACCGAGCAGCGCTATCACCTTCTGCTCGTGGTCGCCGCCGGCGACCCGGATGGCACGGTCCAGGGAACCCTCGCCCGCGAGCTGCATTGCCCGGAGTCCCGCATCTCATTGCTGGTGCGCGAGCTCAGCGCTGCGGGGATGGTCGAGGCGGTGCGCGATGTCGCCGATCGCCGTCAGGTCAGAGTGTGCCTTCACCGCAGCGCAGCGGCGATCCTCGACCGCGCCATCTGCGTTCAGCGCGAGGCCCTCCACAGCCTCATCGCCAATCTCGACGTGGGCGAGGTCACCAGGCTTGCCGAGCTCGTGGCTCGCACGTACCTGGGGTTGGACCTGGCGGTGTCGGTGAAGAGGCCGTCGCGAGAACCGGCGCGGCCGGTTCCACGATCCCGGGCGCGGCTCGCGCAACGGACAGAGCCTGACGCCAGGGCCACGGCGTCGCCGGTTCCCCCTCACGCGGCGAGGTAGCCGTGGTCCCTGTACCAGCGGACAGCGTCTTCCAACGCGACGTCGACGCTGGAGGGTTCGATCTCCAACTCATCTGAGGCCCGGCGCGAATCGATGTACATGTGGTGGCGAGCCATGCGCACGCCCTCCAACGGCACCACCGGCTGTGCACCGCGCACCAGCCTGCAGCGTGCCTCATCGACGAACCCGGCAAGCAGCGCGGCGGTGTGCGGCATCCTCCGCCGGGGCGGGCGACGTCCCGATATCGCTCCCAACCTCGCCCAGAGCTGGTCAAAGCTGAGGTTCTCGCCGCCGACGAGATAGCGCCGTCGCGGTCGGCCCCGTTCGAGCGCTGCGACGTGAGCCTGTGCGACGTCCCTGACCGCGACGATGTTGATGCCGCCGTCAACGCTGGCCAGCACGCGGCCGCGCAGGAAGGTGAGCAGCGCCACGCCCGTTGGTGTCGGCTTGGCGTCGCGAGCACCGACGGGGGCGGTCGGCAGGATGAGCACGGCCGGGACGCGGGCGGCGAGGGCGGCGCGTTCGGCGGCGATCTTGGAGTCGTGGTAGGCGGACCTGCCGTGTTGGCCGGCGTGGTCGGCCTCCGTGGCGGGACGTCCCCGCCGGGCGGGACCGACCGTCGCTGAGCTCGACGTCACCACGGCACGCTCGATGCCCGCGATCCGGGCCGCCGCCAGCATGCCCGCGGTTCCTGCCGCATTGGTGGCATTCATCCGCGCGCGCTGGGCAGGCGAGAACGAGTACAGGGCCGCGCAGTGCACGAGCAGGCGGCATCCGGACATGGCCTCGACGAGGTGACCGGATCGGGTCACATCCCCGACCACCTCGGTGACCCCCGGTCGCATGTGCAACCGACCCGGTGTGCGCACCAGCGCCCGCACCGAGTACCCGGCGTCGAGCAGCGCGTCGAGCACGTGCCCGCCGATGAACCCGGTTGCCCCGGTGAGGAACACCTCGTCGCCGATCACCGCACCCGCTGCCCCACCAGTGTGTCGGTCGCGGCGCGCAGTGTCTGCCGGAGTGACCCGGTGGTGGCGATGACCGCGGTGGGCTCGTACCCGCAGTGGGCCATGCAGTTGTCGCAGCGCGGATCGCGGCCCCGACCGTACTGCGACCACTCCGTGGTGTCGAGCAGGTCCCGGTAGCTGCGCACGTACCCATCGCTCATCAGGTAACACGGGCGCTGCCATCCCAGCACCGAGTACGAGGGAATCGCCCAGGCGGTGCATGGGAAGTCCACGACCCCCTCGAGGAAGTCGAGGAAGAGCGGCGAATGGTTGAGGCGCCACTTCTTGCGACGCCCATCGGCAAAAGCCTCGCGGAAGATCGCTCGCGTGCGCTCCACCCCCAGGAAGTGGTCCTGGTCGGGGGCGCGCTCGTACGCGTACCCCGGCGAGATCTGCATGACGTCGACCTTGAGGTCGTCGTTGAGGAAATCGAGCACGTCGCGGACTGTGCTGGCATCGTCCTGGCCGAAGAAGGTGGTGTTGGTGCTGACCCTGAAACCGCGCTTCTTGGCCTCCCTGACAGCCGATACCGCCTTGTCGAAAACGCCGTCACGGCACACCGACTCGTCGTGGCGTTCGCGCAGTCCGTCGATGTGCACCGACCAGGAGAAGTACGGCGAAGGCGTGAACTTGTCGAGCTTTCGCTCCATGAGAAGCGCGTTGGTGCACAGGTAGACGAAGCGCTTGCGCTCGATGAGCGCGGCGACGATCTGATCGATCTCGCGGTGCACGAGCGGTTCGCCACCGGCCACCGACACGATCGGTGCGCCGCATTCCTCGACAGCGTCGATGCACTCCTGGACGGTGAGCCGTCTCGCCAGGATGTCGTCAGGTTGCTGGATCTTTCCGCAACCCGCGCAGGCCAGGTTGCACTGGTACAGCGGCTCCAACTGGAGGACGAGCGCGAACTTCTCGCGGCGGTGCAGCCGCTGATTCATGACGTAGGCGCCGACTCGGGCGGTCTGGCGAAGGGGAATGGCCATGATTGGCTCCTAGGCTTCGACGCCGGCGTATGGGGCCAGCGCCAGTAGCGGAAAGACGTGCCGGTAGAGGTGATAGTTGATGTAGAAGTCTCCGGGAAATCCGGTGCCGGTGTGTTCCGGCTCGTCCCAGGTGCCACCCGCCTGGCGGTGGATGAGGTGGCGCGCTCCGGCCAGGCACGATGCATCGTCGCGCTGCCCGCCGGCCTGCAGCGCCAGCATCGCCCAGGCCGTCTGCGATGCGGTGCTGACGCCAACCCCGGCAAAGGAGTCGTCACGGTAGGAGGCGCAGGTCTCCCCCCAGCCTCCGTCGCGGTTCTGCATACGCTGCGTCCACGCCACTGCGCGTCCCACGCCTGCATCGGCGACGCCCAACGGGGCCAGCGCGCTCAGTGCGCACCACGTGCCGTACAGATGGTTGACGCCCCACCGTCCGAACCACGAACCCTCCGGGTGCTGGGCAGCGCGGAGGTAGGCGATGGCGGGGGCCAGCATCGCGCTCTCCGGTCGCTCGCCGAGAGCGGTGAACATCTCGATGGCGTGAGCGGTGACGTCCTCGGTGGGGGGATCGACGAGAGCGCCGAAATCGGCGAAGGGAAGGCGGTACACGAGCGTGCGCACATTGTCGCGGTCGAAGGCGGCCCAGGCCCCGTTGCTGGACTGCATCGCCGACACCCACCGCCGCGCTCGCTCCACGGCCTCGTTCACCGCGGCGGTCGGCTCGGCGGCCAGAAGCGCAAGGACCACGAAGGTGGTGTCGTCGACGTCGGGGTAGGTGTCATTGTCGAATTCGAAGGCCCAGCCGCCACCGTCGACGCCGGGCGCGCACCGCACCTGCCAGTCACCGCCGCCCGTGATCTGCTCTCCGATGAGCCACTCCACCGCCCGCCGCACCGGCGCAGCGCTCGCGGGCACACCGCCGCGGCGGAGTGCCAGGACCGCCAGCGCCGTGTCCCACACCGGCGACATGCAGGCCTGCAACCGCCAGCCACCGTCGTCGTTGAGCGTGAACCGGCGCAGTCCGTCCAGCCCGCGCTGCATGACCGGGTGATCGAGCGGCAGCCCCTCGAGGTGGAGGGCGATGAGCGAGTACACCCAGGGTGGCTGAATTCCACCCCAGCTTCCGTCGGCCTCCTGGCGGTCGCGGATCCATTCGGTCAGACGGCGGCGCGCCGCGCTCCGGCCCGGCTGGAAGCTGCTGCGGTCGTAGAGCTTCTGCGCGCGATCTGCCCACGCGAACGGCCCATGCCCCTCGACGCGGCGGAGACGCCATTCAGTGCCCGGAAGGATCAGCTCGGCGAGCGAGAACGGCAGCGGACGCTGCGGCCGGCGCGAGATGACGATGAGCAGCGGGGCCACGGTGCCCCGCGCCCAGCACGCGAAGTCGTACAGGTTGAGCGGAATTCTGGGGGGCAGCCACACCAGTTCCGGCGGCATGCTCGGCACGCCCACCCACGGGTACGCGCCGAAGAGGGCCAGCCAGATCTTGGTGAAGACGCGCGCGTGGGCAACGCCGCCCTGATCGAGGATGACGCGCAGTGCTCTGCGCAGCTCGGGTCGCGCGGCGTCGAGCCCGAGCAGCCGCAGCGCGACGTACGCCTCCACCGTGGTGCTGAGATCGGCCGGGGCGTCGTGGAACAGGCCCCAGGAACCGTCGTCGCGCTGGGCGCCAAGCAGATGCCGGATGGCGCCGTCGCGGATGTCGTCATTGGGCAGTCCCAGGAAGCGCAGCAGGAGAACGTGCTCGGCGGTCATGGTCACATTGGTCTCGAGCTCACCTGCCCACCATCCCGCCGGATCCTGCCGTTCGAGCAGGTGGTCGGTGGCCGCGCGCACGGCGGCGCGCGCGGGCGCCACGGCGGCCCCGTCAGTGCGGCGCATCAGGGTGTCAGCCACCGACCGCCTCCAGCTGGTGTGCGGGCGTGCGCACGCTCGCGGCGAGACTGCGGGCGGCGGCGCGACCGCTGCGGACCGCCGACTCCATCGTTGCCGGCCAGCCGGTCGCCGTCCACGCGCCGGCGACGACGAGATTGGACCTCGTGGTCGCCGGGCCCGGGCGGTGCAGCCCGGGACTGGGGACGAAGGTCGCCTCCGGGTCGCGGGTGGCCGCGCCGCGCAGCAGCCGCGCCGACGCCACCTCTGGCCAGACGGCTGCGAGCTCCGCGTGACAGAGGTCGACAAGTTCGGACGCCGGCCTCCCCACCAGCCCGTCAGCGGCGCTGAGGCTGCAGCAGAGATAGCCGGGCTGCTTCTCAAACACCCACTGGACCGGCGATCCGATCACCGCCGCGAAGCCCGGCGGTCCGCACGCGCGGTCGAACCACAGGTGGACGTCGACGATGGCGCGAGTGCGGAACTGATCGAGGCCTTTCACTCCATACCGCTGCGGATCACCGAGGATGGTGGCCAGACGAGCGGGAGGCACGGCGAGGACCAGGGCATCAGCCCCGATCTCAAGTCCGTCTGCGCAGCGCACCCCGCGGACGGCTTCGCCGTCGTCGAGGAGAGAGACAACGCTGGTCCGCAGGCGAACACTGTCGGCACGCTGAGCGGCAGCCTCGGCGATGCGCGCCAGCGGAACCTCCGACCATCCGATTCTGGCAGCGTCCGGATCGCCGGCGAGAGCCGTGCGGATCACAAAGAGCGCATCCGCCGCGCCCACCTCATCAATCTTCGCGTTCAAAGCTGGGACGACGAAGATTTCCCAGAAGCCCGCAATGGCTGACGGCCCTTGGCCGTGGCGCCGCAGCCAGGTGCCGAAGGTTTCGCCGGCGCCGGGACTGTCGGAGACAGCGCGAAGTCCGCGCGCCACCTGCACCTTGGCGGCCGGACCGAGCGGCGC
This sequence comes from Candidatus Dormiibacterota bacterium, assembly GCA_036732145.1. Lineage (GTDB taxonomy): Bacteria > Chloroflexota > Dormibacteria > Aeolococcales > Aeolococcaceae > Aeolococcus. Next base: position 9,108 of record DAINCY010000048.1, read on the forward strand.
GTACGCGGCGAAGGATGGCAGGAGGCTGAGGGAGGCGGGCAATCCGCGCGTTGCGCGAAGCCGGCTCGGCGACGCGCCCCGGCGCAGGACTGTGACCTCGAATCGTGGCTGGGTCCAGAGCCGGTCCCTCATGCCAAGAGTCGAGATGAAGTCGATGTACTCGGTGCAGCACTGCAGGTGCACGTGCTGACCGTTGTCGACCTCCACCCCGTCCACGGTGAACGACGTCGCCTTGCCACCGAGGAGACGGCCCCGCTCCACCAGGGTCACGTCGCAACCCTGGTCGGCAAGCCGGCATGTCGCCGCCAGTCCAGCCAGCCCGGCACCGACCACGATCACTCGCATCAGCTGCGCGCCCCCCGGCTCGAGACCAACTCCTGGGGGCGTCCCGTTCGAGGTAGGCTGGCGCGGATGAGCACCGCCGCCTTGTCGGACGGACTCAAAGACAACCGCCGGCGCAGTGGAAGCGCAGGCTGGTCCTCGATCTCGGCGAGGATCCGCTGGTAGAGGCCGGCCATGGTGCGCACACAGATCCCTGCACGCGGCGGGATGTGGCGGTCGACGCGCAGCCCCGAGGCGAAGAGCCGGCGCGCACGCTGTGCTTGAAAGCCGACGAAGTCATTCCATTGCGGCGTGGGCAGTCCCTCGGCCAGCTGGTCCTCGGTGATCTCGAACGCAGCCAGCTCGTCGCCAGGGAGGTAGATGCGGCCCAGCTCGAGGTCGCCGCGCACGTCGCGGAGGATGTTGGTGAGCTGCATGGCCAGGCCCAGGTCATCAGCGTGGTGCAGGGCAATGTCGTCGTCGAACCCGAAGATGCGCACGCACATCCGACCCACCGTGGACGCCACCAGGTGGCAGTACCCCGCGAGGTCCGTCCAGGTGGCGTAGCGACGCGTTGTGAGGTCGCGTTCCACGCCGTCGATGAGGCCCTCGAGCTCGTCGGCGGGGATCCGATGGGCCGCCACCGCCCTGGCCAGGACCGCGGTGACCTCGTCGTCCGGCTCGCCGGACAGAGCCCGATGCAGTCGAAGGCGGGCGCGGTCGAGCCCGTCGCGAGGATCTCCGTCCGCAGGCGAGTCGACGGCATCGTCGACCTGTCGCGCAAAGTCGTAGAGAGCGTAGATCGCGATCCGCTGCGGGCGCGCCAGGGCGATGAATCCCCAGTAGAAGTTGGCGGCGTTGCGGCGCGCCAGGCGCTGGCAGACGCGCTCGGCCTCGACGATGCCGCGGGTGGCGGCGGGGTGACCGTCGTGGTCGCTGGCGAGCAGGGCAACCGCCTCGGCGGCCAGGCGCGCTTTCACGGTGGCGCCCACCTGTGGCCGTACGGTGTCCGTGCGATACGACGCGTGCCGGATCGCGTCGAGGATTGCGGTCCCACCCAGGCGATACATCGCCAGCTGGGCACGCAGCCGGCCGGCGGTCATGGCCTCCAGCTGAAGCCCGGCGGCAAGCATCGATTCCGCACGTTCACACAAAGCCCGCACAGCTCCATGAAGGCCGAGCGCCTCCACGTCGTCTGCCGGCAGGTAACACCGGCCCAGGCGCGCGTCCACGGCCACGTCCTGCGCGAAGTTGGCCAACTGCAGACCGACGCAGACGGAGTCGGAGAGCCGTTCCGCCTGTGCACCGCGGATGCCGAGCACGGCGAGCACCATGCGACCCACAGGCGCTGCCGACAGCCTGCAGTACGCCTCGAGCTCCACCCAGGTGGCGTACGAGGTGATCCGCTGGTCCTGCTGGTTGGCGGCGATCAGGTCAAGGAATGGCTGCACGGGGATCGAGCACTCGGTGACCGTCTCGCGCAGCGCGAGCAGCACAGGATGGGTCGGCGCCGCGTCGTCGCTCAGCGCGGACACCACCTCATCACGCCACGCGCAGAGGCGAGCGTCGGAACGACTCTCGTCTCCGAGGTCGTCGGTGACGCGGCAGAAGGCGTAGATGCGTGCCAGGTGAACCCGAAGTTCGGCGGGGAGCACCGCTGATGCGACGGTGAAGTTCTCGTAATGACGGCGGGCCAGGCGGCGGCAGAAAGCGTCCGCGTGGGCCAGCTCAGCCGGCGGCGGGGCAGGTGTGAGGACGCTCATCCGCGTGTTGCGGTGCGTGTCACCTGTGTGCCGCGAAGGTCCGAGATGGTCTCGATGAGGCTGGTCACAAGCGTCACCCCGTCAGCGCCACCCGGCACCGGGGCGCCGTCGTCGCGAACCAGGCGGCCGCACGATCTCAGCGTGGCTAGGTCAGGTGAGCCGGTGCAGAACATGGCGATGCGCAGCACGTCCACCCATTCGCGGCCAAGATCGACGCACTCCTGGGTGCCGCACGCAGCGGCGCGAAGGAAGGGTCCGGCCACACCGACGAGGTCCGCGCCCAGCGCCGTGGCGATGGCGATATCAAGACCGCTGCGCACGCCACCGCTGGCAAAGATCACTCCATCCGGGGCCGCCGCGCGAGCCTGGGTCAGCGCCACCGCGGTGGGGATTCCCCAACCCGCAAACGCCCCGGCGGTTCGCGCCGCCGGACCACCCAGGCGGTGGCGCTCCACCTCGCTCCACGAGGTGCCGCCGGCACCGGCAACGTCGACGGCCGCCACGCCGGCTTGCAACAAGGCGCTCACCAGTTCGGCCGAGATCCCCCAGCCGACCTCCTTGACGATGACCGGCACATGCAGCGCTGCCGCCACCGTTTCGATGCGGCCGAGCAGGCCGGAGAAACAGGTGTCCCCTTCGGGTTGAAGAGCTTCCTGGAGCGCATTGAGGTGGAGGACCAGCGCGTCCGCGGCGAGCAGGTCGATCAGCCGCGCACAGTCGTCGGCGGTGACTCCCAGGTTGAGCTGCACCGCGCCGAGATTGGCGAAGAGCGGCACCGCCGGCGCGATATCCCGGACGGCGAAGCTGGACAGCGCCTCGGGGCGTTCCAGGAGCACTCGCGCCGACCCGAGGCCGAGAGCGATTCCCAATTCGGCTGCCGTCTCCGCGAGGACGAGGTTGATGCGGTGGGCCGACTCGGTCCCGCCTGTCATGCACGAGATGAACAACGGTGACGCGAGGCTCCAGCCGAGCACCTCGGTGGCTGTGCTGACGTCCGCGAGGTTGATCTCCGGGAGCGCGCAGTGCATGAATCGGTACGCGTCAAAACCCGCGCCGACGCCCTTGGCCGCGACGTCTTCTTCGAGGTTGATGCGAAGGTGGTCCGCCTTGCGGGTCGAGATCATCACCCCGTTGCCGTTGTGATTCGGAGTCACGGTGGTCTGGGCCACGTTAGGCGGCTCGCTCAACAACGAAATCGAGGATCGACTCGAAGTCATCCACGCCGGCGGGGGAAAGTCCGCAGAGACGCGCCAGGCGGAGTGCCGATCGGCGGCGACGCTCCAGCTCCTCGCTGACCGCCTCCTGCGCGTGCGCCTCATCGAGGAGCGCCAGGATCAGGTCCTCGCCGCCACCGGGAGCGCGGTAGAGCCGTCGCAACTCGCGTCGCGCGGAGCCGCGGAGTCGCGACTGCCCGACGACCACTGGATACGTGACCTTTCGCCGGGCGAGGTCACCTCCGCTGTTCTTTCCGGTCACAGCCCGGTCGCCCCAGGTCCCCAGCCAGTCGTCGCGAATCTGGAACGCGACGCCGAGCTCGATGCCCGCGCGGCGCAAGAGCCCAGCCTGTCGGGCGCCTGCTCCTCCCAGCAGCGAACCCGCCTGCAGCGCCGCCCCGATCAGCGCGCCGGTCTTGCCTCGCACCAGCCGCAGGTAGGTCGCCGCCGTCGCCTCAACGCGACCCTCGAGGTCGAGGTCAAGACATTGCCCTTCGACAACCGCGATGACAGCGTCGTTGAGCGCCGAGGCCGCTCTGAGTCGAGTGGACGGCCGGCCTCGGCCCGACAGCAGGGCGCGGTAGGCGACGGCGTGCATGCCGTCCCCGGCGTTGATCGCTTGAGCGCTGCCCCATACCATCCAGACGGTGGGCCGGTGGCGGCGCTCGTGATCGCCGTCTTGAATGTCGTCATGCACCAGGGTGAAGTTGTGAATCCACTCCACGGCCGCCGCGACCGGTAACGCGTCACGGAGGTTGCCTCCGCACTGTTCGGCGGCCCACAACGCCAGGCAGCCGCGCATGAACTTACCCCCGCCCTCGCCGCGCGATCGCCCCTGTGCGTCGGTCCAGCCGAGGTGATAGGACGACATCGCAGCGAGCCGCGTGGTGGCCGGCAGGGCAGTCGATCGGAGCGCCTCGCCGAGGTGTGGGAGCATGCGCCGGAGAGCCTGCGGGACCGGGGTGGCACCGGGCGCAGGCACGAGGACGGTCGCTGTCTCAACGTCGAGGACGGCTACTGCCATAGGTCATCCCAGTCCATAACGCCGGATAATGATTCACGCATAGTAAGTAGTCGTGCGGTCCCGCACAAGGCACCTCGAAACGGCCGTTGTCCGGCAGCTCGTCAAGTAAAATCCGCCGGCCACGTGCCCAGGTGGTGGAATTGGTAGACACGCCA
>DAINCY010000049.1:0-13242 GCA_036732145.1 Candidatus Dormiibacterota bacterium
GCTAGGCGGACGAGGCGATTGCCGGAACAAACCTGCACCGCCCGTTGTCGCACTCGGCAAGGACTGTGGTCACATCACTCTGGATGACGCCAAGTTCCTCGATCTGCGCGTTGATTCGATGCAGTACGGCTTCGAGCCTCCAGCGCTCGGATCCGCAGGTGGCGGTACCGAGATCATTGCTGTGGAGACTGTCGATGATCTCGACGAGGGTGAAGCCCATGTTCTGCAGCGCTCGGGCGAGACGAATCCGCTGGACAGTCGCCTCGGTGTAGACGCGATATCCAGATGGCCGCCGTTGCGGCTGCGGCAAGACCCCGCGCCGTTCGTAGAAGCGGATCGTGTCAATGCTGACGCCTGCGCTCTGAGCGACCTCGCCGATTCTCACGCTTGACCTCTTGACTCTGGACCGTGGTCCAGACTGTACCGTCAGAACACTCTCATGAGAACAGCACCGCAGAGACGGAGGACGACAGCCATGAAGGGTTCCAACAGCGACGAGGCAAGCGCGCCGATCATGTGCGACATGACCGACGCGTCCGACACCCCCGCCGAGCGCATGGCAGAGTACGCACAGCTCTTCCAGAGCTCTCTAGCTGGACGCGAACGCACCGCAGAGGGAATCCGGTTCCGATTCCGCGCCGACGATGGAGTCGAGGCCCGGGTCCGCGACCTCGCAGCCCGCGAGCACGCGTGCTGCGCCTTCTTGACGTTCAGCGTCACGCGGGTGGAGAACGAGGTGCTCTGGGATGCGAGCGTGGTCGACGACGAGGCCGCGCGTGCCATCCTCGACGAGTTCTACCTGCTCCCAGACACCGCCACCACCGACGTTCAAGAACTCCACGATCGATTCGCCGAGGCCGGTCTGCCCGTGATGATCAGGGACGCATCAGTGCTCCGCGTGGCCACCCCAACAGAACTCTTTCTTCGCCCCTGACCTGTCGCTCTCGCAGACCGGACAGGCAATGCATGCCTCAGACTCGTCGCGCCATGTGGGTGACGATCTACGGTGTTTGCGCGCTGACGTTCATGATGGCGATGTACGCGCTCGAAGGGCGCCACCATCTGTTCGTGGCCGCCTTTGCACTGGGCTGCCTGTTGTCGAGCGTCTACGGATTCATGTCGGGCGCGTGGCCCTTTGGAGTGGTGGAGGTCGCGTGGTGCGGGGTCTCTCTGCGCCGATGGCGGGCTCTGCTACCCCGCGGTGCAGACCGGTGAGCGGCTGACCATGTTCGCGCCGTTGCCGATCGAGACCGATCGACTTCTCCTGCGCCCTTTCGAGACGGATGACGTCGACGCGCTCTATGAGATCCACTCGGACGAGCGGGTCGTCCGATATCTGTACAACGACGCTCGGACGCTCGGGGAGGTGCGCGAGCTCCTTGGCCGCAAGATCGCCGGGGCTGTGGTTGGTCAAGAGGGCGACTGGCTGAGCGCGGCAGTCGTCCTGCGGCACAGCAAGGAGCTCGTCGGCGACGTCTCCCTCCTTTGGGGCAGCGCGGTCCATCGCTGGGGCGAGCTCGGGTTCATCTTCCACCCAATGCACCACGGGAACGGGTACGCGACCGAGGCCTCGCGACCGATGCTCGGATTCGCCTTCGAGACACTCGGTCTGCACCGCGTCATCGGTCGAGCCGAGGCGCGCAACGTCGGCTCGACGCGCGTGCTCGAGAAGCTCGGCATGCGCCGCGAAGCGCACCTGGTCGAGAACGAGTGGGTCAAGGGCGAGTGGCAGAGCGAGTTCGTCTACTCGATGCTGGATCGTGAGTGGCTGACCGGCTCACGCGGCGAGCTGCTGCCGTCGTCGCCTCCGTCAGCGTGATCAACGCTGAGGTCTCCGTTCACCTCTAGCTCAGACGCCAGGAGGCCGTCGCGGTGCGCTCGGCGAGCCGACGTATGCTGACGGCGTGATCTCCGAGACCGCGGCGACGCCGGACCTCACCGCTCCGGGCCGCGACTACCTCGCCGAGCAGCGGCGCTGGGAGGAGGGTGCGCTGCGCCGTGCGCTGGAGCGCCCTCAGCGGCAGGACACCTTCACCACGGGCAGCGGCATCGAGGTGAACGCGTTGTACGGACCCGCCCAGCTCGACGGCCATGACCGGTTGTCCGACGACGGCTTCCCCGGCGAGCCACCGTTCACGCGCGGCATTCAGACCACCATGTACCGCGAGCGCCTATGGAGCATCCGCCAGTACGCCGGCTTCGGCACCGCCGGCGACGCCAACCGGCGATTCCGCTTCCTGCTCGCCAACGGCCAGAAGGGGCTGTCCGTCGCCTTCGACCTGCCCACCCAGATGGGGCTCGACAGTGACGACCCGCGCGCCGCCGGCGAGGTGGGACAGGTCGGCGTGGCCATCGACTCGGTGGTCGACATGGAGGATCTCTTCGACGCCATCCCTCTCGGCGCAGTCAGCACCTCGATGACCATCAACGCGCCGGCGCCGGTGCTGGTGGCGATGTACATCGTGGCCGCAGAGCGCCAGGGGGTCTCCGCCGATGCCGTCATGGGCACGGCGCAGAACGACGTGCTCAAGGAGTATGTCGCGCGGGGCACGTACATCTATCCGCCACGCCCCTCGCTGCGCCTGGCCGCCGACCTGATCGCGCACTGCGCGCGCCACGCACCGAAGTTCAACGCCATCTCGCTGAGCGGCTATCACATCCGTGAAGCGGGCAGCACTGCGCCGCAGGAGATGGCGTTCGCCATCGCCAACGCCTGTGAATACGTCGCCGCCGTCATGGAGCGCGGCGTCCCCATCGATGAATTCGCCCCCAAGCTCTCCTGGATCTTCAATACCCACACCGACTTCTTCGAGGAGATCGCCAAATACCGCGCCCTCCGGCGCCTGTGGGCACGGGTGATGAGCGAGCGCTTCGGTGCCACCGATCCGCGATCCCTGATGCTGCGCACCCACACCCAGACCGGCGGCTCCACGCTGACCGCACAGCAACCGGAGAACAACATCGTTCGAGCCGCAATCCAGGCGCTCGCCGCGGCGCTCGGCGGGGTGCAGTCGATGGCGCTGTCCTGCTACGACGAGGCGCTCTCCATCCCCACCGAGAAGGCGCAGCGCATCGCCGTGCGCACCCAGCAGATCATCGGGGAGGAGATCGGCGTCACCAGCACCGTGGATCCACTGGGAGGCTCGTACTTCGTGGAGTGGCTCACCGACGAGCTGGAGGGACGCGCCGAGTCCCTGCTCGGCCAGGTCGATGAGCGCGGCGGTGCGGTGGCGTGCATCGAGTCGGGGTGGATGCAGGAGCAGATCCAGGAGGAGGCCTACCGCGCCGAGCTCGCGGTGGTGTCCGGCGAGAAGGTGGTCGTCGGGGTCAACCGATACACCGAGACTGAGGAGGCCCAGCCGCCACTGATCTTCCGCACCGACGAGCGAGCCGCTGCCGAACAGCTCGAGCGACTGATCGCCCACCGCGACCGCCGGGACCCGGCCGCGGGGACGGCCGCGCTGGACGTGTTGCGGACGGCCGCAGCGGGCGGCGGCGAGCTGATGCCCGCCATCCTCGACGCGGTGCGCGCCGATGCCACGCTTGGCGAGATCTGCGGCACCCTGCGCGACGTCTTCGGTGAGTACCGCCCCCCGACCACCATCTGAACGTGGGCACCGTCGGTGGTCGGCGCGAGGGCGTCGTTGGAGCTGCCCGCGGTGCCTGGCACGCCGTTGTCACGATGCCCCGAGGGGCGCGGCTGGCGGTCATCGGGGTGGTCATCGCCGCCGCCTTCGTCGGTGTGGTGCTGCCCCTGTTCAGCAACGGGGGGACGCCACAGGCCGAGATCGCCGGCCAGCTGCCCAGCTCAGTTGCCTCGGGTCGCCCGGTGCAGATGGACATCGCCCTCGACAACGTGGGCGACAGCATCATCTACCCCGTCTGCGTCGCCATGACCGGCAACGGGGCCACGCTCGTGTCCGCCGACTTCCAGGGCATCGAGCACGTGAACGCCACCGCCAACCGCGTCTGCGGGGGCCAGCTCACCGGCCAGGAGACGATCAGCATCACGCTGGTCTTCACCCTGACCCATCGCGGCAGCACCCGGGTCTCGCTGGTGCCGCAGCAGGGGACGACCGTGATCGGACCGGTGCTCAGCGGGACGGTGGCGTCTCAATGAACATCCCGCGTCGGCCCGCGCGTCATCGATTCTCCCCCTCCGGCGCACTTAGCGGTCATGACGACCGCCGCCATCTCGTTGGCCGCCCCGGTGGCGGCTGCCAACCCAACAGCATCGGGGCTGCACCTCGGCAAGGTCTCGGGACTCACGTCGTCGCCGCCCTCGTTGTGCGACGGCGCGAGCGGGGAGCGGCTGGTGGTGGCCGTGATCATCAACTACGGCATCTCTCCGTAGAGGACAGTGCTACCGGTTTCAGCCCGCCGCAGTCTCGACAAACGGGGCCCCCAGGACGCTGTCGAGCAATCCGGGGCAGGCTTCGTCGAGCTCTGTGCGACGCAGACTGGTCAGCTTCCGGGTGCCCTCAACGCGCATCTCGATGATGCCTGCCTCACGCAGCACCCGCATGTGGTGGCTCAACGTCGACTTGGTCACGGATTGCACCAAGCTGCCGCAGGGGCGTGGCGCGGTGGACTGAGCGAGGTCGCGAACCACGGCAAGACGGACGGGGTCGGCGAGCGCGTGCAGGAGCACGGTGATCCCGGCGACCGGCCAGGGAGCCAGCTGGCTCTTGTCATAGGAGCTCCCATCGGGAAGTTCCGTTACCCAGCCCATTGTTTGACACCCATAGAACTAAGGAGGTACGATACGCATCGAACAATACCAGAACGGAGGACCGCACATGAGCCAAACCGCCACGCACATCGAAGCCGAGCAGGAGCAGCCGGGCGGCCTGCATGCCGCCGCGGCGTCTCAGGACGTGCCATTCAGCCACCTCCACTTCGACCGGCGGGCGCGGACCTGGCGTGGCTCCATCGAGGACCTGCGCGAGGCGATCAGGCGCGACGAGGAGCAGGGCACCGGCGAACTGAGATGCGCATGAGACCAGCCGAAGGAATCGAGGTCCAATTGCGGCCGTCAGTCGCTGGCCGCCGAGTCAAGCTCCCACGTCGAGCCATGTGGCGTGTCGTGCACCGCGACTCCGGTGGCCACCAGTGCGTCGCGGAGCGCGTCGGCGTCGGCAAAACGCTGGTTGGAGCGTGCCCGTTCCCGCAGTCCGAGCATGGCGTCCACGAACGGTGCCACGCGCTCGCGGGGGTCGACTGCTCCGTTCCGAGCCAGGTCGGCGAGGCGCACCACCAGCTCGCGGAGCGCCTCTCGCGCTCGATCCGGCTGGTCGGACTGCAGGGTGTCGCTCGACCACTCGTGGAGCGTCGTCTCCATGGCGAGAATCGCCGTCGCCACACCGTCCGGGTCACGCGCGGCGAGAGCGGCAAGGGCGGCGTCGCGCTGACCGCTCACCTGCTCGATGAAGGGATCCTCGCCCTCGCCGTCACGTGTTGGTCGAGGGGATGGGGGAGCGATACCACCGCCGTCGCGCGCTGCACCGCCCTCGCCTGATGTCACGTCCTCGAGCGGCACCGCCTCCCCTGCCAGCCAGTGTGTCTCTGTGCCATCGCGCCGCCAGGTCACGCGACCGCGGCCGCGCACGGCCAGCGATCCTCTCTCCACGTCGATGATGCACGCCGTGTGCTCGTCGACCCCGAGGATCCCGCAGCCGTCGGGGAGCGCGGCATCGAGCACGCGCAGGCGACGCTCACCCATGTAGCAGAAGCGGGTGTCGTGGGTGCCGCCCTCAGCGTTGTTGTAGTGCGGAATCACGGCGGCGCGCAGCCCGGCGTGGCGCATCAGGTCGAGCCCGCCGACCCACTCCGGGGCCGCCCCGACCTTGTAGATCTCGTACACCGGCAGCGCCACCTCGCCGAGCCCCACTGCCGCCGCGCTGGAGAACACCACCACACCGCCGCCGGCGAGCTTGGCGGCGAGCAATTCGGGAACCCGGGTTGCGCTCCACTGACGGATCGCGTACGTGGGGCTGCCCGGTCCGGCAAAGACCCATCCGGCCTGCGCGACCCGCGCGCACATCCGCTCGTACTCCAGCGGGGTCGCGGTCTGCGCATCTCGGAAGCTGGCCACCTCGACGCGGCGGCCCACGCTGTCACGAAAGTAGGCGACGCTTCGCGCCGCGACGTCGTCCGCGTTCTCCTGGAAGCCGAACGGGGTATCGAGCAGCACCGCCAGGTCTCCCGCGTCGCCGGCGCGCTCGAACAGCTCTGCGTGGACAGGCGTCATGGTCGGCGCAGTCTCGCCGGACCCGATGATCGCCAGAAGCCGCGGCTGCGTCATGCGCTCATCGTAGGCCAGCCGCGACCGGCGCCCGCGCAGGGATTGCGCTCAGCCGCGGGCGAAGAGCCGCGCCAGCCAGACCAGGGTGCGCACCGGTGCGCCGCTGGGACCGTCGGGGATTTCCTTGAGGTTGCTCTGATCGTTCCACACTGTGCCGGCGATGTCGAGGTGCACCCAGGGAAGTCCACCGGAAAACGCGCGGACGAAGACACCCCCGGAGATGGCACCTGCTTCGCGGCCACCCCAGTTGCGCACGTCAGCGACGTCGCTGCGCAGGCAGACGTCGTACTCGGGGTGCATGGGGAGCTCGGCGAACCGGTCGCCCGCCTGGTGGGCCGCACGCTGGACGAGCTGCGCCAATTCGGGATCGCTGGTCATCAGTGCCGCGTTGACGTGGCCGAGCGCGACCACGGCGGCCCCGGTGAGCGTGGCAACATCGACGATGTGCGTGGCACCGAGCTTGCGTGCCATGGCAAGCCCGTCGGCGAGCACCACCCGTCCCTCGGCGTCGGTGTTGACGACCTCTATGGTGGTGCCGTCAAGGGCGGTGACCACATCGCCGGGCTTCAGCGCGCGACCACCCGGCATGTTCTCGGTGGCCGGAACGATCCCCACCACGTTGCAGGGCACCTGCAGGGCTTCGATGGCGTGCATCGCAGCCAGCACTGCGGCACCTCCACCCATGTCCGATTTCATCATCTCCATTCGCAGCGCGGGTTTGATGGAGATGCCGCCCGTGTCAAAGGTGATCCCCTTGCCCACCAACGCCAAGGTGCGTCCGATATCGGTGTCGACACCGCCTCGGTGGCGGACGATGACCATCACCGGCTCCTCATCACTGCCGCGGGCGATGCCGAGGAGTGCCCCTGCGCCCGCCGCCTCGAGGGCGTCCCGGTCCATCACCTCGACGCTCAGCGTGGAGCCGGCGCACAGTTCGGTGACCTCTGCCGCAAGGAGGGTGGGCGTCAGCGTGTTCGACGGCGCACTCACCCAGCGCTTGACGCGCAGCGTGGATTCGGCGAGCAGGACGGCATCGGCAAGGGCTTCGTCGACTGAGTCCCCGGCGGCGCCGTCAACTCCGGCAACGACGACCTCTTCGATGACCGGCGCAATGTCGGGATTGCTCTTGCGAACCCCCGCCTCGTGATTGGCGACCAATGTCCCCGTCATCATGGCGCGGAGCAGCGCAGCCGTGTCGGGAACGGCGCTCCCGGCGAGAGTGACGTCGGCGGCGAGCACCACCCGCGTGAGGCGTCGACGGCGCAGCTCGCGCCCAGCCAGGGTGTAGGCGTTGTGCAGCCTGAAGGTGTCGAGGACCGCCCGATCGCCGAGCCCGAGCACCACCACGCGGCCGGCGGCGACACCGGCCGGCGCCGCCAGCACCGTCACCTCGCCGAAGCGACCACGCAACTCGTGGGACGACATCATGCCGGCGAGCTCGCCGTTCAGCGCCGCGTCCACCTCGCCGGCCGCCGGTCCCAGCTCCTCCTGGAACGCGGTCACCACGAGCGCGTCCCCACCGATCGCCGCGGGGGCGCCGTCACCCCGCATCGCCACTGTCATTGCTGGCTCCAACGATTGTCCGGTTGACTGCAGCGGACGGGCGAGTGCGACATGGTAGCGGTCGTCTTTGGCGGTCCATACTGGTTGGGGTGAGCCGGTGGGAGGCGCTCCGCGAGGAGTTGCGCGCGGAGGCGCTGGAGCGAGGCTGGTGCGCGCTCGGTGTGACCGGGTTGGAGCCGTTCACCGACGCTCGGCGCCACGGGCTCGACGCCGTCGCAGCCGGCCGCATGGACGGGATGCCCTGGATGAACGCCGAGCGCGTGTCGGCCGCCACCGACCTTGGCTCGCGCTACCCGTGGGCGCGGAGCATCGTCGCCCTGGCATGGCCGTACCGGCCGGTCCGCGCGCCCGCTGACTCCGGCGCCGACCACCCTCGAGGCCGCATGGCCTCGTACGCCATGCTTGCCGAACCCCATTCCGGGACGGTCGCCGATTATCACCACGTCCTCGCCCGGCGCTGCGACGAGCTCGTCGCCTGGTTGCGCGACCGCTTCCCCGACCTGCGTGCCAAGCGCTTCGTGGATCACGGCTGGGCCATGGATCGCGCCGTCGCGGAGCGCGCGGGAATCGGCTTTGCCGGCAAGCACGCCTCGTTGCTGACTGCCGCGGCGGGCTCCTACGTGATGCTCGCCGAGATCGCCCTGTCGCTGCCACTGCCTCCGGACGCCGCTTCGAAGAAGGGTTGTGGCACGTGTAGCGCCTGCATCCCGGCATGTCCAACGGGCGCCATCGTCGCCCCCGGGGTCATCGACGCCCGCCGGTGCATCTCGTACTTGACGATCGAGCACCGCGGCCCGATTCCCCTGGAGTTGCGTCCGCTGATGGGGACCTGGGTGTTCGGCTGCGACCTCTGCCAAGAGGCGTGCCCCATCAACCACCGGCTCGCGCCCGCGCCCCTCGAGGAGCACGAGCCACGGCCCACGCGCGGACCTGTCCCCACCCCCGACCTCGTCGAGTTGCTCGAGCTGGACGAGCAGAGATTCGCGGAGCGATTCACCGGCACCGCCGTGGCGCGCACCGGACGAGCGCGACTGGCTCGCAATGCGGCGGTGGCGCTGGGCAACGCCGGTGCCGCCTCCACCGCCGGACCTCTGCGTGAGGCGGCGGCGCGCGACCCCGACCCGATGGTGCGCGAGGCGGCGGCATGGGCGCTGGATCGGGTGGCCCCCGCCGCGGCAGAGAAAGGAGGCTAAGCGGCTCTGCGCCTCAGTGGAAGAGCCACATCGCAGCCCCCACCCCGGCGGCGATGGGCGCACCGACGCAGGCAGCGACGATCGGGACCGGGTCGTGTTGCGGCGGCCACCATGCGTGGGGCAGAGCGCGGCCGATGGGCACGCGCGCGCGCCGAATGCGCGCAGGTTGGGCCATGAGGATCGCCGCCGCCATGACCGTGAGGGTGATCAGCAGGATGGCCTCGGCGGCGGGGAGGGCCAGGTGGGCCGCACCCACTCGCCACAGCGCGGCGACCGCCGCGAAAGCCGCCAGGCCGATGAGCGAGCCGCAGAGGGCGGCGAGCAGGGGAAGGGACAGCGCAACCCGGCGTGGTGTCGGCAACGGCATGGCCCCTGCAGAGTACCACTGCCGCGTCGCCACCTCCACCACACGGCGCCGAATCTGTCGTTGCGCCTTGACCTTTGACGGGGTCGCACCTACGCTGAGCACGCTCCGCGAAGGCGGAATCGGTTCCGCGTCCCACCCCACGTCTCACCAGGGAACCCTGCCATGCCGTCCCGCACACGTCTTGCCGCCGCTGCCATGGGCGCCACCGCTGCGGCGTTGCCAGCGGGCGTCATCGCCAGCACGTGCGTGGTGCACCCCGGCGACACTCTCAGTGCCATCGCGCTCCGTCACGCGACCACGGTCAGCGCGCTCGCCGAGGTCAACCACCTCGCGGACCCCAATCTCATCCACATCGGCCAGCTTCTTCATATCCCCGACTCCAAGCTGGGGACCCCCGGATACGCAACGGCCGCAGCGGACTCAGAGACCTACACGGTGGTGCACGGCGACACCCTGGTCAGCATCGCCCGCCGCTACGGGCTCGACCTGACCGCGCTGGCGCGCAGCAACGGGCTCAACGTCAACGCCCCGCTGCACGTCGGGGTGCTGCTCCACGTGCCCGGGCGGCTGGCACGCGTCAACGCGCTGCTGGTCCACATCGCCAACCAGGTGGGGGTGAACCCCAGGTTGGTCAAAGCGGTGGCATGGATGGAGAGCGGCTGGCACCAGGGGGTGATCTCTCCCACCGGGGCGATCGGTTTGATGCAGGTCGAGCCGTACACCGGCGAGTGGGTGTCGCGCTACCTCGCCGGCCGAACCCTCAACCTGCGGGTGGCCTCCGACAACGTCCTCGCGGGCGCGCTCCTTCTCCACCACCTCCTCACCGTCCACAACGGCGTCGTTGACGCCGCCCTGGCCGGGTACTACCAGGGCGATGCCTCCATCGGGAATCGTGGCCTCTACGACGACACGCGCCGCTATCAGAAGCTCGTTACCGACCTCATGAAGCGCGACTGAGCACGACTTTTCCCCAGGTTCTGCACAGAAGCCACAGCCGAGGTATCAAGAAATGCCTTGATCCAAGGGCAGGCTGAGGCACCGCACACCGCCGCCGGACTTCATGAACTCGTCCATGGGCAGACCGATCACGTCGAAGCCCGCCTCAGCGAGAGGCGCCCGCAGCGCCTCTATGGCGGTCGAGCTGATCACCCGGCCCTGCAGCGGCATGGCGTTGCAGGCGAAGCCCTCCGCCGCTTCGGTGGGCACCTCGATCAGGCGGGGCACTCGAGCGCGCACCAGCTCGACCGAGTCCGTCGTGAAGGCGGCAGGCGCGATCAAAGCAGTGTGATCGTCGAGGGGACAGAAGCACGTGTCGAGGTGATAGAAGTGCGGATCGCTCAGCTGAAGGGATGTGCTCTCGACGTCGAGCAGACGGGCGACCTCCGCGTGGGCCGCCTCATCGGTCCGGAAGCCCCACGCCTGGAAGAGGTGGTCGCCCACAAACAGGGCGTCGCCGGCGCCCTCGAAGGACACGTTCGCCGGGAGCTCGTGGACGACGAAGCCAAGCTCCTCGAGCGCAGCGCGCCAGTGGCGCTCCTCCCCCGCGCGTTCGGCATGGTGGAAGCGGCTCAGCACAGCGCGCCGCCGCCAGAGCACCGCCGCATTGGCGGTGAAGACCATGTCGGGTAGGCCGGCCACCGGGCTGGTCAGAGCGATCGCCTCCCCAAGCCCGGTGTAGAGGCTGTGCAGCGCGTCCCATTCCTCGACAGCACGCTCGTGGTCGACCTCGACGGCGACGTTCATCCAGGGGTTGATCTCGTACTCGATGCCGAAATGCTCAGGGCGGCACATGAGAATGGCCATGACGAGCTCCTCGCACATCCGGCCAGGCCGATCGCGGTCGCGGGGAGCTCCTGGTTCCGGGTCGCCTAGATGATGCCACAGTTCCCGGCGATGCGTCGCGCGCCGGCGTCAGACGGCGCGGGCCGCCAGAGCCCCCACGGCGGCGAGAAGAGCGGTCGCTGGGATGGTGAGGACCCAGGCGACCAGGATATTGCGGGCGGTTATCCACCGCACGGCGGCGAGCCTGCGGGTGCTGCCTGACCCCAGCACCGCTCCGGAAACCACGTGCGTGGTGCTGACGGGAATCGCGAACTGGGTGGCCGCCTGGATGACCACCGCTGCCATGGTCTGGGCGGCGAAGCCGTCCACGGGCTCGAGCTGAGCGATCCGGCTTCCCAGGGTGCGGATGATTCGCCATCCGCCGGCGTAGGTTCCCAGCCCGATCGCGGCGGCCGCCACCACCACCACCCAGAGCGGAGGCGAGGGAAACGACCCCCGCTTGGCCGCGACGTGGCCCGTGGCCAGAAGCGCCAGCGTGATCACGGCCATCGTCTTCTGGGCGTCGTTGGCGCCGTGGCTGAATGCGACAAAGCCCCCGCTGAACACCTGAGCCGTGCGGAAGTTCTTGTTGGCCCGCGAAGGATGGGCGCCGCGGAACACGTGCAAGACGCCGACCAGGAAGAGGTAGCCGAGCAGGAAGCCGACGACCGGGGACGTGATCAGACCGACGATCACCGGCACCACCGTGCCCCACTTGAGGGCGTGCACTCCGTACCCGGCGATGCCCATCCCGATGAGCGCGCCGATGAGCGCATGCGACGAGCTCGACGGCAGCCCGGCACGCCAGGTCACGAGGTTCCAGGTGATCGCTGCGGCCAGGGCCGCCACGATCATCGCCAGCGACACACCTCCCACCGGCGCGACCAGGCCGCCGATGGTGTTGGCCACCTTGGTGTGCAGCAGTTGGACGGCGATCACCGCGCCGGCCAGGTTGAGCACGGCGGACAGTCCGATGGCCAGGCGCGCCCCCAGTGCTCGCGTGCTGATGGTGGTGGCGATCGCGTTGGCGGTATCGTGGAAGCCGTTGGTGAAGTCGAATCCGAGCGCGACCGCGACGGTGACGACGAGGAGCGCGGTCTGCCCGTCAGGCATTCTTGATGGTGATCGATTCGAGGATGTTGGCGACATCCTCGCATCGGTCGAGCGCGTCCTCGAGCAGCGTGAAGAACTCCTTGAGCTTGATGACCTCGAGCGCGTCGGAGCCGCCGGCGAAGAGTTCGCCGATGGCGCGCCGGGACGCGGTGTCGCCAAGGTTCTCCAGGCGGTGCACCTCGATGCCGTGTTCCTCGACGCCCTTGAGACCCTCGAGCTTGCCGACTCCCTTCTGCAACTCCAGCACGGCGCTGCAGATGAGCTCGACCATCTCGATGGCGGCGGCAGGAATTCTCTCGATCTTGTAGAGGGTGACCGTGTCGCCGATCTCTTCGATGTAGTCGAGGACGTCGTCAAGTCCGGAGGCGAGCGCGTAGATGTCCTCGCGGTCGAAGGGCGTGACGAAGGTGCGGTTGAGCGTGCGCACCAGCTCGTGAGTCACCTCGTCGCCCTGGTGCTCCAGGTCCGTGAGGGCCACCTGCCTGTCCGGGAACGACGGCAGGTCGCCGAGGCCGTCGCGCAGCAGTTGGGCCGCAGCGACGATGTATGTCACTTGCTGGTCGAACAGCTGATAGAAGCGCCGTTCGCGCGGCACCAGCGTCAGTCGCACGGCATGTCTCCCTAGGGTATCCAGTGGAGCGGCGAGCATAGAGAATGGCCTTGCAGCCAGGTCGACAGAGCGAGGCGAAAGCCGAGCCGGCGCGCGAGGCGCGCCGAGGGGTCGGGGTGAGACTGGTCGGATTGATTCCGAGCAGTCGAGGAGCGGGGATCCGCCCCGCCCCTGATCAAGACATCGGGAGAGGGCTGAGGACGGTGGGACTGAAGGGGCGCAGCGGCTGGTGCGCACTCGCCTGAGGTGGGCCCACCGGCGGCCGGCGCAC
>DAINCY010000050.1:0-12821 GCA_036732145.1 Candidatus Dormiibacterota bacterium
AGAGCACAGGTCTGAAAAACCTGGTGTCGACAGTTCGATCCTGTCCCTCGGCACCTGTCCTCGGCCACGCAGTTTCTCAGTGGAACCCGTTTTCCCAAGGCCCCGCCGCAGCCGACCTTCCGGTTGGGTCTGCCAGGGTTGTCAATACTACGTATTACGTAGTACCATGGGACGACCATCCGCACTCGGAGAAGCAGCGCACATGGCACGTCCCACCGGCCACCCGCAGTGGCGCGATCCCGGCCTCCTCGTCATGGGCAGCCTGTCCAGCGGGCC
This sequence comes from Candidatus Dormiibacterota bacterium, assembly GCA_036732145.1. Lineage (GTDB taxonomy): Bacteria > Chloroflexota > Dormibacteria > Aeolococcales > Aeolococcaceae > Aeolococcus. Next base: position 277 of record DAINCY010000050.1, read on the forward strand.
CAAGCACGGGTACGCGATCACACAAGATGTCAACGCAACGCTCGGGATCGCACTGGGACCCGGCACTCTGTACGGAGCACTGGCCCGCCTGGAGGAGCGACGCCTCATCGAACCGTTGGCGGGTGATGAACGGCGGCGCCCATATCGTCTGACAGCGACAGGGATGCGGGTCCTGTCTGAACAGGCGGCTGGTATGGAGCGTTTCGCTGCCGTCGCCAAGGCCAATCTGACCAAACTCAAGCCCAACCGCACAGTGGTGGGATCGCAGCCGTGAGCACCAATCACACGCGCCTCCGACGCCTGCTCATGGCAGCGTATCCGCCGTCTTTTCGAGCACGATACGGCGCCGAATCGGACAGCCTCGTTGAGGATACCCCGCCGTCGGCGCGAGTTGCGGGCGACCTCCTCATCAACGCCGCTCGCGCGTGGATTCGCCCGGTTGGCAGTGGCAACGGTCCCGCGCGGCGCCGGTGGCGCCTCGAAGCAACCATGTCGACAGCCTTTGTCGCGTGGTGCTCTGCCGTTGTCGCGATGTCAGGGTTCTCGCGTGGCGTCGACGACTCCGCGCTCCCGGGGTTGGGCACGGAGCCAACGGCCTCGTTCTTTCGTGTCGCCGAAACCGGCTTCGCGACCACCGCCCTCGTCATGGTTGTGGGCCTGCTCTTCTATGCGTGCGTTGTGCTGCTGCCGGCGATACGTCGGAACCAGCGCGGCGTCTGGCTGCCCATCGCATTGCCCATCGTCGGCGCCGGCGCGTGGGGTGGGCTATCCGTGCTGCTCGGGTTTCTGGTTTCGCACCTGACACCGCCACACACTCCCACTCTTGCGCTCCTCATACCGGTTGGCATCCTCCTGCTCGTGTGGGTCGCCGTCGGTGGCCTTTGTTTGTTGGCTTGCGCCGCAGGCGCCACGCTGGCGCTGCGTCGTGCACACCTCCGTCAGTGGCTCCTCATTCCTGGCGCAATCGGTGGGGCGCTCCTGGCCGCGGGACTGGTGCTGTGCGCTGTGACAGCGTCGATGTGCGTGATCAGCCTACGCGGCTACAACCCCGTGTCGGACCTGATCATTCCCGCCGGCGGAGTGGCGTTGCTCCTCGCTTCCGCGCTGGTCGCGACCGTCTCGGGTGTCCGTGGTCTCATGGCTCTGCGCCCGGTCTCCGCCGCGTAGGTGATGGCGCCGGCGCATGCCCGCGCCAACAGCCGGTAGCGCCGCCCCTGGTTCTGGGTACCCTTCCCGCCTACACAACAGAGGAGGCCTCCTGATGGCGCAGTCCACCGAGCCGGTTCTCGCAGACGCCCGCACCCGGGCGGAGCAGGAACCTGAGCTGATCTCCGGCGGTCATCTCGTGGCCAAGGCTCTCAAGGCCGAGGGCGTCGAGGTCATCTTCACCCTGTGCGGCGGACACATCATTGACATCTACGACGGCTGCGTCGACGAGGGCATCGCGATCATCGACGTGCGTCACGAGCAGGTCGCCGCCCACGCCGCCGACGGCTACGCCAGGGTCACCGGGGTTGCCGGCTGTGCCGTGGTGACGGCCGGGCCCGGCACCACCGACGCCGTGACCGGGGTGGCCAATGCATTTCGCGCCGAGAGCCCCATGCTGCTCATCGGCGGGCAGGGCGCGCTCAGCCAGCACAAGATGGGCTCGCTGCAGGACCTGCCACACGTCGAGATCATGGCCCCGATCACCAAGTTCGCGGCCACAGTGCCGCATGTGACGCGCATCGCCGACATGACAGCGATGGCATTCCGCGAATGTTTCAACGGCGCACCCGGCCCCTCGTTCCTCGAGATACCGCGCGACATCCTCGACGGCAGGGCATCCCTGGACACGGTGACCATCCCCGCGCCGGGACGGTATCGCGCCTCCACCCACAGCCTCGGCGATCCCCGTGCCATCGAGTCTGTGGCCGCTCTCATCGAACGCGCCGAGAAGCCCTGCGTGCTCCTCGGTCAGCAGGTCTGGACATGCCGCGCCACCGATGCGGCGATCACCTTCTGCCGCAGCCTCAACATCCCGGCGTTCATGAACGGCGCCGCGCGCGGCACGCTTCCACCTGGCGACCCGCACCATTTTCAGCTGACGCGCCGCCACGCCTTCGACAACGCCGACCTGATCATCATCGCCGGCACGCCGTTCGACTTCCGCATGGGCTACGGACGCCGCCTGGGGCCGCGCGCCACGGTCGTCCAGATCGACATGGACTACCGCACCGTGGGCAAGAACCGCGACATCGACCTCGGGCTGGTGGGTGACATCGGCGTCATCCTGTCCGCCGTCACCGCCGCTGCCTCGGGTCGTCCTGGCGCATCGTCCGCGCGCAGGGAGTGGTTCGAAGAGCTCCGTGCGCTCGAGGATGCCAGCTACCAGAAGCGTCTGCCGCGGCAGCTCTCTGACGCTCAGCCGATCCACCCCCTGCGCCTCTCGCACGAGATCAACGAGTTTCTCACCGAGGACTCCATCTACATCGGCGACGGTGGCGATGTCGTCACCTTCTCCGGCGGCGTTGTCCAGCCCAAGGCGCCCGGCCACTGGATGGATCCCGGGCCTCTGGGGACGCTCGGCGTCGGAGTGCCCTTCGCGATGGCCGCGAAGTACGCGCGGCCCGACCAGGAGGTCGTCGTTCTCTTCGGCGACGGCGCCTTCAGCCTCACCGGGTGGGACTTCGAAACCATGGTGCGATTCAACCTGCCGTTCGTTGGGATCGTCGGCAACAACTCCTCCATGAACCAGATCCGCTATGGCCAGATCCAGAAGTACGGGGAGGCTCGCGGCCGCGTCGGGAACACGCTGGGCAATGTCCCCTATGACCAGTTCGCCAAGATGCTCGGCGGTCATGGAGAGGAGGTCCGCGATCCCAAGGACATCGCCCAAGCCCTGCGGCGGGCGCGCGAGTCGCGGCTTCCATCGCTGATCAACGTCTGGATCGACCCCGATGCGTACGCGCCGGGCACGATGAACCAGACGATGTACAAGTAGCCGCGCAGGAGACAGGTGATGACACAGGCACTCGATGGGGTGAAGGTCCTGGACATGACGCACGTGCAGTCCGGGCCTTCGTCGACGCAGATGCTGGCGTGGCTCGGCGCCGACGTGATCAAGGTGGAGACGCCAGGCCGCGGTGATGTCACCCGCGGTCAGCTGCGCGACATTCCTGATGTCGACAGCCTGTATTTCACGATGCTCAACTGCAACAAGCGCAGCATCACGCTCAACATGAAAAGCGACGACGGCAAGAGGATTTTCGCAGAGCTGGCGGCCAGGGCCGACGTTCTCGTCGAGAATTTCGGCCCCGGTGTCATGGATCGCTTCGGTTTCACCTGGGAACGTCTTCAGGAGATCAACCCGCGCCTCATCTACGGCTCGATCAAGGGTTTCGGCAGAGGCCGGTACGCCAACTTCAAGGCCTACGAGTCGATCGCTCAGGCGATGGGCGGCGCGATGAGCACCACAGGGTTCGAAGACGGCATCCCGTTGACGACGGGGGCCCAGATCGGCGACAGCGGCACCGGCATACACCTGGTCGCTGCGCTCATCGCCGCGCTGTACCAGCGGGTCACCACCGGGCGCGGCCAGCGCGTCGAGGTGGCCATGCAGGAGGCGGTGCTCAACCTCTGCCGCGTCAAGCTGCGCGATCAGCAGCGCCTGGCCCACGGACCACTCAGCGAATACCCCAACGAGAATTTCGGCGATGAGGTCCCGCGGTCGGGCAACGCCTCGGGCGGTGGCCAGCCAGGCTGGACGGTGCGCTGCAGTCCCGGCGGCGCCAATGACTACGTCTACGTCATCGTGCAACCGCTCGTCTGGCCCGCCCTGACGGCGCTGATCGGCCGGCCGGAGCTTGCCGACGACCCGGAGTGGAGCACCCCGGCGGCGAGACTGACCAAGCTCGACCGGATGTTCGCGATCATCGAGACCTGGTCGGTGCAGCACACCAAGTGGGCGGTGCTGGATCAGCTCAACGCGCTCAACGTGCCCTGCGGTCCGATCCTCAGCACCCGTGAGCTGCTCGAGGACGAAACCCTGGCAGAGCTCGGGGCTGTCGTCACCGTCGATCACCCCGAGCGCGGGCCATTCAAGACGGTGGGTTGTCCGCTGCGGATGTCAGATTCGCCGGTGGAGGTTCGGCGCTCCCCGCTGCTCGGTGAGCACAACGCCGAGGTCTACGGCGAGCTGGGCTACTCCGCCGAACAGCTTGCTGAGCTGGCATCGGCCGGGATCACCTGATGACCGCGACCACCACCCCCTCGGTCAGGCTCCCGGAGCGCCGGCTGCTCATCGGCGGAGAGTGGCTCGACGCCGAGTCAGGCGCCACTCACGCGACCGAGAACCCCGCCACCGGCGAGGACATCACGAGGTTCGCATTGGCCGGCGCCGCCGATGGACGCCGGGCGGTGTCCGCAGCACGTATCGCGTTCGATGCAGGCCCGTGGTCGACGATGAGGGCGGCCGACCGCGGACGCCTGCTCGCCCGGCTGGCCCGCCTCGTCGATGAGAATCGCGACGACCTCGTCGCCCTCGAATCACTGGACGGTGGGAAGCCGCTGCGCGCCACCGCGCGGCAGGACCTTCCCGCGGTGGTCGACACCCTCGAGTACTACGCGGGCTGGGCGGACAAGATCAAGGGCGATGTGGTGCCGGCCCGGCCGGACGCCCTCACCTACCTGCGCCGGGAACCGGTCGGCGTGGTCGTCGGCATCGTGCCCTGGAACTTCCCGCTGATGAACGCCGTCTGGAAGATCGCACCGGCGCTGGCCAGCGGCTGCGTCGTCGTTCTGAAACCCTCTGAGCTCACGCCGCTGACCGCCCTGCGGCTCGGCGAGCTGGCGCTGGAGGCGGGGCTGCCGCCGGGCGTCCTCAATGTCGTTCCAGGGCTGGGCAATGACGTCGGCAGCGCGCTGGTCGCGGATCCGCGCGTGGACAAGATCTCCTTCACGGGATCGCCTGCCGTCGGCAAGATGATCATGCGCTCGGCGGCGGACAACGTCACCCGGGTTGGCCTGGAGCTCGGTGGCAAGTCGGCGAACATCGTGTTCGCCGACGCGGACCTGCCCGCTGCGGTGGCGGCGTCGACATCGGGAGTGTTCTTCAACGCCGGCCAGGTGTGCTCGGCGGGGTCGCGCATCCTCGTGCACGAGGCGGCGCGCGAAGAGTTCGTCGACCGGCTCACCGACGCCGCCAGGGCGATCCGCGTGGGAGACCCCCTGGATCCCAGCACTCGCATGGGCCCGATCATCTCGGCGAAGCAGTTGGACCGGGTCACCGGCTACATCTCGATCGGCACCGAGGAGGGCGCCAGGCTGGTCACCGGCGGAGCCCGCCTCGACCGCGCCGGCTACTTCGTCCAGCCGACCGTCTTCACCGACGTCCGCGGTGATATGCGCATCGCGCAGGAGGAGATCTTCGGTCCGGTGGCGTCGGTGATCAGCTTTGCCGATGAGGATGATGCCATCGCCGTCGCCAACGGCACCGCCTACAGCCTTGCCGCCGCGGTGTGGACCAACGATGTGACCCGTGCCCACAGGGTGGCTCATCGTCTGCGGGCCGGAACGGTGTGGGTCAACACCTATGGTCACACCGACGCTCGTCTGCCCTGGGGCGGTGCCGGCGGCGACTCCGGGATCGGTCGCGACCTCGGCGAGGCCGCCCTGGCCAACTACACGGAAAGCAAGACTATCTGGATCAATCTGCGGTGAGCACAGCTCCCTGAGCTCTCTCAGCCGGCCACCGCTTAGCTAGGCTCCCGAATCGAGATGCGTGCCTGGCTCGCCCGCAACCGGCGCGGGGCCCTCGCCATCGGCGCGATCGCCGTCACTGTCATCGTCACCGCGACCAGTCGCCTGTCGTTCCTGGGCGGCGGTGAGATCGACTGGGACGAGGGCGTGTACTGGCTCTCGATGCAATCCATGCAAGCTGGACATGCCCTGTTTGTCTCGGTCTACAGCTCTCAACCGCCGGCCTTCCTGCTGGTCACCGAGCCACCGTGGGCTCTCCTGGGCGGGGGCATCGCCGCCGCGCGCGCGGTCATGCTGGGGTGGAGCGCAATCGCCGTGGTGGCGGGAAGCATCGTGGGCTGGCGCCTCGGCGGCCGGGTCACCGCTGTGGCTGTGGCCGTGACGCTGGCAGTCGATCCGCTCATGGTCCGCCAGTCGCTGGTCCTCCAGGCAGACGGTCCGGCAACGTCGCTGGGCCTGGTCGCGATCGCCTTCGGAGCGGTGGCCGTGACCACCAGGCACAAACGCTGGGGCACGCTGGCCGCAGGCCTGGCCGGGGCTGCGCTGGTGATCGGCCTCCTGACCAAGCTCCTGGACGTCGCCGTCGTTCCGCCCCTGGTGGCGGTGCTCGCCGAAAGGCGTCAGTGGCGACGCCTGTTGCTGGCAGCCTGTGCCGGCGGATTGATCGCTGCATGCGCGGTCTTGCTGCCACTCCACGACGCCTGGCGAGCCATCTGGGACCAATCCGTCGGGCTCCACCTGACCACACGATCAGCCTCCTCGGGGATCAGTCTCACGGACGCCCTGGGCGAGCGTTGGCATGTGGGAGCCCTGGCCGCCGCAGGCGCCGTGGTCGGCTGGCGGCGTCATCCCCGCCTTGTGATCACGGGCGTGATCTGGGTCGTGGGTGCGGCGCTGGCGATGGCAGTCACCCATCCGCTGTGGCCGCACCACGCGGTGTCGGCGTCGCCCGGCTACGCCCTGCTCTGCGGCGCGGGCGTCGCAACGCTCTTCGATTGGCTGCTGAGGCGCCCGTGGGGGCGACGCTCGACCGCAGCCGCGGCGGGTCTGGCCATCGCCCTGTCAGCGGGCGCTGCCCTCTACCTCGCCTCGGGCCTTCGCCATCTGCCTTCCATCGACCTGACGTCGCTGGCCGGCAAGCTGGTGACTGACACTCCAGCCTCAGCGGTGGTCCTCGGCGACGAGCAGTTCGCTCAGGCCCTGGCGCACCGCGCCTCCCCGCCGGGGTTCGTCGATACGTCGAATACACGACTGTTCGCTGAAGGGGGCGCCGTGCAGCGGCTGGAAGCCACCGCCAATGGCCAGCCGCCCGTGTGCGCGGTCCTCTTCTCGAGCGGCCGCCTTGCACACCTTCCCGGCTTTGACGCCTGGGTGGCGAGGCACTACCCGGTGAGGCTCAGCCTGGGGCCCGCCCAGTACATCTACCTCCTGCCCACGTGTGGCTGACGGTGACGTCCAGACCCTCGAGCGCACGGCCGGCCGGCGGCACCGCTCCCCTGCTGGCTGTCCTGATCGTCGGCCTGGTGGCGCGGGCCATCCTCGTTCCCATCACCCACGGTCCCGATTTCGTCGTCTGGGACCTGGCGTCGAGGGCCACGCTCGATGGCGTCAACGTGTATGCGCATCACCCGGCGTACACGGGCGGGCCATACACCTACTTCCCGCTCTTCCTGTACCTCGAAGTCCCGATGCAATGGCTGACCGTGCACACCGGGGTGTCGTTCACGATCATGGGCAAGCTGCCGATCGTGGGGGCGGATCTTCTCGCCACCCTGCTCATCGTGAGGGAGCTGCGACGCCGCGGCCACCGGGGAGGCGCCCAGGCGCTGGCCGCCTCACTCTTCTTCCTGAACCCGCTGGTTCTCTACAACGGCGCTTTCTACGGTCGCTTCGACAGCGTCTGCGTGGCCCTGTTCCTGGTGGCGTTCAGCGCGTACCGGACCGGCCGGCCGGCGACATGGCGTTGTGCGCTGGCTTACGCGTTCGCCGTAGCGGCCAAGACGTTTCCAATCTTCGTCCTGCCCTGGCTGCTCCGGCGAGACCGGGCCACGGCTGTGCGTGTCCTCATCGCCTGCGCCGGCGTCATCCTGGCGCTCTCGGCTCCGTACCTCCTCACCAGCCCGCAGGCCTTCGTTCACGACCTCCTCTACAGCGCCGACAAGCTGCCCGGCGGGCTCTCCTGGCAGGTGGTCTTCCATGGCCTGCCCACCAGTGAGCAGCTCTATATCGGCGATGCTCTGCTCGGGGGCTTTCTGGTTGCGACGATCGCGCTGGTGCTCGTCGAGGATTTCGCGATCTGCTCCGTTGCCACCATGCTGCTCTTCATCGTGTTCAGCAAGCAGGTCATCGAGCAGTACCTGATCTGGCCCCTGCCGCTGCTGGCCCTGCTGGTGATCGACGGGCGTTCACGCACCGCCCTGTTTCTTCTGGCCACGTTGACGACCGCGGGAATGGTGGTCAACGCCCACTACCACCCCTTCGGTCAGCAACCCGCCGCGATCAACGTGGTGCTCGCCGGTCTCGTCTTGGCCGGCGTGGCCCGTCTGCTGTTGACGCACCGCCGCACAGGGGCATCGACCCCAGCCTCAGGACCGCCGCCGGGCGAGTCTGGTTGGGGGCGACGATCCCCAAGCTCGCCGGTCGCGGATGCCTAGCCTCTCGCGGCCGCCGCGATCGCGGGGCCTCAGCTGGCTCGCCGTTCGCGACGAGCGTCGTTGTGTGCCGTCAGGGCGGTCCGTGAGCGGCGCAGCATCAGACCATCGGTGCGGCGCACAACCAGCCACACCGCGGGCGCGATGACCACCACCGCGAGCAGGATGATGCCCAGCTCGACATTGCCGACCTGCACCAGCTTCAGTCCCGACGCCAGGAGCACGAAGGCAAGCACGCGGCGCAGCAGGCGGGCGGGTGCGCGCGACGACACGCGTGCGCCCAGGTACACGCCCGGGATGCTGCCGACGAGCAGCGATATGGTGAGGGCGAGGCGGAAATCGCCGAAGAGCAGGTGACCGAGGGATGCGGCCCCCACCAGCGGGATCGCCTGGACCAGGTCGGTGCCGACCAGCTGTGAAGCGCGGATCTTCGGGTAGAGGAAGAGCAGCAGCACGATGATCAGCGACCCCGATCCGACGGAGGTCATGCCCACCACGAGGCCGCCGAGGGCGCCGATCAGGACGGTGCGCAGCGGACGCACGGTGATCGCGAAGGGGTCGGTGACGGTGAGGTGCTCGCCACGCGCCCGCTGGCGCAGATTCATCAATGCCTTGAGCACGATCGCCCCGGCGGCCACGAGCAGAGCGATCCCGAGGACGATCTGAACCACGTCCTGGACGTGCCGTCCGGTGCCGATGGCGCGAAGGATCAGCACGCCGGCGAAGGCCGATGGCACCGAGCCGAGCACCAGCCACTTGACCAGCCCCCGGTTGACCGTGCCCTGGCGGAGGTGGACGAGAGCCCCGACCGGTCGCATGAAGAAGGAGGCCACCAGGTCGCTGGAGACGGCCGCCAGCGGCTGGATGTTGAAGACCACAACCAGGATCGGCGTCATCAGGGCGCCGCCGCCCATGCCGGTGAGCCCGACCACGAAACCGACCAGCAACCCGGCCAGTGCCAAGGACAGATCCAGGTGCATGAGCTACCGTCCCCCTGCGCGGCCGCCTGGCAGCCTCGAGCGTCGTGCGGGCCGCCGTTGCTCTGACGCGTTAGACGCGTTCTTGCCAATCCTACGGGGCCACAGGGTTGGAGTCAAGGGACCAGTATCACACCGCTGCGGAGCCTGTGGTGGGTTGAATCCGCGACGCGGTTGGTTATAATGACGCGATTAGAGGGGTACCGCCCAGCCCCCCGGGGCCTCTGTCCCGTAGGGTGAGGGTGGAGACGGCGTCCACGCTGGTCGCGGTCGTCCAGGGAAGGGGTTCAACAGTGCTCACAAGCGAGGCCATCACCATCGATTCGGATCACCAGGTGGCGCTTCACGTCGCCGAGGCCGCCGGCCAGGCGCTGGTGGCGTTGCGGGACGGGGCGGACCCCGAGCTGGATCCCCAGCGCCTCCGCGATGATGGTGACCGCCACTCTCATCAGCTGATCGTGCGTCTGCTCGCCGAGCTGCGCCCGGACGACGCCGTGCTGTCCGAGGAGGCCGCCGACGATGCCGCCAGGCTCGGCCACCGCCGGGTCTGGATCGTCGACCCACTCGACGGCACTCGTGAGTATGGCGAGCCGGGGCGGACCGACTGGGCCGTCCACATCGCCCTGGTGGAGGGCGGGACCCCCACGGTGGCCGCTGTCGCGCTCCCGGCCAGCTCGCTGCTGTTCGGCACCTCACCGGCGCCCACCCTGCCCCCGGCCGCGAGCGGCCGGATCCGCCTGGTGGTCAGCCGCTCCCACACGCCGCCGGCCGCGACGGAGATCGCGCGGCTGCTCGACGCCGAGCTCATCCACATGGGGTCCGCGGGGGCAAAGACCATGGCCGTGGTTCGCGGCGAGGCTGATGCCTACGTCCACCTCGGCGGCCAGTACGAGTGGGACTCGGCCGCGCCCGTCGGGGTGGCCATCGCCGCCGGGCTGCTGGCCACGCGGGCGGACGGGTCGGCGCTGCGCTACAACCAGCCCAACCCCTGGCTCCCCGACCAGGTCGTCTGTCGTGCCGAGCACCAGGACGCCATCCTCGAGGCGGTCCGGTCGGTGGTGAGGTCGGGCCTGTGAGCCTGAGCAATGGCGGCACGCTGCACCTTCTCATCGCGCTCAGCCTCATCCTCGTCGCCGCGCACGGGATGGGCTTTCTCTTTGTACGGCTGCGCCAGCCACAGGTTGCCGGTGAGATCGTCGGCGGGCTGTTGCTGGGACCCACCGTCCTTGGAGCGCTGCGTCCTGATCTGACCCACCAGCTGATCGCCGGAAGCGCGACCACCACCGCTGTGCTCGGCGCGGTGTATCAGCTCGGCCAGCTCCTGCTCATGTACTGCGCCGGTGCCGCTCTGCGCGCCCGCCGCCGCCCCGGCGAGAGACAGACGACCGCGCTCATCGCGCTGATCGGCAACGTCGTTCCCTTCGCCGCCGGCGCCGTCTTCCTGGGCATCCTCCATCCGGCACACCTGGTGGGGACGGCAGGCAACAACACAGCCTTCCTGCTCGTCTTCTGCTGCGGTGTCGCGGTGACCAGCATTCCCGTGATCTCGCGCATCCTCGCCGACCTGGGCATCCTGGGCACGTCCTTCGCGCGCATCGTGCTCAGCGTCGCCGTCATCGAGGATCTCGTCCTCTACGTCATCCTGAGCATCGCCATCGGCCTGGTCGCGCCGGTTCACGCAGACGGCTTCACCCTGGCCAGCCTGCTCTCCATCCACTCTGGCACACCGGCGGCCGACGCCTACTACGTGGTCGTCTCCATCGCCGCCTTCGCACTGCCGGTCGCGCTGGGGCGCTCCTTCGTGGAGCGCGTCGGCTCGCTGCGCATCAATGTGCTGGGACGCGGCAATGCGCTGGCATTCCAGATCGTCTTCATGATGGTGATGACCAGTGCCGCATTGTTCCTCGGCATCTCGCCGATCTTCGGCGCCTTCATCGCCGGAATTCTGGCGGGCACACTCACCGGCAGCGCCGCCACGGCGCAGGCGACCATCCAGAGCTTCTCGTTCGCATTCTTCATCCCTGTGTACTTCGCCATCGTCGGTCTGAAGCTCGACCTTGTTCATCAGTTCGACCTCGGCTTCTTCGCGCTGTTCCTCGTCTTCGCGTGCGCCGTCAAGGCAGTCAGCGTCTACGCCGGCGCACGCCTCGCCGGCGAGCGTCGCAACAGCGCCGTCAACCTGGCGGTGGCGCTCAACGCGCGCGGCGGCCCGGCGATCGTGCTGGCGTCCGTCGCATTCGACGCGCACGTCATCGCGGAGCGGTTCTACGTCGACCTCGTGCTCCTCGCGCTGCTCACCTCGATCCTCGCCGGAACGTGGCTCGACAACGTGCTGAGGCGCGGGACATTCTTCGAGGATGAGCGGCTGGAAGGTCAGGTGACTGATGGCGATGCGAGAACTCTTCTCGGGGCTGTCGCCGTCGCCGAGCACGCTGAGATCACAGGTGCAACATTGACAAGCCGCAAAGCGGCCGATACCATTTTTTCGGGGCCACCGGCGGCCGAACAACGCGTCCCGGTCCAGCCGGGGGAGGGATGACATGACTGATGTGAACCACATGCGCGCGTCGCGCGTCAGAGCGGTGGAAGGACCGTGTCGCGTCTTCCTCGTCCGGCACGGCACCACGCGCATGAACATCGAGAACCGCTACCGCGGGCGCGCCGATGTCCCGCTGGACGCACAGGGTTACCAGGAGGCTGTCGACGCGGCGAGAACTCTCTCGTCGGCCGGGTTGACCGCCATCTACACCGGACCGCTGCGGCGCACCATCGCCACCGCGCAGATCATCGCCGACGAGGCCGGCGTGCCTGACATCCGCATCCTCCAGGGATTGATCAACCTCGACTACGGTGTCTGGCAGGGCATGACCACCAAGGAGGCGGCTGCCCATGATCCCGGCGCTTTCGAGCTCTATCGTTCCAACCCGCTGCGCTGTGTGTGTCCTGACGGCGAGCGCATCATCGACGCGCAGGACAGGATGCTGGCGGCGGTCGAGCTGATGGGCACACGCCACCAGGGTGAGACGGTCGCGGCGGTGTCGCACGCCGTCATGATCCGCCTGCTCATCGCCAAGCTCGAGGGCGCGGCCGGAGACGGATGGCGCGTCCCGGTCAACCGCGGTGGGGTCATCGAGTTCCACGTCCAGGACGGCAAGGTGGAGCTCATCACAGCGGTCGG
>DAINCY010000051.1:0-12662 GCA_036732145.1 Candidatus Dormiibacterota bacterium
AGAGGATGCTGCCGTGGCGCGGGATGGCGAGGCGGCGCGCGCCCACCGGCAGCACCAGCGAGAGCGGTCCCGGCCAGAAAGCCTCGGCCAGCTCGCGGGAGGCTCCATTCCAGAGCACCACGCCCTCGAGGTCGCTCGCGTCGGCTGCGAGGATGGTCAGCTCGAGGTCATCGGGCCGGTGCTTGAGGGCGAAGATCCGGTCCACGGCGGCGGCGCGGGCGGGGTCACACACCAGTCCGTACACGGTGTCCGTGGCCACGGCCACAACCTCCCCGCGGCGCAGCGCGGCCAGGGCCTCGACGCTGTCGCTCGCCGGGCTCGACATCGGCCGGGTCACTCCGCCTTCTGTGCCCGCTCGAACGTCACCACCCGAGGCCGCCCGCTGAGATCGTCATGCACCGCGGTCCGGAGGTCGGCGCCGAGTGCTTCGCGCGCCAATCCCGCCACGGCGTCGGCGGCGCGGATGTCGACCTCCACCGCCCCCCACCCCCCGGGCGCGAGGACGGTCGCAAGCGAGGGAAGCAGGGCGCGGTAGGCATCGAGCCCGTCGCTGCCGCCGTCAAGCGCCAGGGCCGGCTCGCGCTCGCGCACGTCGCGTGCCAGGCCGTCGAGCTCCACCGAGGGGATGTACGGCGGGTTGGCGACGACGATGTCGAACTCGCGTCCCTGCAGTGGTTCACACCAGGAGCCGCGGAGCAGCTCGACCTGGTCTCCGATGTGGTGGCGCTTCACGTTGCCGGCTGCCACCTCGAGGGCCGCTTCGCTGAGATCTGTCGCCGTCAGCTTCGCGCCGGGCAACTCGGCGGCCAGGCTAATGGCAATGCAGCCACTGCCTGTGGCGATGTCGGCGATGCGCACTCCCTCGCCGTCACGCTGCAGCGAACGCGCCCTCCGCAGCGTCAGCTCGACGACGGTCTCCGTCTCGGGGCGGGGGATGAGGACGTCTGCGGACACCGTGAATGGCCGGCCGTAGAACTCGCGCTCGCCGGTGATGTGAGCGACAGGCTCGCCGTCGCCGCGGCGGCGCACTAGCTCCCGGATGGCGGTCAGCTGCGTCTCTTCAAGGGGGCGATCGAACTGCAGGTAGAGGTCGAGGCGGCGCATCCGCAGGGCGGTGGCGGCGAGCAGCTCGGCATCGAGCCGCGGGGATGAGCTTCCGTGACTCTCGAGGTAGCCGGTGCTGAGCCGCACCACCTCCATCAGGGTGCGCAAGGCGGTCACCGTGGCGTCTGCGTGAGACGAGGGGGCCGGCGCTCACTCATCGCCGTCGTCGTCGAGGAGCCGGCGCGCCTGGTCCTCCTGGGCGAGCGGCTCGATGAGCAGCTCCAGCTCGCCGTCGAGCACCTTGGGCAGCTGGAAGATGTCGAGGTGGATGCGGTGATCGGTGATGCGGGACTGCGGGTAGTTGTAGGTGCGGATCTTCTCGCTGCGATCCCCGCTGCCGACCGCCGATCGCCGGGTCGCCTTGAGCTCGGCATCGCGCTCGGCCTGGGCCAGGTCGTAGAGCCTGGCGCGGAGCACGCGCATCGCCTTGGCGCGGTTCTTGATCTGTGACTTCTCGTCCTGGCAGGTGACCACAAGGCCGCTGGGGAGGTGGGTGATGCGGACCGCCGAGTCGGTGGTGTTGACGCTCTGGCCGCCCGGGCCGGTGCTGCGGTAGACATCGATCTTGAGCTCGTTCTCGGCGATGGTCACCTCCACCTCGTCGGCCTCAGGGAGCACCACCACCGACGCCGCCGAGGTGTGGATGCGCCCCTGCGACTCGGTTTCGGGGACGCGCTGCACCCGATGCACGCCCGATTCGAATTTCAGCTTCGAGAAGGCGGCGCGACCGTTCACCTCGAAGATCACCTCCTTGAACCCGTGGGTGCCCGACTCGCTGGCCTCGAGCAGCTCCACCTGCCAGCGCTGCCGTTCTGCATACCGGCTGTACATGCGGAAGAGGTCGGCGGCGAAGATGGCGGCCTCGTCACCACCGGTTCCGGCGCGGATCTCGACGACGACGTCGCGCTCATCGTTGGGGTCGGTGGGAACGAGCAGGACGCGCAGGTGACTCTGCGCCCGCTGTTCGAGGTCACGCTGGGCGGCCTCCTCTTCCACGGCCATGGCGACGATCTCGGGGTCGCTCTCGTTGCGCTGCAGCTCCTCGGCCTCGGCGACCGCCTGGTGGGCGCTGCGCCAGGCGCGCCCCGTCTCCACGACCTCGCGGAGCCTCGCCTGCTCCTGGGAGAGGCGCTGGATCCGATCGAGATCACTGTAGGCGTCAGGTTCTGCGAGCTGTGAGCCGATCTCGTCGAAGCGTTCCTCGAGTGCGCGCAGTCGATCGTCGATGCCGGCCATGGAACCGAAGGTTAGCCGCGCGGAGTCGCTGTGGCGTCGTGCACCTCAGTGACGGAGTCCTCGCCGGCGCGGGCCGCGTCCAGCGCGGTGATTGCGACCTCGATCTGACGGTCGTCTGGTTCTCGCGTGGAGAGACGCTGGGTGGCCAGCACCGGCACCAGCGCCAGCCGGCCCCCGCGGGTGTGGCGAACCCTGGCCAGACCGCGGATGGACTCGTACGAGATTCCCGCCACCACCGGCACCAGGGCCACCTGCAGGGCGAGGCGGACGGGGATTGGGAGCACCCCCAAAGGCGCGAAGACGATGACGCTGACCAGGGCCACCACCACGAGGAAGCCGGTGCCGCAGCGCGGGTGGAGGCGGCTGCTGAGGCGGACATTGGCGACGTCCACCGCGGCGCCAGACTCGAGGCAGTTGATGGCCTTGTGTTCGGCGCCGTGGTACTCGAAGAGGCGTCGCACGCTGCGCAGCCGCCCGATCGCTGCCAGGTAGCCGAGCAGGATGAGCGCGCGCAGGCCGCCCTCGATCAGCACCCCCACGACGCTGCGCTGCGAGCCGCGATGGAGAACTGAGGCCAGCAACAGCGGCAGCCCGATGAACAGGCCGAGCGCGAAGACCATCGACACCGCCACAGTGACCCGCAAGGTGTTGGCGCTGAGCTCGGCCTCCTCGCCGAGCTGCACGTTCGCCGACCATTGCAGGGCCCGCATCCCCAGGGCGAGCATCTCGTACAGGCCGGCCACCCCGCGAAGGAACGGCCGCGCCCAGAGCGGATTGGTGTACACCCTCGACCTGAGCATCTCGGACCTGACCGTGATGCTGCCGTCGGGTCGGCGTGCCGCCACGGCATAGTGATCGCGGCCACGCATGAGCACACCCTCGATCACCGCCTGGCCGCCGTAGAAGAACATCTGGGGCGGTGCGGAGGCGGCGTTGAGCGCCGCCGTGAGCAGCACGTCGCGGACACCGGGGCGTCGCGTGGTCGTCACGCTACCCCCGCGCCGGCTGAGCGGAGCTCCGGATGCAGCCGGTGCAGCGGGGCGCTGGTCAGCTGACGTCGGCGGGCTGCTTGCCGGTCTTGGCGGCGGCGCGGCGGCGGAAGCGCTCGACCTGACCACCGGTGTCGATGATGCGCTGGGTGCCGGTGAAGAAGGGGTGGCACACCGAGCACACCTCCGTCTTCAGCTCGGACAGCGTCGAACCGGTGGTGAACGTGTTGCCGCACAGGCAGGTCACGATGGCGTCGGTGTGGTACTGGGGATGGATCTCGGTCTTCATGGCACTCGGAAACAAACGGGTGGGGGACGGAGTTCAGCATACCACGGGCCCGGAATCGATCTGATCGCGGTCACACCAGCGCGGCGACGGGGCGGGTGAAGTTGCCGTGCTCCACACCTGGCAGGAGCTGGCGGATGCGCTCGTGGGCGGCGCGCATGCCGGTTCCGGCCGGTAGCGGCGGCAGGACATCGAGCAACCAGTCGTGGTCGACGTTGAGCGAGCGCCACTGCAGCTGGTCGACGTCCATCGCCAGACAGGCGCGCACGGTGGCGTCGATCTCCTCGGCGACGTCGGTGACCCCGGGAAAGGTGAGCAGGTTGAGGCAGACCTGGCCGCCTCGGCCGTGCATGAGGCGGCCACACGCGATGACGTCGTCGAGGCCGTAGCCGATGGGGCGGTAGTAGGGGCGGAAGACGGCATCGTTGAACGAGATCGCGCTGATCCGCAGGCTGTTGAGACCGGCGTCGATGAGGCGCGCGAGGACATGCGGTTTGCTGCCGTTGCTGTTGAGGTGGATGGTCGCGCCCGGGTGCAGCTCGCGGATCCGGCGGGTTGCCTCCAGCAGGGCGTCGTCGCGGGTCAGAGCCTCCCCCTCGCATCCCTGCCCGAAGGAGACGATGGCGGCCTCTTCCCCACCGAGGTGCCAGTCGGCGAGAGCCACAAGCTCATCCGCGGTGGGTGCGAATCGCATCCGGTCCTGGGGAGCGGGCACCTCGCCGTCGCTCTGCAGGGAGATGCAGCCCAGGCAGTCGGCGTTGCAGGCGGGTGACGCCGGGAGCGCCCCCTCGTAGCGGCGGTGGAAGGTGTTCTGGGCCGTGTAGCAGCGATTCTCGGTGGCGCAGTGGGCGAGGTGATCGACCAGTCGGTTGCCGGGGAGAGCAGCCCGGGCCGACTCCACAGCTGCGGGAAGGTCGGCACGGCCGTACCTGGCCGGCTGCCACCACTCAAAGGTGTCGGTGCGCAGAGCCGCGCACATCAGGTCGCCATCGTGCTCGACGACAGCGGTGTAGCCGTAGAGCGGCAGCCGGCGGGCTCCGCGCTCTCGGGTGGTCGCCGGCAGCAGGGTGCGAAGGTGGCCGACAGGAAGGACCGCCGCGACCGCCAGCCAGTCGCCCTCGGTCTCGACGGCGGACCCGTCGGCCGCGACCGCGACGGGACGCCGTCCAGGGAGGTGAGTGAGCGTGGCCTCCTCCGGAAGGGGAAGCAGGTCGTCGATGGTCAGCGCCACCAGCTCGCGTCCGTTGCGCGCGGTGGCGCGGTAGCCGTCGAGGACTTCGATCGAACCGTCAGGCCCGCCGGCGATGAGGCGCATCCCCCGATTATGGGTGTGGTCGGTTTTCCTCCCGGCCAGCGCGCTCCCCTACGCGGCCCGCAACTCCGCCGGGATGGCTGTGACGGTGCGCAGCTCGCCGTCGCGCACCACGCGCAGCACTGCGAAGCGATCGACCACCTCGGCCATCATCAAGTGCTGCACGTCACCGGCGGTCTGGATGGCGTGCCCGTCGAGCTCGACGATGACATCGCCGGGCCGCAACCCGGCGATGTCGGCGGCGCTGCGTGGCACCACCTCCACGACGCGCAGCCCTCGAGCTCGACCCAGCTGGGCAGCCAGGCGCGGCGACAGAGGCTGCGAGCGACCCGCGACCCCCAGGTAGGCGCGGCGCACCCTCCCCTGCCGCATCAGGGCGGCGATGATCATCAGGGTGGTGGCGTTGACGGGCACGGCCAGGCCGAGGCCGTAGCCTGCCAGCGCGGTGTTGATGCCTACCACCCGGGCGCTGCTGTCGGCGAGCGCGCCACCGGAGTTGCCAGGATTGAGCGCAGCGTCGGTCTGGATCACGTTCTCGACCACGCGCATGTGTCCGCCTGAGTAGGTGGGCAGCGACCGCCCCAGTGCGCTGACCACGCCTGCGGTCACCGATCCGGCCAGACCGTGTGGATTGCCGATGGCCACCACCAACTCGCCGACGCGCAGCCGGTCGGCGTCACCGATGGACGCCGGCGCGAGGTCGCCTGCTGTGGCGCGAACCACCGCGATGTCGGAGAGGGCGTCCTCGCCGACGACGTCGAAGGGCAGCTGGCGACCGTCGGATGTGTGCGCCGCCCCGCCGACGCCGCCATGGACCACGTGCGCCGAGGTGACCAGGTAGCCGTCCGGGGTGAGGACCCACGCCGAACCGCTCCCGGCCGGACCTCGACCACTGGGCGTGCGGCGTTCGACGACCAAGCTCAGCACCGATGGCGCCAGCGCCGCGGCGACCCCGCTGACCACCCGTGAATACGCATCCATCGGGGACTCGCCATCCGCGCCGGGTGTGGTCTCCGCGATCATGTCAGCCCGCGCTGGGCCCCTCGCCCCGGACCTTCTCCACCGCGGTCAGGGCCTCGCGAAGGCTCTTGATCCACTCATCCTGGTGACGGCTGACAAGGCGCACGCACCACGCCAGGGCCTCGCTGCGGCTGCGCGCCACCCCCGCATCGATCAGGGTGTCAAGCACCGCACGGTCGCTCAGCCGCAGCCGGGTCATGACCGGCACGCCGAGGGTCGTGAAGTGCTCCTCCACCTCCCCGCAACGGGCTCCCCACGACACCTTGCGACCGAAGAGGCGCTCGGCCTCGGAGGCCACCCCGATCCGCCGTTCGCGGGTTTCGTCCCGGAAGCGACCGATGCGCGCGGAGCGTGCTGCTGTTCGAGCGGCCTCATTGGCGTCGGCGGGCAGTTCCGGCTCGGGGACGGCGCCAACGACGAGGATCTCGTCGCGGTCGCCTGTGATGGTCGGAGGTCCGGAGAAGAGGTCATCGGGGATCCGTCCCGCAAACCAGCCGGAGAGTTCGTCGTCGCTGAAGGAGGCCTGCGCCTCGCGCTGTGTTCTCATGAATTACATGATTACACGCGTGTAGCTGAAAGCGCAACCCAGTCGGTGATCGTCCTCGGGCCGCCGGTGCCGCCGCGCCGTCGGCGGGTGGGTCCACGGTCATCGGACCCGGCGCGCTCCCTCCGGCGGCAGTGCGACGTGGTGCTTGGTGAGGATCTCGCGGACGGTGCCGCTCTGCGCGCGCATCACCAGGCTGTGGGTCTCCGCCCACCAGTTGTGGTACTGGACACCGCGCAGGATCCCGCCGCCGCTGATCCCCGTGACCGCAATGCTCACCTCACGCCCGGGCACGAGCTGCTCCATGGCGATCGACACCTCGGGATCGAAGCCGGCGGCGCGCACCGCCACGGCCTCGTCCTCATGGCGGACCCAAGGGCGGCAGTGCAGCTCGCCACCGAGGCAGCGCATCGCGCAGGCGGCCACGATCGCCTCCTGGGTGCCGCCGGAGCCGATCATCACGTCGATGCCGCTGCCCGGCCACGCGGCCATCATCGCAGCCCCCACGTCGCCGTCGGAGATGAGCGCAACACGAGCCCCGAGGGTCCGCACCCGTTCGAGCAGAGCCTGATGGCGGGGGCGGTCCAGCATCACCACGGTGAGGTCCTGGACCTGAACATCCATGGCGAACGCGATGCGGCGCAGGTTGTTCTCGGGCGTGTCGGCGATGTCGACGGCCCCTCTGGCGGCAGGCCCGACCGCGATCTTGTGCATGTACGCGACCGGCGGTGGCGACAGGATGCCACCCGGCTCGGCGGCGGCGGCGATGCTGAGCGCCTGACTCAAGCCGCGCGAGATCAGGCTGACACCGTCCACGGGGATCACCGCCAGGTCGATGCGGTCGCGACCGACTCCGATCCGCCGCCCCGGAACCAGGTTGCTGTTGCCGCCCTCCGGGCCGATGATCAGCCGCCCGTCGAAGGGCATGCCGACCAGAGCCTCCTCCATCACATCCTGCCCGGCGTCACGGATGCCCGACTTGTCTCCGCGGCCCAGCCAGCGACCCACGGAGAGGGCCGCGGCCTCGGTGGCGCGAAGCAACTCAAGGCCACGGTGCCGATCGCGACCCACCCGCGCCGGGGCTGTCGCGAGGTCAGGGACGGCGGCGGTGTCGGCCATGCTCCGGATTATCGGCTTGCCGGCCGCCGGTCAGCCAGCGGTGGCTCGCTCGCCGGCGATTCCCAGCGCCGATGCCCGGATGCCGGTCTGCTCGCCGATCGCGTCGGCCCGTGACCCAGCCGAGCGCATGAACTCCCGGAAGAGAGGATGAGGACGGTTGGGCCGCGAGCGGAACTCGGGGTGGAACTGCGTTCCCACGAAGAAGGGGTGATCGCGCAGCTCGACGATCTCAACCAGACGCCCGTTGGGTGAGGTCCCGCTGAACACCATGCCCGCCTCCGCCAGCCGGTCGCGGTACTGGTTGTTGAACTCGAAGCGATGGCGATGCCGCTCGTAGATGAGCGCCTCCCCGTAGGCCGTCGCCGCGCGGCTTCCCGGCAGGAGCTTGCACGGGTACACGCCCAGGCGCATGGTGCCACCCTTGTTCTCGATGTCGCGCTGCTCTGGAAGCAGATCGATGACCGGGACCGCCGTGAAGGCGTTGAATTCCGTCGAGTTTGCGTCAGGAGCGTCCAGAACCTCGCGAGCGATGTCGACGACCGCACACTGCATGCCAAGGCACAATCCCAGGTAGGGCACGCCGTGATGCCGGGCAAAACGCGAGGCGAGCACCTTGCCCTCTATGCCGCGGTGCCCGAAACCACCGGGCACCACGATGCCGTCGACTCCCTCCAGCTCGACAGCACCCTCCTCCAGGTGTTCGCTGTTGACCCACTGGATGGTCAGCTCGACGCCGCAGTGCACGGCGGCGTGACGCAGCGACTCGGTGACGCTGATGTAGGCATCGGGCATCTCGACGTACTTGCCGACCACGGCGATGCGCACCGCCGGTTTGCTGGCCGCGATGCGCGCCACCATGTCCCGCCATGCGGCGAGGTCGGGGAGCGCCGACTCGATGCCGAGCATCTCGACGATGTAGTCGCCGAGGCCGGTGTCCTCGAGCAGCAGCGGCACCTCGTAGATGGAGCGCGCGTCTGGCACGTTGATCACGGCGCGGCGTTCGACGTCCCCGAAGAGGGCGATCTTGTCTTTGAGGTTCTCGCCGATCGGCTGTTCGCTGCGCGCCACGATGACGTCAGGCTGAATGCCGATGCTGCGCAGCGTGTTGACGCTGTGCTGCGTGGGCTTGGTCTTGAACTCCTCGCTGGCGCCGATGTAGGGAACCAGGGTGAGGTGCACGTAGCAGACGTTGGTGCGCCCAACGTCATTCTTGAGCTGGCGGATGGCCTCGAGGAAGGGCAGGGACTCGATGTCGCCGACGGTGCCCCCCACCTCGACGATGACCACGTCGGGCTCGGGCAGCTCGTTCTCGGCGACACGCAGGATGCGCTGCTTGATCTCGTTGGTGATGTGGGGGATCACCTGCACGGTGCCGCCGAGGTAGTCGCCGCGCCGCTCCTTGGCGATCACGCTGGAGTAGATCTTGCCCGTGGTCACGTTGCTTGCCTTGCTCAGGGCCACGTCGACGAAGCGCTCGTAGTGGCCGAGGTCGAGATCGGTCTCGGCGCCATCGTCGGTGACGAACACCTCGCCGTGCTGGTACGGCGACATGGTGCCGGGATCGACGTTGAGGTAGGGGTCGAGCTTCTGCATGCCCACATGCAGGCCACGAGCTTTCAGGATCGTGCCGATCGAGGCAGCGGTGATGCCCTTCCCAAGAGAGGAAACCACTCCCCCGGTGACGAACACGAATTTGGCCACGGGGAGCCTCCCTAGAGGTTTTCCCCAGTCTATCAGCCGACAGGGCGGCGGGGTGAACTGATGTTCGGTTGAATCAGACCCCGCCACGCAGCTCGAGGATGACCACGCGGGAATCGTCCGAGCCAGTCATCGCCCCGTTCAGGTTGAGCTTCGGCAGCGCCTGATACCCGTCGTCCGGCAGCCCCATCTCCCTGGCAAAGATGTCGACCGGCTCGTATTCGCCGCTGCCGGGCGACGCCGGCGAGCGGTATCGCACCGGGATCACGATGGCCGGCGAGAGGGCGTTGACGAGCTTGGTAGCCGCCGATGGCGCCAGGGCGTCGCCACCACCGACCGGAGCAACGAGCACGTCGATGTGCCCGAGCGCATCGATCTCCTCCTCGCTGAGCTGCCGGTCGAGCCGGCCGACACTGACCACGCGGACATCGTCGATCTCGACTCGCATGATGGTGCGACCGTTGCCCATGTCCACTCCGCGCACGGTCACACCCCGCACCTCGAACTCACCAGCACCGGCGATCTCCTGGCTCTGCCCATCGCGGTGGCGGAGCTTGTCCGGGTCGGTGCGGCCCTCCGTGCGCACGATCAGGTCCGGTGTGACCTTGCCAAGACCGGGAAGCTCGACATCAGGGGGATCGACGATGACCTGCGTGTCGCGGCCGCGGAGCCGCACGCAGGACATGCCGAGGTAGGTGATCTCCATCTCGCGGCATGGTAGCCGCGGCGCGGAGAGCGCCGCTGCCTCGACGCGCGCTCAGGCGCTGGCGACGGTGAGGGCGACGGTCCGCACGCCGCCGCCGGCGCCAGTCACCTCGAGAACCGCCCTGTCGCCAACCAGCAGGCCGAAATCGCCGGGCTGGAAGGCGCCGACGGAGACCGCCGCGGTGCCGTTGATCGAGGTCACGATGTCGCCCGGCTCGAGCAGACCGGCCGCCGGACCGGTGGCACTGACCGACCGGATCAAGGCTCCCTGGGGCACGGATCCGGTCGCCGCCGCCACCGAGGGATCGACCAGGACGCTGGTGACGCCGAAGGATCCCGCCGGGGTCGGAGACCCCCGCTGTACGCTGCTCACCAGCGTGGCCGCGTCGCGACCGGACGCCGCGATCACGCCCGGCTCCGAGGACACCGTGGTCACCACGCCGGTGACCGCGCCGGTGCCGTCAACCAGTGGCGCGCCGTCCCCCTGCGGGGCTGCGGCGGAGTCCACGGCCTCCAGGTCGCTGAGGTCCGCCTCGCCGTCATTCGCGTTGATGCCCATGGCGGCAACGACTCCGCTGCGAGTGGTGAGGGTGCCCAATGCGGGCCGGAACACGGCCACCGCCAGGTCGCCGATGCGCGGATCCTGGGCGGCGAAGCGCAGTGGTGTTAGCCCCACCGCCCCGGCCGCCCGTAACACCACGATGCCGTCGGCGACATCGCTGGCGGCGATGGTGGCGTCGTATCCCTTGCCATCCGCGGCGGCCACGCGAAGCCGGGTGGCGCCGCGGACTGCGTGCGCCGAGGTCACGATCAGACCGTCACTGCTCACGGCAAACCCCTCGGTCAGTCCAGTCGCTGAACCCGTCGCCAGGTCCCCCGGGGTGACCGCCTGCGTGCTGATGGTGACCAGCGAGGGCAGCACCGCCGTGGCGATGTCGCCGACCGACACGGCACCTCCGCCCGTACTGGTCTGGGTGATGACACGCTCGACGGGACCGAAGTGGCTGTACACACCCCACGCCCCGAGCCCGCCTCCGATCACGCCCACACACGCGCTGAGCACCACGGCGGCGAGCAGCCGGGTCCCCGAAGCGCGCGAGCCGGCGGCCTTCACTCGGCGACGGCGGTCGGGCGCGTCGAGAGGTAGCGAACGATGCCGGCAGCGTTGCTGTGCACGCCGTTCAGCACCTCGAACTTCTCGCGCATCTCGGTCGAAAGATCAGCGGGGACGATGGCAAAGGCGTCGGCGAGCGCGGCCGCAACGTCGTCGATGCCCGCCTCCTCGGTCTCCCGCATGGTGCGCTCCGCGACGGCCACCCACTGGTGGAGCATGGTCTCTGCTTCGGTGAGGGTCTCGAGAGGATGCTCGACCGGACCGTAGTGGGTCAGGACCAGCAGCTCGGGGCGCAGGTCGGCGAAACGCCGGAGGCTGGCGGTGGCCTCCTCCAGGTCGAAGTCTGATGGCGGCGTGGCGGGGCGGAGGACCCCGAAGTCGGGCAGCTGCACCCCCACAGCGTCGCCGACGAGCAGGGTCCCGGTCTGCTCATCCAGGACTGCGTGGTGATGCTTGGCGTGGCCCGGGGAGTCGATCATGGTCAGGAAGTGGCCGTCGCCGAGCTCGACGCGGTGGCCGTCGGCTGCCGCCACCACGCGGTCCGCGGGCACGGGCAGCATCCGGCCGTACAGGCCGTCCAGGAGCGGTCCGTACACCCGCGCGGCGCTGTCGATGAGGCGCGTCGGATCGACCAGGTGCCGAGCGCCGCGCTCGTGGACCACCACGGTGGCCCTGGGGAAGGCGGTGGCCATGTCACCGACGCCCCCGGCGTGGTCGAGGTGGATGTGCGTGACGATGATCCAGCGCAGGTCCTGCGGGCCGAGTCCCGCGTCAGTGAGCGCGGCACGGACCGCTGCGACGCTGCTCTGTGAGCCTGTCTCGACGAGCGCCGGCTGCGCCCCCTCGACGAGAAAGCCGGCCGTCATGCGGTCCATACCGCCGAGCAGGGTGTCGATCTGGCGAATGCCGGGCGCGATCCACTCCACGCCCTGAGCCTATACAACCCGCTCGCGATTCGGGCGTCGCCCCGCGCGGCGGTTACGGGCTGGCGCTGGGCCTGGGGCTCGCTGACGCCGAAGGTGAGGGCGACGCCGGCGGGTTCAGCTTGAGCAGCGCCGTCAGCTGAGCGGTGTCGGTCTTGATGATGTCCTCCTCCTTTCCGAAGGTGGTGAAGTCGCCCTTCTGGAGCGCCGCCTGGGCGTTCTGCTCGTGCGTCAGGAGGTCGTTGAGGAGCGCCAGCTCCTGGGAGGTGAAATTCGCCGTCGACGGCGGAATCGTGGTGGGCGGCGGGGTCGTCGTTCCGGGCGTGGTTACAGGATTGGTCAGCCCGGGGATGGCCTGGGTGGTGTTGAGAAGGGTCTGCAGCGCCTGCACGAAGGAGTCGCCCTGGGCGACGGCGTTCTGCGTGCCCACGATGACCTTGTGCAGCTGCGGGAAGGCGGTGCCTCCCGTGCCCCCCTGGGCGAGCACGTAGAGCGGGCGCACGTAGAGGAACGAGTCATTGTTGAAGGGCAGCACGATGACGTTGCCGAGGATGACGGACGAACCGTGCTGGCTGAGAAGGCTGACCTCGGGGCTGATGATCGGATCGGTGT
>DAINCY010000052.1:0-12595 GCA_036732145.1 Candidatus Dormiibacterota bacterium
GGTGGCGCGCCCAGCAGGATTTGAACCCGCGACCTTCTGATCCGTAGTCAGACGCTCTATCCGGGCTGAGCTATAGGCGCGCGGCTCCGAGTTCGGAGCGGGCTCCGAGTGTACACGAGCGCTCCCACGGCTCCCGGAAGCTCTCCGCCGACTGCGGCGGCGCGGGCCTGCGCGGCATGATTGGTGGAACGCAATCTTTGAAGCAAATCCGCGGAGGTCGTGAGCATGGCGATGACAGGCAGTCTCGAGAAGGCTTTGACTGCCGAGGGCGCTGCGTTTCTACGCGATCTCGGTCAGCAGCTGCGCGTCGACGGCATCCGCGCCAGCACCAAGGTGGGCTCCGGTCATCCCACCTCGAGCATGTCCGCCAGCGATCTGCTCGCTGTTCTGATTTCCCGCCACCTCCACTACGACTGGAAGCACCCGGCTCTCGACAACAATGACCACCTGATCTTCTCCAAGGGCCATGCGTCACCCCTCATCTACGCGGTGTTCAAGGCGTGTGGAGCGATCGATGACGCCGAGCTGATGACCTACCGGACCCACGGGTCGCGCTTGCAGGGCCATCCCACCCCCGTCCTTCCCTGGGTGGACGTGGCCACCGGATCGCTCGGCCAGGGCCTCCCCATCGCCGTGGGTGTTGCTCTGGCCGGACGCGCCGTGGACAAGCTGCCGTTCCACGTGTGGACGGTGTGCGGCGACTCCGAGATCGCGGAGGGGTCGATCTGGGAGGGTCTCGACAAGGCGGGGCACTACGGGCTCAGCAACTTCACGGCCATCGTTGACGTGAACCGCCTCGGCCAGCGCGGACCCACGGAGTTCGAGTGGGATCTGGCCACCTACCAGCGCCGCGTCGAGGCTTTCGGGTGCCGAGCCCTGGTCATCGACGGTCACGACATCGAGCAGATCGATGAGGCGCTGGGCAGCGCCCGCGCGGAGCGTGAGCGCCCCACCGTGGTGCTCGCGCGCACCATCAAGGGCAAGGGTTTCAGCGAGATCGAGAACAAGGACGGCTGGCACGGCAAGGCCCTTCCGGCGGACATGGCGGAGCGGGCCATCGCCGAGCTCGGTGGGGTACGCGATCTTGTGGTCGACACCCTAGGTCCAGAGCCCGGTGACTCCGCCGTGCGTCGCGGTGGCGGCGCTTCGATCGTCCTCCCCACCTACGCGAAGGAGGACAGGGTGGCCACCCGCAAGGCGTACGGTGACGCGCTCACGGCTCTGGGCGCACGTGCCGACGTCGTCGCCCTCGACGGTGAGGTGAGCAACTCCACTCACTCCGAGGAGTTCAAGAAGGCGTACCCGGAGCGATTCTTTGAGATGTTCATCGCCGAGCAGGAGCTTGTGGCTGCGGCTGTCGGCATGAGCGTTCGCCGGCTCGTGCCGTTCGCCTCCACCTTTGCGGCATTCTTCAGCCGCGCCTACGACTTTGTGCGCATGGCGGGCATCTCGAGCGCGAACATCCGGCTGGCGGGTTCGCACGCGGGCTGCGAGATCGGCGCTGACGGGCCCTCTCAGATGGCGCTGGAGGACCTGGCATCGATGCGCGCGGTGCACGGCTCCATCGTCCTGTACCCGAGCGACCCGGTATCGACGGCCAAGCTGGTGCTGCACATGGCCAGCACCGACGGCATCCTCTACCTGCGCACCACTCGCGGCGCCTACCCGACGCTGTACGACAACGCCACAGAGTTCCGGATCGGCGGCTCCAAGGTGCTGCGCAGCAGCGACAACGACGCCGTCACCCTGATCGGCGCCGGCGTCACCGTGCACCACTGCCTCGACGCCGCCGACCGTCTCGCTGCCGACGGTGTGCACTGCCGCGTCATCGACCTGTACTCCATCAAGCCGGTCGATACGCGCACTCTCCGCGAGGCCTCATCGGCGACTGGCGGTCGCTTGATCGTGGTCGAGGACCACTATCCCCAGGGCGGCATCGCGAGCGCTGTCCTCGAGGCACTCGCCGACGACCCTCATCCCCGGAGATTGCTGCACCTCGCCGTGCGCCACCTGCCCGGATCCGGAACGCCCGCCGAGCTCATGGCCGACGCCGGGATCGATGCCGACGCGATCGTGGCTGCGGTGCAATCGTTCCCGACCGCGGTGCGCTGAGTGACTCCGTCGAACGCGTTGCAGCAGCTGGCGGATCAGGGTCAGTCCGTCTGGCTCGACTACATCAGCCGCGACCTGCTCACCGGCGGCGAGCTTGAGCGGATGATCGCGGAGGACAACGTCACCGGGATGACCAGCAATCCCACCATCTTCCAGAAGGCCATCGCCGACGGGACCCAGTACGACGAGCAGATCCGTGAGCTGCTGGCGGCCGGCATCGATGACCCCGCCGACATCTTCATGGCGCTGGCGGTCACGGACATCCAACACGCCGCAGACATCCTCCGCCCAGTCCACGATCGCACCAACGGCGCTGACGGCTTCGTGAGCCTCGAGGTGCCTCCAGAGGCCGCGCACAGCACTGAGCGCAGCACAACTCTCGCCCTCGACTTCGCGAGCCGGGTGAACCGCCGCAATCTCATGGTGAAGATCCCGGCCACAGCCGAGGGTGTCCCCGCCATCGAACGTGCGCTGGCGGCCGGCGTCAATATCAACGTGACGCTCATCTTCGCGCTGGAGGCGTACGACACGGTCATCCACGCCTACCTGAACGGGCTGAAGGCGCGCCAGTCCAAGGGGGAATCACTCGACGTCCACTCGGTGGCGTCCTTCTTCGTCAGCCGCGTCGACACCGCGGTCGACAAACTCATCGATGAGAAGCTCGCGGCCGACCCCGGCAACGCCACACTCGAGGGTCTGCTCGGCAAGGCGGCGATCGCCAACGCCGTCCTCGCCTACGAGAAGTTCGAGCACTATTTCCGCGGCGCGGAGTTCGCTCCGCTTGCGCAGGCCGGCGCGCATGTGCAACGTCCGCTGTGGGCCAGCACGAGCGCCAAGAATCCCAAGTACCGCGACGTGCTGTACGCGGAGGCGCTGGTGGGGCCCGACACGGTCGACACCATGCCTCCATCGACAATCACCGCCTTCCGGGATCACGGAGTGGTCGAAGCCAACGCGGTCAACGGCGATTACGCGGGCGCTCACAAGGTCATGGACCAGCTCGCCGAAGTCGGCATCGACATGGACAGGGTCACCGCCGACCTGCTCGCCGCGGGCGTCACGTCCTTCTCCGACTCGTATGACGAGCTGATTCGCGGCATCGCGGAGAAGGTCGACGCCATGCACCGGGGCTACGGCAGCCGCCAGCACCTTGACCTGGCCGCCAGCACCGATGCGGTGGCGGCGGTCGTCGCCGGCGATTCGACCAGGGAGGTGGCGCGCCGGATCTGGGACCGCGACGCCGACCTCTGGAAACCTGGCGATGCGGCCCACGCCACGGTCATCGGCAACCGCCTCGGATGGCTCGACGTGATCGACACCATGCGCGAGTCGCTCCCGCGTCTCATCGGCCTCTCAACCGATGTGCAGCGGGCGGGCTTTCGCAACTGCGTCCTGCTCGGCATGGGAGGCAGCAGTCTCTGCCCCGAGGTGCTGCGTAGCTCGTTCGGCAGCGCCGCGGGTCAGCCGGAGCTGCATGTGCTCGACACCACCGATCCGGCCGCCATCGCCCAGCTCACCGATCGACTCGAGCCCCGCACCACGCTGTTCATCGTGGCCTCGAAGTCAGGCACGACCCTGGAGACGCTGAGCCATCTGGCGCACTTCTGGGAGTGGATGACCTCTGCGGGAATCCTCGATGCCGGGCAGCACTTCATCTGTGTCACCGACCCTGGGTCACCGCTGGGCGACACCGCCCGCCAGCGAAAGTTCCGGCACCTCTTCGAGAATCCCTCCGACATCGGCGGTCGTTATTCAGCACTGAGCTTCTTCGGCCTGGTTCCGGCGGCGATCATCGGCATCGACGTCGAGGCATTCCTCGACCGCGCCGCGCAGATGCGCCTGCAATCGCGGCCTGGCATCCCCGCCGACCTCAACCCCGGCCTGGCGCTGGGAACGGTGCTGGGGTTGCTGCAGAACAGTGGGCGCGACAAGGTGACGATTCTGGCGCCGCCGCGGATTGCGGCGTTCTCCCTGTGGGCTGAACAGCTCATCGCCGAAAGCACCGGCAAGGAGGGCAAGGGGCTCATCCCCATCGGCGATGAGCCCCTTGGCGAGCCGAGTGTCTACGGCGACGACCGCATCCTCACCGTCCTTCATCTGCGCGATGAGGACCCTGACTTCGACGCCGAGGTGGGAGCTCTGCGCGCCGCGGGCATTCCCCAGGTGACCATCCAACTGGATGACCTGGCCGATCTCGCCGCCGAGTTCTTCCGCTGGGAGTTCGCCACCGCCGTTGCCGGGGCGGCACTGGGCATCGACCCATTCGACGAGCCCAACGTCAAGGAGTCCAAGGACAACACCAAGAGGGTCCTCGACCAGTACGTCAAGAACGGCAGTCTGGCGGACGAGTCGGCGAGCGCAAGTGAGGACGGCATCTCGGTCTTCGGCGCCACGGAACGCCAGGACATCGACAGCGCATTGACCGACTTCCTCTCGGCGGTGCGCCCCGGCGACTACGTTGCGCTGATGGCGTATGTCACCCCGAACAGCGAGAACGAAGCGGCCTTGCAACGTCTCCGCGTGGCGATCCGCGACGAGCACCGCGTCGCCACCACCATGGGTTTCGGGCCGCGCTTCCTGCACAGCACAGGACAGCTGCACAAGGGCGGCCCGGACACTGGCCTGTACATCCAGGTCACCTCCGACGACACAGTCGATGTGCCCATCCCTGGTCAGCCCTTCACCTTCTCGGTCCTCAAGCAGGCACAGGCACAGGGCGACCTCCGATCCCTGCGCGATCACGGTCGCAGGGTGATCCGCCTGCACATCCGTGGCGATCTCGCGCTCGGGCTCAGCAGGTTGACCGATTCCGTCATTCACGCGGCAACGGGAGCACGATGATGCAGATCGGTTTTGTTGGCCTCGGGCGGATGGGGGCCAACATGGTGCATCGTCTGCGCCGCGACGCTGGCCACGCGGTGGTGGCCTTCGATCCCAACGAACAGGCACGAGCGTCCGTGGAAGAGTACGGCGCCACCACCGTCCCAGCCCTCGCGGATCTTGCGTCCAGGCTCGAGGCGCCGCGAGCGGTGTGGATGATGGTGCCGTCGGGACAGATCACCGAGCAGACAATCGATGGTCTGCTGGCCAGCCTTGAACGCGGCGATACCATCGTCGACGGGGGCAACAGCAACTGGCACGACAGCGTGGCGCGCGCGCAGCGGTGCAAGGAACATGGCATCAGCTTCATCGATGCCGGCACCAGCGGCGGCATCTGGGGGCTGACCGTCGGGTACTGCCTGATGGTCGGGGGCGACGTCGATGCCGTCGAGAGGTTGCGTCCCATTTTCGAGACCCTCGCGCCCGAGGACGGCTTTCTGCACGTTGGCCCTGCCGGCAGCGGGCACTACGTCAAGATGGTGCACAACGGGATCGAGTACGGGATGCTCCAGGCGTACGCCGAGGGCTTCGACATCCTCCATGCGTCGAAGGCCTTCCCGGGTCTTGACCTCCAGGGCATCGCCCACCTCTGGAACCAGGGCAGCGTGGTGCGATCCTGGCTCCTCGAGCTCGCCGAGAGCGCCTTCGAGAAGGACCCGCAACTCAGCGGGTTGCGTGGTTGGGTGGATGATTCCGGAGAGGGGCGATGGACCATCGACGAGGCCATGAACCTTTCGGTTCCGGCGCCCGTCCTGGTGCTGTCGCTGATGGCCCGCTACCAGTCTCGTCAGCCGGACGGTTTCGGCAACAAGGTGATCGCAGCCCTGCGCAATGAGTTCGGCGGCCACGCGGTGCAGAATGAGGAACAGGCCGCGTCCACACCGATACCGTCGTGACCGACACCGCAGTCGGCGAGCTCGCCGTCGAGTCCAATCCTCTCAGCGAAGGGCTTCGGCAGGGACGCGTCCCGCTGCCTTGCGTGGTGGTCATCTTCGGGGCCACCGGTGATCTCACCAAGCGCAAGCTGGTTCCGGCACTGTATGCACTCGCCGCCGACGGACTGCTGCCGCCCGGATTCAGCATCGTCGGCGCCGGGCGCACCGAACAGTCGACGGACGAGTTCCGCGACGCCATGCGCGAGGGCGTCGAGAGGCATGGTCGCGTGCCCTTGCGCTCCGATATCTGGAACGTGTTCGCCGACGGGCTTCGGTACTGCGCCTACGACCTCGATGACGGCGACGGGCTGCGGGCGTTGCACGACACCCTCGACGAGCTCGATCGCGAGCGCGGCACCGCCGGGAACCGCATCTTCTACTTCTCGATCCCGCCCAGCGGGTTCGCGCCTCTCGCCGAGCGCCTCGGAGCGGAAGGGCTGTCGCAGTCCGACGGTGGCAGCTTCCGCCGCATGGTGGTGGAGAAACCGTTCGGACACAATCTGCGGAGCGCGCGAGAGCTCAACGGAAAGCTGCACGCGGCGTTCGGCGAGGAGCAGATCTATCGCATCGATCACTACCTCGGCAAGGAGACGGTGCAGAACCTGCTCGTGTTCCGGTTCGCCAACGGCATCTTCGAGCCGTTGTGGAACCGGCAGTACATCGACCATGTGCAGATCACCGTCGCGGAGAACCTCGGTTCTGAGGGTCGAGGCGCCTACTACGAGGAGTCCGGGGCGCTCCGCGACATCATCCAGAACCATGTGATGCAGCTCATGGCCATCGTGGGGATGGAGGCGCCGAGCAACTTCCGCGCTGAGACCGTGCGTGACGAGAAGGTGAAGCTCCTGCGAGCAGTTCGCCCCATCCACCCTGACGACGCTCTGTCCCACACCGTGCGTGGCCAATATGGTGCCGGATGGATCGACGGAGAGCCGGTTCCCGCCTATCGCGAAGAGACGGATGTCAAGGCGGATTCGCTGCGCGAGACCTTCGTGGCTGTGAAGGTGGACATCGACAACTGGCGCTGGGCCGGCACCCCGTTCTATCTGCGCACCGGCAAGCGACTGCCCAAGCGGGCGACGGAGATCGCCATCCAGTTCCGACGCGTGCCCCACTCTCCCTTCGGTGGCAACACTGCCACGCCGGCGGGTCTGCTTCCCACCGACAGCATCGACCCCAACCTGCTTGTGCTGCGGATTCAGCCAGACGAAGGAATCACCATCCGATTCAGCGCCAAGACACCCGGACAATCGATGCGCATTCGCACCGTCAACATGGACTTCCTCTACGGGAGCGCGTTCCTCAAGGAGTCGCCGGACGCGTACGAGCGCCTCCTGCTCGATTGCATGCTCGGTGACCCGACCCTCTTCGCGCGAGAAGATGAGGTGGAGGAGGCCTGGCGGTTCTGCACGGCCATCCTCGACGGCTGGCGCGCGCACCCCCCCGACCCTGACGACTGTCCCAACTACGAGGCCGGCTCCTGGGGTCCGCAGAAGTCCCGCGATTTCATGGCCCGCGACGGCCGGCAGTGGCGGCGACTGTGACATGACCACAGTGGGCGCACCGCTGCAGGTGTCGCACGCCAGCGGACTGCACGCCGTCAACCGCGTCCTCGCCGAGATGCACCGCGAGATGCTTCGCAGCAGCGGCATCGAAGGAGGCGTGGTGCGACTCTCCGTGCTCAACCTTGTCGCCACCTGCGTCGACGTCGGCAGCGCCGACATGGCCACCCAGGCAGTGGGCCGGCTCGGCGCCAAGCACCCCGCGCGGGCCATCATCATCCTGGCCGATCCCGACGGCGAGGACCGGATCGAGGCCGACGTCTCGCTGCAGTGCTCCGCGGTCGACGCCGGGCAGGTGTGCGCCGAGCAGGTGCGACTCCAGGTCGGAGGCGAGGTCGCGTATCACCTCGCCAGCGTGGTCACGCCGCTCCTGGTCCCGGACATTCCCGTCTACCTGTGGCTGATTGGCTCACCCTCGCTGCAGCAGGCCTTCGGACAGGACGCGGTGGCGATCTGCGAGCGCTTGATCATCGACAGCGGGGAGTACGACGACCACGCCGGCACGCTGCGCACGCTGTCGGAGGAGCTCGACAGTGTCGGGGACGCCATCTCGCTCTCCGATGTTGCCTGGGAGCGCATCACCACCTGGCGCCAGTTGATCGCAGAGTCCTTCGACGGCGAGGGGGTGCGCGGTTTCCTGCACGGCATCACCCGCATGGATGTCGAGTGCAGCGGCGACCGCATCTCTGCGCAGACCTGGCTGATCGCGGGCTGGCTGGCCAGCCGCCTTGATTGGCTGGGCTCCAGGGAAGCACCGCGGGTTGGGATCACCTCGCGCCAGGTTGACGAGATCGGCGAGCATGATCTGGTGCGCGTGGCTCTGCGCTGCGGCTTCGACGGCCATGAGGCATTGGTGACGTTGGAGCGGCGCGGCTCGGCGCTGTACAGCGTGATCGACGTCGACGGCGGCATCACCGCGGAGCGCGCCGTGCCGGTCGCTGAGCTCGACACCATCGATGTCGTCGGCAGGCTGCTCGAGACCAGCGGGGAGGACCCGGTGTACCGCGCCGCTCTCCGCAGCGCAGCTGCTCTGGCCGCGGCCTCACGATGAACACGGCCGAGCTCCCCGGGGGCGCCCACGTTCTCACCGATCCGATCGCCGTGGCTGCTGCTGCGGCCCAGTGGATCTCCGAGCAGTGCAGCGGCGGCAACGCTTTCCGCATCGCCTGTGCCGGTGGGAGCACCCCCCAGTTCCTGTATGAGGCGCTGGCCTCCTCGACCTTCCGTGACCGCATCGATTGGCAGCTCTGGCACATCTTCTTCGGCGACGAGCGTGCGGTGCCTCCCGAAGACCCGAAGAGCAACTACCGACTGCTCAACGACACCATGCTCTCCAGGGTTGCCGTCCCACCCAGCCAGGTCCACCGCATGGAGGCCGAACGGCCCGATCTCGACAACGCCGCAGCCGACTACTCGCGGCTGCTCGAAGCCGAGGCCGGCAACCCGCCGCGGTTTGACGTGGTTCTGCTCGGGCTCGGTGTGGACGGCCACACGGCGTCGCTCTTTCCAGGCACCGCCGCGCTTGACGTCGGCGAGGTGTGGGCCACGCGCGGTCAGGCGACCGATCAGCCCGTTGATCGCATCACTCTGACCCTGCCGGCTCTCAATGCCGCAGCCCACGTCGCGTTCCTGGTCACCGGGCCCACCAAGGCAGACGCCCTGCGGGGGGTCATCGACGGCACTGTGCCTGCAGCCCGGGTGCGGCCACAGGACGGCGAACTCCTCTGGTTTCTCGATAGCTCGGCAGCCCGTTCGCTCAGCTGAACAGCCGCCACGAGTCACCGAATCTGCGGGAGGCGAACGTTCGCGCCCGCCGTGCCAAGGAGCATCGAGTAGGCTCCGATCGTGCCCCGTTCGACGTGGCCCGCTTGCCCGGGCGCTGTCTGCATCGCTCCCAGCCTGTTGGGCGCCAACTTCGCGCATCTTGCCGATGCGGTTCACGCGCTTGAAGGGAGTGGAGCAGAGCGTCTCCACGTCGACGTCATGGATGGAAGCTTCGTGCCGAATTTCACCTTCGGGACCGACACAGTCCGCGCGCTGCGCGGTGAGACCGCCCTCCCGCTCGAGCTGCACCTCATGATCCGCGAGCCCGAGCGGCATCTCGAGACCTTCGCGGCAGCCGGTGCCGACGGCATCACGGTGCACCAAGAAGTGTCGCCCCATCTCCATCGAACCCTGTCGGCGATCCGCTCGCTTGACTGTCGCGCCGGGGCTGCGATCAACCCCAGCACGCCAGTGACAGCCCTGCACGATGTCCTCGAGATCTGCGACCTGGCCCTGGTCATGACCATCAACCCGGGCTTCGGCGGCCAGCGACTCATCCCGCACACCCTCGACAAGGTGTCTGACCTTCGCGCCGAGATCGACCGGCACGGGCTGAGCACCGAGCTCGAGGTTGATGGTGGCGTCGACGCCGGCAATGCGGCGGCGTGCACAGCAGCCGGAGCGACGGTCCTGGTGGCGGGGATGGCCGTGTTCGGCCATAGCGAAGGCCCCGCAGCCGGCGTCCGAGCCATCGCGGCGTCGCTCGCACCGGCTACCTGACTACCATCGCGTCGCAATGACCGAAACGGCTGCTCACGTCACCCCACTCGTCGACGGCAGCGCCGAGACGGTTCGCGCCGCCCACGACCTCGGCTCCCGCCTGCCCGGGCCGATGGCGGCGTTCGCGCGCATCGCGTACAACTACCGGTGGTCGTGGACACCGGGAGGCAACGAGCTGTTCGCCGCCATCGACCCGCTGCGCTGGGACCGCAGCAACCACAATCCGGTCCGACTGTTGCTCGAGGCGTCGTCCGCGGCCCTTGAGCGCGTCGCTTCGGATGCGCAGCTGATGCGCCAGGCGAACGCCATCCTCGCCGCCATCGAGTCGGACAATGCGCGTCGTCCGATGGCTGGGCGTGCATCGGCGCAGCAACCGGTCGCCTTCCTCTGCGCGGAATTCGCCGTGCACACGTCACTGCCGATCTACGCCGGCGGACTGGGGGTGCTGGCCGGGGACATCCTCAAGGAGGCCAGCGACCTGGCGGTGCCCATGGTCGCCGTCGGTCTCCTCTACCGACAGGGCTACTTTCTGCAGCGAATGGACCGAACCGGGTACCAACACGAGTACTGGATCCCGTTGGATCCAGAGCGCGTTCCTGCCGTCCTCGTGCGCAACGCCGACGGTGAGCCCCTGACCGTCGGCGTCCCCCTGCGCGGCCGGCAGCTGACCGTGCAGGTGTGGCGCGTGCAGGTGGGACGCGTCCCCCTCTTCCTGCTCGACGCCGACCGTCGCGAGAACTCCCGCACCGATCGCTGGATCACCGCGCGCCTCTACGAGAGCGACCGGGCCATCAGGCTGGCGCAATACGCGCTGCTCGGCATCGGCTCGATGCGCGTGCTGGAAGCGATGGGCATGGACCCCGCGGTCGTCCACCTCAACGAGGGACACGCGGGCCTGGCACCCCTCGAGCTCGCCCGCCGCGACATTGCTGCCGGCGCCGACCGCCACACCGCCTTCGCCGCCGCCCGCGAACGAACCATCTTCACCACCCACACGCCCGTCGGAGCAGGCAACGAGGGGTACGACATCGCCGAGATCGCCGAGGTGATGGGCGACTTTCCTGGTGAGATCGGCATGGACTTCGACAGCTTCCTCCAGCTCGGCCGCACCCGGCCGGAGAATCCGTACGAGCCGTTCGTCATGACTCCGCTCGGCATCAAGATGAGCCGTTTCGCCAACGGCGTGAGTCGCCGTCACGGCGAGGTGGCCCGGCAGATGTGGCAGCCACTCTTCCCTGAACGCCCGGTCGACACAGTTCCCATCGAGCACGTCACCAACGGCGTGCACCTGCCCACCTGGATGGCGCCCGCAACGCGCGCGCTGCTCGACCGCCACCTCGAGGATGGGTGGGTGACGCGAGCCGCCGATCCGCAGACATGGGCAGCCGTCGAGAACATCCCCGACGCCGAACTGTGGGCGTTGCGCTGCCAGCTGCGCGCGGAGTTCGTCGAATATGTGCGCGACCGCAGCGTCGCC
Organism: Candidatus Dormiibacterota bacterium; assembly: GCA_036732145.1. Lineage (GTDB taxonomy): Bacteria > Chloroflexota > Dormibacteria > Aeolococcales > Aeolococcaceae > Aeolococcus. Next base: position 11,511 of record DAINCY010000052.1, read on the forward strand.
ACGCGGCTGGCTCGGAGCGAGAACCGCGAGATGGTGGCCGCCGCCGAACGTGGATTCAGCGCCGATTCGCTGACCATCGGCTTCGCACGCCGGCTGGCCACCTACAAGCGCCTCTACCTGCTGACCTTTGAACCTCAGCGTGTTGCCGACATGATGGCCAACGAGGCGCGGCCGATGCAGTTGATCCTGGCTGGCAAGGCGCACCCCAACGACGAGGAGGGCAAACGCTCTGCGCAGGGGGTGTTCACCTTCAAGCAACTCGCGAACGCCGCCGAACGAGTGGCCTTTCTCGACAACTACGACCTCGGCATCGCCGCCCACCTGGTGTCGGGCTGTGACCTCTGGGTCAACCTGCCCCGGGCCCCGCTCGAGGCAAGTGGCACCAGCGGCATGAAGTCAGTTCTCAACGGCGGCCTCAACCTGTCAGTTCTCGACGGCTGGTGGGCGGAGGCGTTCGATGGCTCCAACGGCTGGGGTATTCCAGGCGACACCGTGCATGACCCCGGCGTGCAGGACACGCGCGACGCCGCCGCCTTCTACGACCTCCTCGAACACGAGGTGGCGCCACTCTTCTACGACCGCGGCGCCGACGGCATCCCCCACGGCTGGGTGGGCCGGATCAAGTGCTCGCTGCGCACCAACGGTCCGCGTTTCTCCGCGACGCGGATGGTGCAGGACTACATCGACAACGCCTACCTGCTGCGCACCGTCAACAACGGCGAGTAGGCGGGGCCGCCATTCCCGCAACCCGGGCCCGGTGTCGGCGGGCGACACGCCTAGAATCCCGGCGGTGGAGTACTCGGACAGCATCCTCGACCTGGTGGGCAACACGCCCCTGGTACGCCTGCGGGCGCTGACCCGCGGGGTGGGGGCCACCGTCCTCGCCAAGCTCGAGCAACTGAACCCCGGCGGCAGCGTCAAGGACCGCATCGCCCTGGGCATGGTCGAGGAGGCGGAGCGCGGCGGCCAGCTGCGCCCGGGCGGCACCATCGTCGAGCCCACCTCGGGCAACACCGGACACGGCCTGGCGATGGTGGCCGCGATCAAGGGCTACAAGATGATCTTCGTGATGCCGGACAAGATGT
>DAINCY010000053.1:0-12308 GCA_036732145.1 Candidatus Dormiibacterota bacterium
GCCCTGGGCGGCCTGGTCGAGTCGCTGGAGCGCGAGTTCGGCGTGACCTGCCTCGATGGCCGCCGAGGCCGCGTCGATGAGGATCTGAGCACGCGCCTGCGCGGCCGCGGCAAGCAGCGAAGGTTGCTGGATCAGAGTGAGCACGGCCACCGCCGACCCGACGTCGCCGGCCGCGGCGAGCTTCTTCGCCCACGCTATCCTGGCGACCTGGGCGTCGTGGTCTGCCGATGCGGATGCGCCGGGATCGAGCACCATCAGGAAGCCGCTCCTGCCCGCCACGGCCTCATCGAGGCTCACCGCCTGGGCCGGGTCTCCACTGGAGAGCGCCGCGGCCGCCGCCGAGCGACCGTCCTCGGCTGAGGCGCGGCCGCCGAGCAGCACGCCGACCACGATCGTCACCACGGCCAGCGGGGCGACCGCCCGCACGCGCCTGGGCAGCGACCGCGTCTGCCGCGCGCCGGTCAGGCTGAACGGAGGGGGTGGCGGTGGAGGCGGCAGCGGCTGGACGGAGATCACTTCGGTCGGCGAGGGCGGACTCTGCATGGCGCTGTGCAGACGATAGCCGAGCGCGTCGGTACCATCGATGGTGATGGAGGATTACCCTGCCGCCGCCATGGTGGTCCTCGACGGCAACCCGCTCAGCATCGATGACGTGGTCGTCGTGGCACGCGAGGGCGCTGCCGTCGAGGTTGGCGAGGAGGCGAGGAGGCGGATGGCGCCATCGCGCGCCGTCGTGGTGGCGCTCGACAGCACCGACAGCGTCGCCTACGGCGTAACCACAGGCTTCGGCGCCCTTGCCGACCGGGTTGTGCCACCGGATGACCGGGCCGCGCTGCAGCGCCGTGTCGTCATCAGCCATGCCGCCGGCATGGGCGCGCCTCTCGACGCCGAGATCGTGCGGGGAATGCTCCTTCTCCGGGCCCGCACGCTGTGCGCGGGCTATTCGGGTGTGCGCCCGCTGCTCCCCGAGTCGCTCGTCGCGCTCCTCAACAGCGGCCTGGTGCCGTGGGTGCCGGAGCATGGCTCGCTGGGCGCGTCCGGAGACCTCGCCCCCCTGGCACACGCCACCGCCTGCCTGCTCGGCGAGGGTTGGGTGTGGGACGGGGCGGGGCGGCGGCCGGCAAAGGAGGCGCTCGCCGAGCGCGGACTGAATCTCATCGCGGTGGGGCCGCGCGAGGGACTGGCGCTCATCAACGGCACAGACGCGATGAGCGCGGTGCTCGCCCTGGCTGTCGCGGATCTCGCGGAGCTGCTGCGCGCGGCCGACGTCGTCGCGGCCATGAGCGTCGAGGCGCTGCTGGGCACCACCACCGCGTTCGCCGAGCGCGCGGTGGCGTTGCGACCCGCGCCCGGGCAGGCGGCGAGCGCTGCCAACCTGCGCGCGCTGCTCTCCGACAGTGCACTGGTCGCTTCACACCGGGAGTCCCACCATGCCCTGCAGGATCCGTACTCGCTGCGCTGCACTCCCCAGGTGCACGGGGCGGCGCGCGACGTGCACGGCTTTGCGCGCGAGTGTGTGGACCGAGAGCTCGAGGCGGTCGTCGACAACCCCATGGTGCTTGACGCCGAGGTGGTCAGCGGCGGCAACTTCCACGGACAGGCGCTCGCGTACGCCGCGGACATGCTCGCCAGCGTGTGCGCCGACATGGCGGCGATCAGCGAACGCCGGTTGGACCGGCTTCTCGACCCCTCCCGATCGCGTGGCCTGCCCGCGTTTCTCACCGCCAACCCGGGCCTGAACAGCGGCCTGATGATCATCCAGTACACCGCGGCGGCCATGGTGGTCGAACTGCGCGCCGCCGCCACCCCCATCGCCGTGCAGAGCATGTCGACGAGCGCCGGCCAGGAGGATCACGTGTCGATGGGATTCACTGCGGCGATGCGCACCCGCCGCAGCGTGCTCACCCTGCGCATGGTCCTTGCCGCTGAACTGGTCGCCGCCGCGCAGGCGTTGGAGCTGCGCGCACCTCTGCGTCCCGGTCCCGGCACTGGAGCGGTTCTGCACTCGCTGCGCACGTGCATTGCCCACCTCGATGACGACCGCGTCCTCGCCGGTGATCTCTTCGAAGCGGTGGAGTGGCTGCGCCTGCGACGCTGGCACGACGCACTGCCCGGCGTCACGGACATCCTTCGATGAGTGCCGGCGCACGCCCCGTGCGCGCTCCCCGTGGGGCGGAGATCAGCTGCCGGAGCTGGCAGACCGAGGCGGTTCTGCGCTGCCTCATGAACAATCTCGACCCCGACGTCGCCGAGGATCCTGACAACCTGGTTGTCTACGGTGGCAGCGGCCGTGCGGCACGCAGCTGGGAATGCTTTGATGCCATTGTCGCCACGCTCCGCACGCTCGGCGACGATGAGACGCTGCTGGTGCAGAGTGGCAAGCCGGTGGGCGTGGCACGCACCCATGCGCTCGCGCCCCGCGTCCTCATCGCAAACTCGCTGCTCGTGCCACAGTGGGCGACCTGGGAGGAGTTCTGGGAGCTCGAGGCCGCCGGGCTGACCATGTACGGCCAGATGACCGCGGGATCGTGGATCTACATCGGCACCCAGGGAATCCTGCAAGGCACCTACGAGACATTCGCCGCCGTCGCGCGCCACCGCTTCGGAGGCAGCCTGCGCGGCCGGCTGGTGCTCACCGCAGGACTCGGCGGCATGGGCGGAGCGCAACCGCTGGCGGTGACCATGAACGACGGCGTGGCGCTGTGCATCGACGTCGATCCCCAAAGCGTGCACCGTCGCCTGGAGACGCGATACCTCGATGAGGTCGCGGCGGATCTCGACGACGCCGTGCGCCGCTGTGACCTGGCCCGCGAAGAGCGAAGGGCGCTTTCCGTCGGCGTGGTCGCCAATGCCGCCGAGGCACTGCCGCAGCTGCTGGCGTCGGGCGTGGCGGTGGATGTGGTCACCGATCAGACCAGCGCCCACGACCCGCTCAGCTATGTGCCGGCCGGCATGTCGCTCGACGCTGCCGCCCGCCTGCGCGACCGTGACCGCGACGGCTACATCCGGGCGGCGCGCCAGTCGATGGCGCAGCACTGCCGGGCGATGGCGGCGTACCAGGACCGCGGGGCCGAGGTGTTCGACTACGGCAACTCGCTGCGGGGCGAGGCGGTCAAAGGCGGATTCGCGGAAGCCTTCGCGTACCCGGGATTTGTGCCGGCGTACATTCGTCCTCAGTTCTGCGAGGGACGCGGGCCGTTCCGTTGGGTGGCGCTGAGTGGCGACCCCGCCGACATTGCGGTAACCGACGCAGCGCTCATCGAGCTGTTCGCGGAGCAGGAATCGCTGCACCGCTGGTTGCAACTCGCCGGCCAGCGCGTTGCGTTCCAGGGGCTGCCGGCCCGAATCTGCTGGTTGGGGGCCGGCGAACGCCACCGCGCCGGGCTGCGCTTCAACGAGCTGGTGCGCAGCGGCGAGGTGCAGGCCCCCATTGTCATCGGGCGCGATCATCTCGACTCCGGTAGTGTCGCCTCGCCGTATCGCGAGACCGAGGCGATGCGCGACGGCAGCGACGCCATCGCCGACTGGCCGATCCTCAACGCGCTCCTCAACACCGCCAGCGGCGCCACCTGGGTGGCGGTGCACCACGGTGGCGGGGTGGGCATCGGACGCTCCATCCACGCCGGTGCGCAGGTGGTGTGCGACGGTTCGGAGCTGGCCGATCGCCGCATCGAGCTCGTGCTTCGCAACGATCCCGCCACCGGTGTGATGCGTCACGCGGATGCCGGCTACGAGGAGGCGGTGGCGGCGGCCCGCGCCCGCGACGTCCGCATCCCCATGCTGGCCGACAGCTGAGATCGGGTCGTGAACATGCTGGAGTGGATCAGCCACGGCGACGGCAGTGCCCCTGACATCATCCTGCTCGGTGCGCCCATCTCCAAGGCGTCGATCACCCCATCGCAGGCCTGGTCGACACCCCCTGCGTTCCGCGAGGCGCTGGCACGCTTTCCCACCTGGGACGCGGCCGGTCCCGTTGATGTCGCCGAGCTGACCATCCGCGACGCCGGCGACGTTGAGGGAGATCGCTACGACGGTGATGCCGCCGCGGCCCACAGCCGCATCGAGGAGCGGATCGCCAGGCTGGACGTGGACGGAGCGCCTGTTGTAGTCATCGGTGGCGACAACTCGCTGACCCGGCCGGCGTTCCTGGGCATGAACCGGCTGCGCCCCCAGCGGGCCTGGGGCCTGCTCACCCTCGACGCCCATCACGACTGCCGTCCTGTGACCGCCGGATCCGCGAACGGCACACCGGTTCGCGAGCTCATCGCAGGCGGCCTGGCCGGCGATCGAGTCGCCCAGGTCGGCATCCACCCCCTCGGCAACGCACGCGAGCACGCTGAGTGGGCGGTCGCGCAGGGCGTCCACGTCCATGACGTCGTGGAGGTGCGTCGCGCCGGGATCGCGGTGGTGGTCGGCACCGCCCTGGCCGAGCTGCGCGCCGCCGGAGCGACGGCGATCTACGTGGACCTCGATGTCGACGTTGTCGACCGAGCCTTCGCCCCGGCCTGTCCTGCCAGCCTCCCCGGAGGGCTCTTGCCTGACGACCTGCTTACTGCCGCCCGCCTGCTCGGCCGCGAATCCGCCGTCGAGGCGGTCGACCTGTGCGAGGTGGACGCGTCCGCGGACGTGGCGGGCATCACGGTGCGGCTGATGGCCGCCACGTTCACCGCGCTGTGCGCAGGGGTGACACTGCGCTCGAGGTCGCCTGTCGGGACATGACCGCCCGCGCCACGCTGATCGTGCGCAACATCGGGTCGCTGGTAACCTGCGATCCGCTGCATGGGGAGGCGCCGGGAGTCGTCCGTGACGCCGTGCTCATCGCCGCCGGGGGGCTGCTCACCTATGCCGGCCGCGCCGACGAAGCGTCGTTTCCGGCACCGTCAGCCGACGTCGTGGTCATCGACGCCGGCGGCTGCGCGGTGATACCGGGGTTCGTCGACTCCCACACGCACATCGCATGGCTTGGCAACCGCAGCGAGGAGTACGCCGCGCGAGCGGCAGGTGCTGCGTACGAGGAGATTGCGGGCCGCGGCGGTGGCATTCGCAGCACCGTGCGCAGCACGGCGTCGGGCACTGTGGAGGAGATCTACCGGGCCGCATCGGCGCGCGCTCGCCGCATGCTGGAGCATGGCACCACCACGGTCGAGGTGAAGAGCGGCTATGGGCTCGCGCACGACGCCGAGATGCGCCAGCTCGATGCCGCCATCGCCGTCGGGCAACAGGAGGACATGCCCGACGTCATCACCACCTACCTGCCGCTTCACGCTCCTCCCGATGGCGATCGCGCAGAGCTGCTCGAAGAGGTCTGCGGGCGCGGGGTGCGCGATGCATCGAGCCGCGCGAGTTTCTGCGATGTGTTCTGCGAGGAAGGGGCGTACACCGTCGAGGAGTGCCGGCGGGTTCTCGGCGCCGCACGGCAGGCCGGGTTGGCGCTGAAGATCCACACTGAGCAGCGCACCCACAGTGGCGGCGCGCGGCTCGCCGCGGCTCTCCGCGCGGCCAGCGCCGACCACCTCGAGCACGCCGACGATGACGACCTCCGCGCAATCGCCGACGCCGGCGTCACCGGTGTCATCCTCCCGGGAGCCGCTCTGGTTCTCGGCGGGCCGCCTCCGCCGGGGGGCCGTCTGCTGGCGGCGGGGGCGACCGTGGCCATCGCCACCGACTGCAATCCCGGCACCTGCTACAGCGAGTCGATGCCACTGATGGTGTCGCTGGCGGTCGCCGAGGCCGGTCTGACCCCTGCCCAGGCCATGGTTGCAGCCACCTCCGGCGGTGCCGCCGCGCTGCGGTTGAACGACCGCGGCAGGCTCCGCGCCGGACTGCGCTGCGACGCGGTGATCCTCAGCACGCCCGACTGGATCGATGTCGCCTATCACCTGGGGGCGAACCCCGTCGCCACCGTCATCCGCGCCGGCCTGGTGGTCGCAAGGGGCCGGAGTGGCGACCGGGCGGGCTGAGGCTGCGCGGCGTTGCCGCGGGGCGTAGGGTGTGCCCATGATCACCAGCAACCTTCCCCGCCTGTGCGGCGCCGACATGCAGGTGCCACTCGCCGATGGAACACTGCGCCGCTACATCAACCTCGACTGTGCAGCCAGCACACCGGCGCTCGAGAGTGTTGTCGCAGCGGTCACCGAGGCACTTCCCTGGTACAGCAGCGTCCACCGCGGCGCCGGACATCTGTCCCAGGTCTCCACGCGGCTGTATGAGGCGGCGCGGCAGTCCGTGGCTGCCTTCGTGGGTGCGCGCCCCGGTGATTCAGTCGTCTTTGTCCGCAACACCACGGACGCGATCAACCACCTGGCCGGATGCCTGCGCGTGCCCGCCGGCGCCACCGTCCTGAGCACCGAGATGGAGCACCACGCCAACATGCTTCCATGGCGGCGGCTCGGGCCTGTCGAATACCTTCCCCCGCCGCGGTCGCGGGCCGTCCTTCTCGAGTCCATGGAGGCAGCGCTGCGAGCAGCCGGAGGCCGCGTCGCGGTGGTGGCCGTCACCGGCGCCAGCAACGTGACCGGCGAGGTCATGCCGGTGGCCGAGATGGCCCGCCTCGCCCACGCGTACGGCGCGATCATCAGCGTGGACGCCGCCCAGCTCGCCCCCCATCGTGCCATCGACATGGCGGCGATGGATGTCGACTGCCTGGCCTTCAGCGGTCACAAGATGTACGCGCCGTTCGGCGCAGGCGCGCTGGTGGTGCGCACCGACCTCGTGGCCGACGCCGAGCCCCTGCTCGCGGGCGGCGGGGCGGTGGATTTCGTCACCGTGGACGACGTGCTCTGGACGGGGATGCCCGACCGCCTGGAGGCGGGCAGCCCCAACGTCATCGGCGCGATCGCCCTCGGAGTCGCCGCCACCACGCTCAGCACTGTCGGCATGGAACGGATCGCCGAGCACGAGCACGAGCTGCTCGCCCGAGTCGACGCGGCCTTCACCCGCCTGGCGCGGCTGCGGCGCCTGCAGCTGTGGGATGACCCGTCGGTGGACCGGCTCGGCGTGGTCACGTTCACGGTGGAGGGCATGGACCACGCCCTGGTCGCCGCGGCGCTGAGTGCCGAGCACGCCATCGGTGTGCGCCACGGCTGCTTCTGCGCCCACCCGTACATCACCCACCTGCTCGGCATCGACGCTGTGGCCGCCGACTCGGTTCGCAGCTCCCTGCGACGCGGTGAGCGCGTGGGCATCCCCGGCGCGGTGCGCGCCTCCTTCGGCATCGGCACCACCGAGCGCGACGTCGATGAGCTGGTCGGGGCGCTCTCCGAGCTCCTCGACAACGGGCCTCGCCTCGAGTACAGGCAGGACGAGTCCACCGGCGACTTCCACCCCATGAACGACGCGCGCGCCTGGCCGGTCTTCGCCGGGCTTCCGGCGCTGGACACCGCCGGCCACTCCGCCGGTTGCGGCCAGTTCTGACAGAGGCGGAGACCCCGACCCCTCGGCGCGCCTCGCGCGCCCGCTCGGCATTCGCCTCGCTCAGCCCGGCGTTGGTCCGTCGACCGCGAGCAGCGCGGTGAGGTCCGCCGGGTCGGTCACCGGCCTCTGGCACGCGAAGTTCTCGCACACGTAGGCGGCGGGTCGCCCGTCGACGAGCGGCCGGTCCGAGAGCAGTTCGACGTCAGCGTTGCCCCACGCCACGACGGTGTTGGGCAACCAGTGAGAGTGCACGGTGGCGATGAGCGCCAGCGTGCGCGGATCCTCGACGAGACCACTGATGGCCACCTCCCGGGACGGTGCCTGAGCGCGGTCCATCGCACAGGCCAGTGAGCTGACCGCCAACGGAGAGCGTGCGACCACCACGGCGAGCGGTCCCATGATCGCCTCGGCGCGCTCGCGGAACCGGGAGTCGCCGCTCACGGCAGCGATGCGCAGCAGCGCGGATGCGAGCACGGACTGGCCTGCGGGAATGGGGTTGTCGTCGACGGTTCGCGGACGAATCAGCAACGGCTCCGCGTCGGACGCGGTGTCGTACAGGACTCCATCGTCCTCGAAGCGGCGCAGCGCGTCATCGACAAGCTCGCGAGCGGCTGCGACGTACGCGCCATCCCCGCAGGCCTCGTACAGCGTGATGAGCGAGTCGGCGAGGAAGGCGGAGTCCTCCAGGAAGCCGGTGATCTTTGCCCTTCCGTCCTTCCAGGTGCGCAGCAGCACGCCGTCAGGCCGCAGCTCGGTGAGCAGGAAGTCGGCGCAGCGCCGGGCGGCGTCGAGGTAGTCAGGGCGCGCCAGCGCTGCGCCGGCCTCGGCAAGGGCAGCCAGCATCAGGGCGTTCCATGAGGTCAGCACCTTGTCGTCGCGCGCGGGCGCCGGACGTTGCTGCCGAGCCGCAAGGAGGCGCTCGCGAATGCTGAGGACGCGCTCCTGCAGCGCGTCCTCGCTGATCTCCATGCTGCGGGCCACCTGATGGAGGGGAAACGGCAGGGAGAGAACGGTGGTGCGCTGTTCGAAGTTGCCGGCGTCAGTGACACCAAAGACTCGCGCAGCCAGGGCGCCGTCGTCCTCGCCAAGCAGGTCGGTCAGCTGTGCCGGGGTCCAGACGAAATACGACCCCTCCCCGCCTGGCGAGTCGGCATCCTGCGAGGACGCGAAGCCGCCCGACGGCAGCCGAAGCTCACGCAGGGCATGGTCGAGCGTGTCCTCGACGACCAGGCGCCATCGGTGATCGCCGGTGAGCTGATGGGCGTGCAGATACACCGGAGCCAGCTGCGCGTTGTCGTACAGCATCTTCTCGAAGTGAGGGATCGACCATGTTCCATCAACCGAGTAGCGGTGGAAGCCGCCGCCGATCTGATCGTGGATCCCGCCACGAGCCATGTGGTCGAGCGTGGTCAGCGCAGCGTCGAACAGACGCGGTTCACCGGATAGACGATGACGACGCAGCAGGAAGTCAAGCGCACTCGGGTGGGGGAACTTCGGCGCAGCGCCAAAGCCACCATGACGCATGTCGGTTTGCGCGGCCAGCTGCGTGGCAGCAGCGTCGAGATTGCCGGTGGAGGTCGTCGCCGCGGGCAGCGGCACCGGCTCGAGCGCACGCCGCAGCTGGTCGGCGGCCTGGGTCACCTCATCGCGGCGCTCGCGGTAGACGGTGGCTGCGGCGTCAAGGACGTAGGGGAAACCACGCAGCCCGTGACGATCCACCGGCGGGAAGTACGTGCCGCCGAAATACGGCTCGCCGGCAGGGGTGAGGAAGACTGTCATCGGCCAGCCGCCGTGACCGCTGATGGCGATCACCGCCTGCATGTAGATGGAGTCGACGTCGGGACGCTCCTCGCGATCCACCTTGATGTTGACGAAGAGCTCGTTCATGAGCGTGGCGATCTGCTCGTTCTCAAAGGACTCGTGAGCCATCACGTGGCACCAGTGGCAGGCGCTGTAGCCGATGCTCAGCAGGACGGGACGATCGTCGGCGCGCGCCCGGGCGAAGGCCTCGTCTCCCCACGGGTACCAGTCGACCGGGTTGTCGGCGTGCTGCAGTAGGTAGGGACTGGTCTCGCCGGCGAGTCGGTTGCTCACCAGTGCGACGCTAGCAGACGTGTCCTCTGCAGCCCCCTGCCTGTGCTCTCGCTTCGGCCACCGGCTCACTCGAGCGGCGCCAACCACCCAAAATCAACGGCGGCGTGTGAGAGTTCGCATCGATCCCGCACACAGGAGGCAGAGGCATGACCGAGGGTATGGACCCGCCCGTGAGCAACGCGCATCCCATCTTCCAGCATGTTCCCCACCCGCATATCCGTGAGCGTCAACATCAGACGCCGCCAAAGACCTCGGATGAACGTCTCGGGTTCAATGGCAAGATCGGCGTGTTCATCACGACCGTCATCGGAACGATGTGGGCGGCGTACCTCTTCACGGTGCTGGCGCTGATCAGCCTGCCCAGCGTCCTTCACACCAAGGACCTGGTCCTGATCGTCGCATGGATCGCCCAGACGTTCCTGCAGTTGGTGCTGCTGCCGATCATCATCGTCGGTCAGAACGTGCAGGCCCGTGCTGCCGACAAGCGCTCTGAGCAGACCTACAGTGACGCAGAGGCGATCCTCCACGAGTGCCTGCAACTCCAGGCCCATCTGCAGGCGCAGGACAAGATCCTCGATGACGTCGTGCGCCACCTGGGCACGGTGAGTCCCCAAGGGGCGTAGGTCAGGCGGTCGGAGCCACCTGCAGCTTGTTGGCCTTGCCGGCGCGATCCCCGTTGGTCCCGCTGGTGTCCGGGTCAGCCTCGGCGGCGCCGCCCTCAGAGCGGCCCGTCACGTCGTCCTGAATGGCACTGTCGTCGGTACGCGGGCGATCGAGCAGCTTCATGGTCTCGGCAACGATCTCCGTGGTGTGCCGTCGCAACCCGTCGGCGCTCTCGTACTCGCGGGTGCGCAGCCGCCCCTCGATATACACGCGGCGGCCCTTGAGGCAGTAGCTGGCGCAGATTTCCCCGAGCTTGCCGAACGCCACCACATTGTGGAACTCAGAGCTCTCCTGACGATTGCCCTCGGCGTCGCGCCACACCGCGTTGGTCGCGATACGCATACGGGCCAGCGTGGTCGCCGGCCCGGTGGTGGCCTCGGCGTCGCGGGTGAGATTGCCGATCAGGATGACTCGGTTGATCATGGCTGTGCTTCCTCCGATGGTCGTGTTGGTCGATGGGTGCGTTGTGTTCGTGGCGCCCCGGCTCACGCCGTCTTTCGAGGCGTGTGGGCGTGGTGGGTGGGCATCAGCGCGTGCTTGGCAGATCGCTCGAGGGTGTGGAGCATGGTGTGCGCCTTGCTCTCGAGATGGGTTGATGTGTTCATCGCGCCAGGCACCTTGAGGAGCAACCACAGCGTCGCCAGGGCGTAGACGGTGCTGATCAGTCCGCCGCTGGTGTCGAACTCCGTGGTGACCGCCACCCGCAGGATGATCAGTTGCACCGCCTGCATGAACACGGTTCCGGTGAAGAGATGCAGCCAGGTCCGGGCGTGCGTCCTCGTGTCGGGAATCACACTGAGCAAAGCCGCCAGTGGGGCGGTGACGATGAGGATGTTGAGCAAGGCGGTGCGGATCACATAGGCCAGCACCAGGATGGCCATCGCTGCGACCAAGGCGACAGCCAGGACGGCCTGGAAGAGATCCTGGCCGGTGATCAGTCGGGCGATCGTCTCCGGGGCCAGACTGGGCGACCATGGCAGGGTGTCGCCATTGAGCGGGCCGCCAAGTGACAGAGCCACGCCGTCCAAAGCGTTGTTGAGGTCGATCGCCATCTGCATGAACAGCAGTGACCCATGGGCGAGCACGATCGCCAGAAGAATCCGAGGAATGATGACCTTGAGGTCGTACTTCGACCGCATGGAACGCTCGAAGATGCTTCGGAGTGACGTCAGCACGATGACCAACCCGACCATGGCGTCGACGGCGAGTGTCAGCCCGAGGTTGAGGTTGGCGATGTTGGGGTTGGCGGTGATGGGCCGGTTGCCCGGCACGGTGGGATCGACGGTGCGGAAGAGGAAGCGATCGAGGACGCCCGTCATGTCCACGCGGGCCACGGAGATGAGGTGACCGAGGATGCCGATCAGCGACTGCAGGAGAAACCCGACCGGGTCGGTGATCGCCTGTCCGGCACTGGTGATGCCGTTGATGATGGACACGTCAGTGGACGCCGCCCGGGATGCTGGCGATGATGGCGTGCGTCAGCGTGCCGGCCACCTCGACGCCGATGGTGCCAAACACGATGCGGCCAATCCAGCGCTTCGCCTCCATGACACTGCGCGGATCGACGGCGACGATCTTGTACATGAATGCGATCAGGAACGCCAGAGCGCCGATGCTGCCGATCAGCCCCTGCGCGAGCAGGATCCAGTTGTCGACGAGACCCTTCAATGCGGCCACGGGGGCAACCTCCGACGCGCGGTAGCGGTCGCCCCTCCGGCCGGCCGGTCAGTGACCGGCTCGCCCCGCACTGTACCTACACGGTTTTGGGTAACTATCCCCGCACCGTAGAGTTATCATTACGCCACCTTGACAGGGTGGCCGGGGGTGTCCCGTGACACCCCAGTGGGTCTGGTCCGAAGGTACTAAGTACGCTGGCCACGTACCGGACGAAGGCGTCGACCATAGGTATGACGGGTCCCAGTCGGCCCACGACTACAAACGCCGTCAGATGGGCGTCGAGTTCTACGTCGGGGTTCGGTCCGGTGGGCATGACGATGCCGATGGTCTCGGCGTCGGGCGTCGTGAAGGAGACGCTGGCGCCGGCCCCGGTGGTGCGGTGGAGGGTGCCGCCCGAGGCGGACTTGTCGGCCACGCTGGCCCAGTCACCGCTGTAGCTGACGGCGGGGTCCTTGTCCCTG
>DAINCY010000054.1:0-12281 GCA_036732145.1 Candidatus Dormiibacterota bacterium
CCTCCCTGGGTCGCGGCGGCCTGGTTGAGCTCGTCGATGAGAGACTGCTGGTAGCGGCCGATGGCCGGGTCGGTGGCGCTCAGAACCGCGCCCGGAGCGATCGACGGAGGCACGCCCACCACGGCACCGTTCATGGTGACGCCACACCCCGCAAGGATCGCGACACTTGCGACGCCGATCAGCCTGCCAGAGCACCTGGAGATACAACTCAGCATAGCCCTGCCTTACGACCCCCTTACGTCCCGAATGCCACTGCCCGCAGGTCACTCCATACGGCGCTCCGTCACCGGGGCGTTGCCAGAGTTTGACCTGATGTGGAGTAACTTGTCAACAAGCCAATCGCAGCGAATGGGTCAACCGCGCCGCAGACGCCCTCCGGCGGAGGTCCCGGCGCTCCGCCACGACGTTGATCGCGTCGTTCGTTTCGACCCCGATCGCGTCGAGCAAGTCTAACGGGATGGCCCGCGAACTTGCGACGGGGGGCGCACACCTGTTCTGCCATCGCACGCACACTTGTTCTGTGATGGCGCGCACACCTGTTCCGTCATCGCAGAGGGATGTTCTCTCGTGGCGACGGCACAAACCGGTCAAGCATGCCAGACGCGTCATTGACTCGCCCCAGGCCCCTGGTTACACTTCTGCGATCCGGCGATGACAGAACGCCGATAGTGAAGGGGAATTCGACCGTGGCCGATCTTCTGGGCACAACGGGGCAGGTTCAAAACGACCCCTGGGCCGGAGTTGAGGTGGCAGAAGCCGAGCTGGTGGGCCATCCGGTTGGCCAGGTCGTCGTCGGTGACGCGATCGGCGCCGTCCCCGGCCACGCTGAGCGGCACGAACACCGCCGTCGCTGGATGTTCGGGCTGCTGGTTCTCACCTTCGTTGTCGATGTCCTGGCCGTCTCCGCGGCGTATCTGATCGCCAAGGCCATCCACGCCGACCGCTTCGGACTGGATCCGACCCTGCTCCGTCCGGTCGACACCGCCCTGTTCCTCACGGTGCCGGCGTGGCCGATCATCTTCGGCATCTACGGTCTGTATGACTTCCGCCGGTCCACCCACATCACCGCGGAGGTGCGCCAGCTCTTCCATGCGGTCATCTTCTCCGTGCTCGTGGTGGTGCTGTTCGCATTCGGGGCCAAGCTCGACATCTCCCGCGGCTTCATCGCGGCCCTGGCAGTCTTCTGCCTGGCCACCACGGTCAGCGGCCGCCTGCTGGTGCGCCGTCTCAACCATTCCCTCAACGCGCGATTCATCACCAGCCAGCCGACCATCATCGTGGGGTGCAACGACGAGGCCCGGGCCATGGCACGCACCCTGGCTCGCCGGCGCTGGCTGGGGTACGACGTGCGCGGGTTCATCGAGGTCACCCAGTCGGGGGTCAGCACCGTCGACGGCCTTGCCGTGCTGGGCTCGCTCGACACCATCGGAGACGTCGTGGAGCAGGTGGACGCCCGGGTGGTGATCATCGCCGGCACCGCCGTCGGTGGCGGCATGCTGCAGCAGATCGACAGCGCGCTGGGCGGTAGCGACATCGCGGTGAGGGTGTCATCGGGCCTGGCCAATCTCGGTGCCTCGCGAGCCTGCGTCGAGCCACTCGACGGAATGGCGCTCTTCTCGTTGCGACGCCAGCGCTTCTCGTCGCGCGCTCGCATCCTCAAGCGGGTTCTTGATCTCACCATCGCCTCGGTCATGCTGATCGTCGCCGCGCTGCCGATGCTGGCCATCGCGGCGATGGTGCGACTGACAAGCAGGGGGCCGGTGTTCTTCCGCCAGGAGCGCGTGGGCGCCGAGGGCAAGACCTTCATGATGTGCAAGTTCCGCACCATGGTGGTGGGCGCGGAGCAGCTCCGCCACCAGCTTCATGCGCACAACGAGGCCGACGGGCTGCTCTTCAAGATGCGCGCCGATCCGCGCGTGACCCGCCTCGGCCGATGGCTGCGGCGCTTCGCGATCGACGAGCTTCCCCAGCTCTTCAACGTGGTGCGGGGCGAGATGAGCTTGGTCGGTCCCCGGCCCGCACTGCCGCAGGAGACGTTGAACTACGACGAGCGCGGGCTTGGCCGCCTTCGCGTCAAGCCGGGCCTCACGGGCCTGTGGCAGGTCAACGGCAGGCACGAGCTTGTGTTCGAGGACTACATGAGGTACGACCTGTTCTACGTAGAGAACTGGTCGGTCGTCATGGACCTGTACATCCTCGCCAAGACGATTCCCGCGTTGATCGCCGCCCGCGGCTCCTACTGAGAGGGCCTTCCTAGATCGCGCGTGATGCTGCGCGCATCTCCTGGCCGTCGCGCCGCGCGATGAAGTCGTCGAGGAGCTCGAGCACGCGGTCGATCGAGGTCTTCACGTCCTCGTGGTCGGTGTGGATGACCAGCTCGGGATCGGTGGGAGCCTCGTACGGATCGGAGACGCCGGTGAAGTTGGCCAGCTCGCCGGCGAGTGCCTTGCGATACAGGCCCTTGACGTCGCGATCGACCAGCGTGTCAAGGGTTGCCGCGACATGGATCTCCAGGAAATCACCGATCTGGCCGCGCACCTCGTCGCGTGCCTCGCGGTACGGTGAGATCGCAGCCACGAGCACGGTGACGCCGTTGCGCGTCAGCAGGTCGGCCACGAAACCGATGCGACGGATGTTGATGTCGCGGTCCTCCTTGGAGAAACCGAGACCCTTGCTGAGATTCTGCCGAACCAGGTCACCGTCGAGAAGCTCCACGCGTGTGCGTCGAGCGTTCAGCTCGTGCAGCACTCCCTCGGAAATGGTCGACTTGCCCGCGCCACTCATCCCGGTGAACCAGATGGTCACCCCACGAACTTCGTTCACCGCGATACTCCCCTGCACACATGTGGCTTGCGGCCGCTTGCTATCGGCCGGAGCCCATTGGTCCACCTGACGCGGCGGATGCTACATCGATCGGTTGCTATGACGCGCCGCCAACAGGGCACGCGCGACTGCGCACACCGGCCGTTGCGCGGCGGGGCGCGACGGCATGTGTGCCAAGTGAGAAAGCCGGATGACATAATGCAACCGTGAATGGTCCAACGTTTGGTCCGCGTGCTCGAACGCGATCGGCGGGGGCCACCGTTGTTGGACTCATGACGAGGTGTAGTGTGCAAGGGCCTGCGATGCAGCCGCGATCTGGCGCTGTGACTGTTCTGTGACAACTCAGCAATCCGCCGCGCCGTCACACCACGACTCGCCACCGGCGCCGGCGGTCGCGCTGGTCGACCGGTTGCTGTCTGCGGACGAGGGCCAACGGCGACTGGCCGCGCTCGACGGCGCTCCCCGCATCGCGCTCGACTCACGCCAGCAGGCGGACGTCCACTGCATCGCCGTCGGGGCCTTCAGCCCGCTCACCGGATTCATCGGATCCGCCGATCACGAGTCGGTCTGCGCCACCATGCAGCTGACGGGCGGCGCGGTCTGGTCGATGCCGGTGGTGCTCGCCGTCGACGCGGAGACGGCTCGCGCGAGGCGGCCCGGAGACAGCGTCGTTCTGCTCGACACCGACTCCGAGCCGCTGGCGCTGATGGACGTTTCGGAGGTGTTCACCGTCGACCTCCAGGCGGAGGTGGAGGCCTGTTACGGCACCGCCGATCCCGCCCACCCCGGTGTTGCGGCCCGTCTCGCCCAGGGCGAGCACGCCCTGGCCGGCGAGATCCACGCGCTGAGGACTCCCACGTCGGCGTTCCCGACGTACGACCTGACGCCGACCCAGACCCGCGCGCGTTTCGCAGAGCTGGGCTGGCGCACCGTGGTCGGGTTCCAGACGCGCAACCCCGTGCACCGCGCCCACGAATATCTCCACAAGGTGGCGCTCGAGTCCATCGACGGCCTGTTCCTGAACCCGCTGGTCGGCGACACCAAGGGAGACGACATCTCCGCGGCCACGCGGATGCGCTGCTACGAGGTTCTGCTCGAGAAGTACTACCCGCAGAACCGCGTGGTGCTCGGCACCTTCCCGGCGGCGATGCGATACGCGGGCCCGCGCGAGGCGGTGCTGCACAGCATCGTCCGCCGCAACTACGGCTGCACCCATTTCATCGTCGGCCGCGACCACGCCGGGGTGGGCAAGTACTACGGCACCTATGACGCCCAGCGCATCTTCGACACCATCGATCCCACCGCCCTCGGCATCGAGATCTTCCCGTTCGAGCACAGCTTCTGGTGCCATCACTGTGAGGGGATGGCGAGCACGCGGACCTGCCCGCATCCCGACGAGGACCACCTCGTGCTGAGCGGCACCCGCGTGCGTGAGATGCTGCTCGCCGGCGAGCTGCCTCCACCCGAGTTCAGCCGGCCCGAGGTGGCCAGCATCCTCATCGAAGCCGCCCGCCAGGGCTGACCCCAGGGCCGCCTGGTACTCAGGAGCCGACGGCGACCTCGCCCGGGGGCGCCGCGGAGGCGAGCGCCCGGGCACCGCCGATGGCCTCGTCGACGCCGTTGCACAGCGGGGTGACGCCGGCGCGGAGCGTCTCCTGGAGGCCGAGCCGGCCCATCTGCTTGAGCAGCCGCTGCGCCGCCACCGCGCCGGACGCGACCCCGCCGTCGCGGATGAGCAGTGCGGCCGCGCCCCCCTCGAGGATGGTGACCGGCTCGTTGGCGCGGGCGTAGGCGATCACCAGAGCGGCGTAGCCGGATCGGGCGCTGGCCGGGATCGCCTCGTCGATGAGGAACAGGCAGCACGCCCCCTCGCCGGTGACCGCCTCGGCGGAGGCGAGAAAGCGGTCGTGACCCACCGCCCAGGGCAGCTGGGAGATGGGGGGGAGCTCGATCGAGGCCACCCGGTCAGCCGACCAGGAGTTCGGCGCTGAGAAGGTCGAGCATGGCCAGCCGGTCGAAGGTGGAGCCGTCTGCGCTGCGCTGCCAGTCGAGCAGCTGGTTGACCGCGTCGGTCAGCTCGCGCAGGCGAAGCGGCTTGGGGAGCGCGCTCACCCCGCTGTGCATCGCGGTGGGCCTGCGCAACGATCCGCTGACCAGGCAGATGCCGCTGGACGCGCCGTTGACGTGCCCGATCACCTGCCTGCCCAGGTCGATGCCGTGGATGTCGGGGAGCAGCCCGTCGAGCAGGATCACGCCGTAGCGCCTCCGTGCCACCGCGCTCATCGCCTCAGCCCCGGTGGCGCAGCCGTCCACCTCGCCGGCGACGCCGGCCAGCGCGCGGCAGAGAAAGGAGCGGACCAGGTCGTCGTCCTCGACAACCAGCATCGGCGAGGAGTGCACGGCCGTGATGCTACCCGCTCATTCTTGACGGTGCGGACAGGACACCGAATTGTGATGACATCCGCACTGTTGCAGCAATTGACCCAGCGTGATGGCACCGTCGGCGAACACCAGACCGGGCTCCCCGGGTGGCGGCGCGCCCGCGTGGGCGGCCAGCACATATGAGATGTGTCCGTTGACCGTGGTCCAGGCCGGCATGTTGGGAACGCCGGCCCGAACCATGCGCAGGGCCGCGACCGCCGAGGGGGCCGCGTCGAGGTGGCGATGGCCCACCGACGGCGCGTAGCTGGAGTCGGTGATGTCCAGCGGCTCGCCCACCTCGCCGGCGTAGAGCGCCAGCTGACGGCGGACGGCCTCGGCGAGCGCCTCCGTGCCGGCCGCAGAGAGCCGCCGCGCCAGCGTGCCGGCGGTGTCGTCATCGGCCACAGCCAGGGTGCGCTGCGCGAGCACCGGCCCGGCATCCACCTTGGGCACCGCCCGGTGCAGTGTGATGCCGGCAACGGGGTCGCCGTCGGCGATCGTCCAGTACACGGGCTCGGGGCCGCGCCTGGCCGGCAGCGCGCTGGGGTGGACGTTCATCCAGCCGTGACGCGGCACCGCCAGCGCTCGGGCACCGACGATCTGGTCAAAGCTGGCCATGACCACGCCGTCCAGGTCGAGGGCGGCGAGGTCGAGGAGGGTGTGCTCGTCGTTGACGCGCCAGGCTCGCAGCAGAGGAACGTCGGTGTGATCGGCGATGCGGCTGAGCGCGTTCTCGGCCAGGATCGCCGGATGCGCGCCGGGCGAGGTGAGCAGGCCGACCACCTCGACGTCGAGCTCGAACAGCGCGAGCAGGAATGCCATGCTGAAGTCCGAGGGGAACCCGGCGAAGAGCACCCGCGGGCCGCCGCCGGAGCGGGCCGAACCGGCGAGCGCGGGGATGTCGCGGTCGGGGATGAAGGAGAACTCACGACGCTCCCACAGCGCGGTGCGGACCGCCTCGAGCGCCGTCGATCTGGTCGCCACTCAGCCCATCCTAGCGCGGCGACCTGGAGTTGCCGAGCAGGCCGTCGGCGACCAGGCCACCCCATGCGTCCTCACAGCGCTCTGGAGTTGCACCGGGCAGGCTCCGCACTGCCTCAAGCAGCGAGGAGCGCTCGGCCTGCGGATCGGCGAGCGCGGCGGCGAGGATCGCCCCGCGAAGCTGTCGCAGGCTGCCGCGGTACGGCGCTGCGGGCCGGTGCCTGACGGCCCGGATCCCACCACTGCGGAACGCGCACCCGGACGAAAGCGCGCAACCCGGGCAGCGCGGCGTGGCCCGGCAGTGCAGGGCGCCGACGTCGAAGAGCGCGTACGCGTAGTCGCGGACCGGCATCGCGCTGGGCTGGGCGTCGCGCACCACGCCGTCGAGCACAGACGCTGCGACCTCCCACGGCTCGCGGCCGAGCGCGGCGCGGGCGGCGACCCGGCCGATGTTGACGTCGCGGGGCGGCAGAGCCTCAGTGCAGGTGGTTTGACCGAGGTCGCTGAAGGCGAGCAGCGCCCGCGCCGTGTAGGCGCCCACTCCGGGCAGCGCGCGAAGGCCTGCCTCGTCGGTGGGCCAGCCAGAGCTGGTCACGCGCGCCGCGGTCAGCCACAACCAGCGCGCGCGGCGCGGATAGCCCAGGCCCTGCCACTCGCGCAGGACCTGGTCGAGTGGCTCGGCCGCGCAGGCGCCGGCATCGGGCCAGCGCCGCAGGAAACGCTCCCAGCGTGGCAGGACGCGGCTCACCGAGGTCTGCTGCAACATCACCTCGCTGACCAGCACCGCCCAGGGGTCGGTGGTCTGGCGCCAGGGCAGCTCATGACGGCCGCTGGTCGTGAACCACTCGAGGAGCCCGTCCGTCCACATCGCGCGCAGTGTCGCGCAGCCCGCGGTGGCCGCGTTCGGCGGGCCCCCTGCTGGTGCCGATTTGCGAAACTCGCCATCGCAAAATGAGGTAGGAGGCAGGCAGAATGGCGCGTCACACCATCACGTTGATCCCCGGTGACGGGATCGGTTACGAGGTCAGCGAGGCGGCGCGCCGAGTGATCGACGCCACCGGTGTCGACATTGAGTGGGATGTGCAGAACGCCGGGCTCGACGTGGTGGACCAGTACGGCACGGCCATGCCCGAGCATGTGCTGGATTCGATTCGCAAGAACAAGGTGGCCATCAAGGGGCCGCTGACCACGCCCATCGGCAAGGGCATGCGCAGCGTCAACGTGGCTCTGCGTCGGGATCTCGACCTCTTCGCACTGGTGCGACCGACCAAGTGGTACCCCGGCGTGCGCAGCCGCTACGACAACGTCGACCTCGTGGTCATCCGCGAGAACACCGAGGATCTCTACGCGGGCATCGAGTTCGCGGAGGGGGAGAAGGAGACCCTCGAGCTCATCGAGACCATCGAACGGCTCAATGGCCGGCGCATCCGTGACGACTCGGGCATCAGCATCAAGCCGACCAGCATCACCGCCACGCGGCGCATCTTCCGCTTCGCATTCCAGTGGGCCATCGACAACGGCCGCCACAAGGTGACGGCGGTGCACAAGGCCAACATCATGAAGTACACCGAGGGGCTGTGGCTGCGCGTGGCGGAGGAGATCTCCAAGGAGTTTCCGCAGATCGAGTTCGACGACCGGATCGTCGACAACATGGCCATGCAGCTGGTGCAGAAGCCAGAGATGTACGACGTCATGGTCATGCCCAACCTGTTCGGTGACATCCTCAGCGACCTCTGCGCCGGCCTCGTCGGTGGCCTCGGACTTGCGCCCGGTGCCAACACCGGAGACGAGATCGCCCTCTTCGAGGCGACCCACGGCAGCGCGCCCAAGTACGCGGGCAAGAACGTCGCCAACCCGATGGCGATGATGTTCAGCGGCATGATGATGCTGCGCCACATCGGGGAGCAGGACGCCGGTGACAGGCTCGAGGCGGCGATCGCGGCGCTCATCGCCGAGGGCAAGGACGTCACCTACGACATGAAGCCGAGCCGCGACGATCCCACCGCCGTGGGCACCTCGCAGGTCGCCGACGCGGTCATCGCCGAACTGGCGAGCGCGGCCGTCGCACACTGAAGCGGATCGCGTCCATCCCCTAGCATCCCTGGCGATATGGACTGGCTCTTCAAGTCCCTGCCGGTGAGGGCCATCCGACGCTTCCTCGACGCCCAGGGCCCCAACTGGGCGACGATCGTCGCCTGGAACCTGTTCTTCGCCTTCTTTCCCATGGTCATCCTGGCGGTCACGCTGGTCGGGCTGGCGCTTCGGGATCCGGGAACGCGGGCGACGGTGGTGCAGCAGGTGCTGGCGGCGTTTCCCTCGTGTCACGCGCAGCAGGCTGGGGGCGGCACCTGCCAGATCATCAGCGCGCTCGACGACTTCCGCAGCCGCACCGGGGTGTTCGCCATCGTCGGCGGCCTCGGGTTGGTCTGGACGGGCGCGGGACTGTTCAGCGCGATGGAGAACGGGCTCAACAGCCTCTACCCGTGCAAGTCGCGAAGCTTCTTTCGCCAGAAGGCGATGGCCATCGGCATGGTGGTGGTCTTCGCGGTGATGGCGGTGCCCCTGGTGGTCAGCGGCAGCCTTCTCTCGCTGCTGCAGTCGCTTCCCGTCGTCCCCGATTTCCTGCGCAGCGGAGTAGCCAGCCTGCTCATCCAGCTGACAGCCGGGATCGTGGACGCCTCATTGCTGTTCGGGGTCATCTACTTCGTGGTGCCCCACCGCAAGCAGCACGTGCGCGACATCATCCCCGGCGCGATCGCTGCCGGCGTGCTCTTCGAGGCGCTGACCCTGGTGTTTCCCCTCTATTTCCGGCTGGTGACCAACAGCCCCCAATGGGGCCAGACCTTCGGCTTCATCTTCGTGCTGCTCTTCTACTTCTTCCTGCTCGGCCAGATCATCATGGTGGGCGGTGCCTTCAGCGCCGAGATCGGCGTCACCCGCGAGGCGTGCGTCGCCCCGGGATTGAAGTCGGGCGGGCTCGGCGGCGAGGGGCTGGCCCGTGACCCGGCGGTGCAATCGCCCTCCGCTGAATCCAGCTGACCCGCGGGCTTCGTCACGAGTCTGTCGCAGACCGGCAACCACGGGGCGTGGACGGCTACACAGCCGTGAGTCTCCGTTGTGACGAATCGGCCGGAACCAGAGGGAGGGACGGTTATCCCAGGAGAGACCACGCACGGCGACACAGCCCTCACCGCCCTCGCTCTCGAGCAACCGGCCCGAATGCTGGTCGATGACCTCCTCGAGGCTGCCCGCGAATACCTGGACACCGATGTCGCGTTCGTCTCCGAATTCGCCGCAGGCGAGCAGATCTTCCGCCGGGTCGCCGGAGACGCCGCCCTCTTCAGGCTGAGCTCGGGCATGCGCGCCCCACTCGGCTGGATGTACTGCAAGGCGATGACCGAGGGCCGCCTCGGTGAGGCCATCCCCGACACCACGTCCGACCCGGTGGCGGCGCTCATGCAGGTCACGCTCGAGGCCAACATCGGCAGCTACGTCGGCGTGCCCATCAGCCTGCCCGACGGTCGCGTCTGGGGATCGATGGCGTGCCTGAGCCGCCTCGCCGACCACAGCGTCGGCAAGCGCGACGTGCGCTTCATGCGCATGCTGGCGCGCATCTACGCCGAGCAGCTGGAACGCGAGGAGCACGAGCTGGTCGCCCGGCGGCAGAAGCGTGCCCAGATCCGTGCCGTGCTGCGCGAGGGCCGGCTGACCACCGTGCTGCAGCCGATCGTCGACCTCATCAGCGGAGCGGCCGTGGGCTACGAGGCACTGGCCCGCTTCGAGGGAGAGACACCACAGGCACCCGATGTCTGGTTCGCCGCCGCCGAAAAGGTTGGGCTCGGTCTCGAGCTCGAGCTTGCCGCGGTGCGATCAGCCCTCGAGCACCTCGACGAGGTGGCGCCGGATGCCTACCTCGCCGTCAACGTCTCACCGGCCACGGCGATCACCAGCGAGTTCGCAGCCCTGATCGAGGGTGGGACGGAGCGGATCGTCATCGAGGTGACCGAGCACGCCGCCATCGGCGATTACCCGCAGTTCAACAGCTCGGTGGCGCGGCTTCGCTTCCGGGGCATGCGCTACGCGGTCGACGACGCCGGCGCCGGGTTCGCGACGTTCAGTCACATTCTCAGCACCAAGCCCGACATCGTGAAGCTCGACATGTTCCTGATCCGCGACATCCACCGCGACCTGGCACGACGTGCCCTGCTCCACGGGTTGCTCTACTTCATCGAGCAGATCAACGCCACCGCCGTCGCTGAGGGCGTGGAGACGTTGGAGGAGGCCGAGGCCCTCAAGCGGCTGGGGGTGCACTGCGCCCAGGGGTATTACTTCGGCCGTCCCGGCGAAGCGGTGCGCGCCGTGGCACCGAGCCGTGAGGCGGAGCAGGACCAGCGGCGCGGGCGGGTCCACCTTCTGCCTCTCGCCAAGTAACCTTGGGAGCGTGGAGCTCGAGGTCACACCGGCGATCGCGGCCGCGGGGACGGCGCCGGTCCCCCACGAGCGTCATCGCGACGTCCAGGGGGGCGCGGCTCGCGCCGCCGTCTTCGGGGTCAGCGACGGACTGCTGACCAACGTCTCGCTGATCCTCGGTGTCGCCGGTGCTCATCCCGCCCCCGGGGTGGTCCGCCTTGCCGGCCTGGCCGGGCTGGTCGCCGGTGCATTCTCGATGGCCGCCGGTGAGTACGTCTCGATGAGCGCGCAGAAGGAGCTCATCCAGCGCGAGGTCGCCATCGAACGCGAGGAGCTGCGCCGGCATCCTGAATCCGAGCACCGCGAGCTGGTCGCCCTGTACGTCTCCCGCGGGGTGCCGGCGGAGGCCGCGGAGCAGGTGGCCACCGCTCTGAGCCGCGATCCTGAGCTGGCGCTCGAGGTGCACACCCGAGAGGAGCTCGGGGTGAATCCCGGATCGATCGGCTCGCCTCGGGCAGCCGCGTCCTCCTCATTCGGCGCCTTCGCAGTGGGGGCGCTGGTGCCGCTCATCCCCTGGTTCTTCGGAAGCGGCGACGCGGCGGTGGTGGCCTCCATCATCCTGGGCGCTCTCGCCTCGCTCGCCGTCGGCACGGCGGTGGCCGTCTTCACCGGGCGATCCCGGGTTCGCACCGCCGTGCGCCAGCTCGCCATCGCCATGGTCGTGGCGGCTGTCACCTACGGCATTGGGACAGCTGTTGGGGTGCACTCTGGCTGACACGCCGGCGCCGGGCATCTTCGACGTCCTCCTCGAGTGTGAGACGGGGGTGCCACGATGCCGGCTCGAGGAGGAGTACGGCGCCCCTCTGCTGGTCGACGGCACGCGGGTGGCTGTCAACTTCGTCAGCACCATCGACGGGATCGTCAGCTTCGGCAGGGATGCCGACGACTCCCGCGCGGTCGGCGGCGGAGTGCCCGCCGACCGGATGCTCATGGCGATGCTCCGCGCCATCGCCGGGGTCATCGTCGTCGGGGCGGGGACTCTGCGCGCCACGCGCAATCATCAGTGGACGCCGCTGGCACTGGCCCGCGATCGTGGCGAGGACCTGGTCGCGCTGCGCGCGGCGGCGGGCCGGCCTGCACAGCCGGCGCCTCTGCTTGTGGTGAGCGGCAGCGGCGACATCCCCGCCGACGCCATCGCGATCAGTCACCCTGCCGTGCCCGTGCACGTGCTCACCTCCCAGGGCTCTCACGCCGTTGTCGGGGGGCGTCCCGGACGGACGCACGCTGCGCCGGTGGATGCACAGCTCAGCCCTGCGGCGATCATTCAGGCCGCCAGGGATCTGGGCGGCGGCGGCACAGTCCTCTGTGAGGGAGGCCCGCACCTGCTCGGCATCCTGCTCGCCGGCAGCGTGCCCCTCGACCTCTTCCTGACCGTCGCCCCCCAGCTGGCGGGGAGGAGCCGCGACTCCACCGAGCGGCGAAGCCTGGTCGAGGGAATCGCTCTGCCGGCCTTGAGCCGGCCGGCCGGGCTGCGCTCAGTGCGGCGATCCCAGGACCATCTCCTGCTGCGCTACACCATCGACGCTGCCAAGAACGACCGGCTGTAGGGGGGACAATCGCGGACATGACGATCCGGCCCTCGCGCG
>DAINCY010000055.1:0-11135 GCA_036732145.1 Candidatus Dormiibacterota bacterium
CCACGTGCGTCACGGCGAGGTGGTGGACCGTGGGGTCGCGGCAGGCGCACCCGGCACCCACGTTGAGGTCGACGAGCTCTTCGCCGGCGCGCCGGCGCGGCTCCGCTTCCTCCGCTCGGTCGCCTCCGAAGCCGCGGCGGCCGTGCGGGTGGCCGCCGACCTCGCGATCACCCATCCCGAAGTCGCCTTCACCTGCCGGAACGATGGACGCGTCGCCATCCGCACCGCGGGGGGTTCGCTCCGGGATGCGCTGCGGGCGGTGGTCGGGACGCGTGCCGAGCGCGACCTCCTGGACATCGACGCGCCCGGGGCCATCGCGGTCGGCGGAGCCATCTCCGGACCGCACGCGCACCGTGCCTCACGAAGCGGGTTGATCCTCATCGTCAATCGCCGGCGGGTGCACAACCGCGCGCTGCTGGCCGCCATCGACGAGTCGTACCGAGGGTTGATTCCCGGAGGGCGCCACGGGTACGGGGTCGTCAGCGTCGTGGTGGCTGCGGAGACGCTCGACGTGAATGTGCATCCGGCCAAGCGGGAGGTGCGATTCAGCGACGAGCGCGCGGTGTTCAGCGCTGTGCAGCGCGCGTGCTGGGCGGCCTTGCGCTCGGCGCCGCCACTGCACGCCGGCAACGACGCCCGGTTCCCCTTCGGGAATGTGCACACCGACGGGATGCAGTCGCTCGAGCTGCGAGAGGGTGCAGCCGGAATGGCACTGATCGGGCGTCGCCACCTCGAGGCGGTTTCCCCGGCACAGCCTGCGGATGCAAGCACGATCGGCTCGGCCGGCGCGGGGGCGGGAGTGGTCGACGCTCGCATCCCAGTCGGGCTGTCCGCGATGGCCGCCCTCGGTCAGGCCGGCAGCGGGTTCCTGGTCGCGACCGCCGGCGACGCAGTGGTGCTCGTCGACCCCCACGCCGCGCACGAGAAGATCCTCTACACCCAGCTGCAGGCGCGCTGGAGCGCGGACACATCGCCACCTTCCGACGCGCAGCTGCTGCTGATGCCCGTGGTCATCGAGTGCACCGCTGACAAGGCTGCCCGCGTTGCTGACGAACATGACTTTTTCTCGCGGGCCGGATTCGCCATCGATCAGTTCGGCCCCACGGCGGTGCGCTGCACAGCGGTGCCCATGGCGGCGGCGGGTGCCGACCCGGAGCGTCTGGTCGCCGAACTCATCGACCGCCTTGACGAACCCGACGCCGGCTCGGACGAACACCGTCACCGGCTCGCCGCCCTGGTCGCCTGTCATGCAGCGGTGCGGTTCGGCGATCGCCTCGACGTTACCGCGCAGCAGCGCCTGCTCGATCAGCTGATCGCCACTCCCGGTGGGACAACCTGCCCCCACGGCCGGCCGTCGGTGCTGGTGCTCGACGACCCGGTGCTCCGCCGCGCCTTCCGCAGACCTCCAAGGTGACCCGCCGCCTCGTGGTTGTGGCCGGTCCGACCTGTTCGGGCAAGACGGCGCTGGCGGTCGCGGTAGCGCAGCAGCTGGCGCCGGCGGAGCTGGTCAACGCCGACTCGCGCCAGGTACGCCGCGGCCTCCGGGTGGGCACCTGCGCGCCAAGTCCGTCGGAGCTGAAAGGCGTGCGCTGCAATCTCCTCAATCTTGCCGATCCCGGCGAGCCTTTCTCGGTTGCCGACTGGCTCACGGCTGCCCGGCACTGCCTCGACCGGCTCGACCGCTCCGCGACGCGCGCGGTCGTGGCCGGTGGGACCGGGCTCTACATCACCGCGCTCGTCGACGGCTTCGACCTGGCACGGGTGCCACCCGATCCGGCGCGGCGGGCCGACCGTTCGGAGCTCGCGGCGACCGCCGAGGGCCTCGACGCCCTCGCCGCGGAGCTCCGCAGCCGCGACCCGGCAGGGGCCGACACCATCGATCAGCACAATCCCCGCCGGGTGATCCGTGCCCTGGAGATCCTCGATGCCAAAGGCGGGTCGCTTCGCGACGCGCAGCGACGCGCACTGTCTCGTGAGGCGGTGCTGGTCGGGCTCGACGTGGCCCGTCCGGTCCATGGCAGATGGATCGAACACCGCATTGCCGCCATGTTCGACAGCGGGGGGATCCAGGAGGAGGTCCGCTGGCTGCTGGGTCGAGGCCTCGATCGCCAGGCGATCGTTGGATGCGGCATCGGCTACGGAGAGGCCCTCGATCTCATCGAGGGGCATATCGACATCGAGGCGGCGATGCAGGCCACCATGCGGCGGACCCTTCGCTACGCGCGAGCACAGCGCACCTGGTTCCGCCGGGACCCCCGTCTCGTCTGGTTCCGACCCGATCTGGTCAGCTTCGAGCAGCTCGTCGACGGCGTCCTGCAACTGGTGTCCGAGGCCGGCTAGCTCAGGGCTCGCTGTGGCTCTCGGGGATCGCCTGTGGCCAGAACATCCGTTTGCATTTTTCCCGGGCGCGTGCTACATTCCGGGGCGCCCAAGCTGGCTGGAGGAAGTATCAAACCAATGCCTGACTCGCTGAACCCACGGCAGCGCCAAATCCTCGACTTTCTACGAGATCACAGCCGCGACCATTCATACCCGCCAACGGTTCGCGAGATCGGCCGCGCCGTCGGCCTCAGCTCATCGTCGACGGTACAGAACCACCTCAACACGCTGGAGACGCGCGGCTATATCACCCGTGATCCGGCGAAGTCTCGAACGGTGGAAATTGTCGACACGGAGGGGGGTCGTGGGCAGGGCAACATCGTTCACCTCCCGCTGATCGGCCGCGTCGCTGCGGGCACGCCGGTCCTGGCGGTCGAGAACGTCGAGGAGCACCTGACCGTCGGCACCGAGATCGCCGGCGGCGACGACTCGTACGCCCTGACCGTCCACGGCGAGAGCATGATCGACGCCGGCATCCGCGACGGAGACATCGTCGTGGTGCGCCCACGGCGCGACCCTCCGGCCAATGGCACCATCGTCGTCGCGCGAATCGAGAACGAGGCCACCGGGGAGAGCGAGGTGACCGTCAAGCGCTTCTTCCGGGAGGCGGGGCGGGTGCGGTTGCAGCCCGAGAACAGCACGATGGAGCCGATCTACGCGCACGACGTCACCCTCGAGGGGGTCGTGGTCGCGGTCATCCGTCTCCTGAAATAACCACTGCCGCGGCCGGCTGCCATCCCTGACAGCGCCGGCTCAGCCCTGTGGGCCACCCCCGATGTTCTCGAGTGTGAGACGGGGGAGTGACCCGAGATACGCGTCGAGTGCGGCTGCGAGCTCGGATGTGGCTTGCCCGTGCACTGTCACGCGAGTTCCTCCGAGGTCGTCGGCCACGGCGCTGATCGCAAGGTCGGGCCGGTTGTCGAGCAGCAGTGGCACCCCCGGGAGCAAGGCGAGGGGAAGCAGCACGATGAGCACGGGCGTCACCGCCGTGAGGATGAGCACCACAAGGACGATCGCCAGGCCGAGCAGCACCGCGACGTCACCGCCGTACCTGCGCCGCTGCTGTGGTCTGAGCACGAGGTAGTTGGCGCCACGTTCCGCCACCGCGATGCCGGGCATGCGCCGGGCGGCGAACTCGCCGAGCACATCATCGGGCGGCTTACCGGTCCGCAGAGAGAACTGATAGGCGCGGGTCCGCAGACGGGTCAGTGATGGGCGCATGGCGTCTGCCATTTGTACCGCGTCGCGACAGGGGCGCGCGAGGTGCGCTAGCGTTGGACCGGTGATTGTCCGCCCGCCGGCAGCGTCGCTCAACTTCGATCCACTGCTGCTGGCCGTCATCGCCGCCGTCCTCGCCGGCTGCATCTGGGTGGCCAGACGGACAGATGCGCCGCTCAGCCGGGGCCGGTGTTGGTCGCTCGCCGCCGCCATCGCCCTGCTGGTGGGGGCCTGGATCAGCCCGCTCGCCACGCTGGGCGAGCATTACCTGCTTGCCGCCCACCTGCTCCAGGCGCTCGTGGTCATGGGCCCGGTTCCGGCGCTGCTGCTGCTCTCGCTCCCGCGTGATACGCGAATCCCACCACGATCAGTGCCACTGCCACTGCGCCTTGCCGTGCACCCGGTCGTGGCCATCGTCGCGCTCAACGTCGCCTTCATCGTGTGGCACATCACACCGGCTTTCGATGCAGCGCTCGCCCATGTCTGGCTCTACGACCTGATGGAGATGAGCCTGCTGCTGGTGTCGCTGCTCTTCTGGTGGCCGATCGTCACTCCATGCTCGCCCCCGGCGCGCGCACTCTCGGGATTCGCCAAGCTCGGTTACATCGTGCTCGCCACGCTTCCTCAGACCCTGGGTGGCTTGATCGTCGCGCTTGCCGGTCATGTCCTCTACGCCGGCTACGGCGCCGGCCCTCGCCTGGTCGGCTTGGACGCGATGACCGATCAGCAGATCGCCGGGGCCAGCATCGCGCTCGTGAGCAAGATCGCCCTGCTCGCGGCCTTCTTCGTCGTCTTCATGAACCTGCTGAACGCCGGAGGCGATGGTCGTGAGGAGGACGACGGTGGTGGCGGCGGCGGTGGTGGGTCGAACCCGCGGCTTGACGCCCCGCACCCGCGGCCATCAGGTCTGCCGAGATGGCTCGAAGACGTCGGCGATGGACGAACCACAGAGGAGCCCACCGTGGTGCCCCGCCCGGTCAGGGTGCCGGCAGGTAGAGGGTCTGGCCCGGCCTGATCCCGGCGCCGTTGAGGTGATTGGCAGACTCGATCTCGGATACCGCCTGCTCGACGCTGGTTCCGGGGTAGTGCGCCCCGGCAATGCCCCAGAGCGTCTGGCCGGCGTGGACGACAATGCGATCGCCCGGGTTCGCCGAGCCCGCGTAGGCGACGCCGCCAACGACCACGAGCCCACCGGCTGCGGTGGCCAGGATCAGCGCGAGGCGCGCCGGAAGGGCGCGACGCCGCGGGTGGCGGGAGTAGCGATGGGGGGCAACGCTGTCCTCGATCACGTCCCTGCACCGAACGCATGTTCCATGCCCGGACCCTACCAGGGAACGGATGTTCGAGTCAAGCATCACGACGCATCACCCAGGTCGCCCCAGGCACCCGATAATCCGTCCGTGGCTGAACGCGCCGTCCGGATTCGGGTTGGCGTGCTCATCTGCCGGGATGCCGAGGTCTTGCTCGTCCGTCACGAGAAGGGCGGCCACTCCTACTGGCTCGTTCCGGGCGGCGGGGTGGACGCCGGCGAGACGATGGTCGAGGCGGCAGCCCGCGAACTCCTCGAGGAGACCGGCCTCGAGGTGGCCGTCGGCCGGCTCCTGCTCGTCTGCGAGGCAATCGATCCGAAGCCCGGGGGCCGTCACATCGTGAATGCGGTGTTCAGTGGTACGGTGCGCAGCGGCACGCTGGTGGTGGGCGTCGACAAGGCATTGCGCGACGCCAGGTGGCAACCGCTCGACGCGCTCGCGGACCTCGAGATGTTCCCGCCGATCGGCGCCGAATTGCTGGCCGTCTGCAAGGAGGAGGCTGCGGGACCGGTGCGCGTGCTCGGCAACACGTGGCGCCCCTGGAGCGCGGCGGACGGCGGCTGAGGGCGCGCCTGTCTGACGTACGACATCGCGAGGCTGCGAACGTTCCGGCGCGCCTCTGATCAGCCGCGCGCCGCAACCTCGTTGAGATAGTCGCCAAGCCGGCGATATGCGGCACGCTTGCGGCGATCCGTGATCTCCGTGTAGACCTTGAGGGTTTCGAGGGTCGCGTGCCCGAGCACTTCCTGCACGAGGCGCACGTCGCCGTCGGTGGCCTCGAGGAGTGTCGTTGCAGCGGTGTGCCGCGCGGCATGGGGACTGCGCAGGTCGCTGAAGAGGTCGAACATCTCCGGGTCGACACCCATGCGCCGGCGCAACGCCGTGAGCGCGCGGCGGGCGCCGTCGGTCGTCAGACGGTTGTGGGGCAGCGCCCGACCACCGGGCAGATCGGCACGCGCCACGCTGATGAACAGGGCAGGGGAGGGGTCGGGGCCCCGCATGCGCAGATAGTCCTCGACAGCGGCGAAGGCCTCGTCTGTGCAGTAGACCGTCCGGTATTTGCCACCTTTGCCTAGAACTCGAAAGCCTTCGCGACGGGTGTCGCCGCGGTCGAGCCCGCATGCCTCGGCGATCCGGCACCCCGTGCTGAGCAGGAGGTGGATGAGCGCGCGATCCCGACGGTCGCGCAACGTCTCCCTCGGAAGGGCTGCGAGCAACCGTGGCACGTGCTCGGTCGGCACCGGGTGCGGATCGCCCACAACGTAGCGTGGCACCGACACCTGACGGCTCAGCTCCGCTCCGATCCATCCCTCGTCATAGGCGTACGCGAGAAAGCGGCGCAGCGCCACCAGAGCCCGGGCTCGCGACCGCGGGTTGGGCAGAACGTCGGCAAGCTCGATCTGGTACCGCCGGAGCACCGGCCGATCCACGCCGGCAAGCAGGTCGTCAGCGAGCGGCCGTGTGCGCAGAAAGGCGACGAACTTGGCGAGATCCTGTCGATAGGCGCGGACGGTCGTGCCCGGGCGATTGCGCTGCACCCGCAGCCAGTCGAGGAACTGCTCGATCTGATCGGGCAGTGAGTCGGTGGGACCCGGGACGTTGCCCGCCCACGCAGGTCCACGCCGTTGGTGTGGCGCGGTCGGACGATGGGTGGAGCGGAGGCGAGCAGCCATGCTCCGTATTATCAGGAGCTTGACGCTCAGTGAACGATTCCGGCCTCCTCGAGGGTGAAGCGGATGAAATCCAGCGTGGCGGCCCGCTGATCCGGCTGCCGGCCACCCGGGTAGGCGACGGCCGATCGGATCAGCGACCGCCAGGACTCCAGATACGGTCCGCGGAGCGCCCAGGCCGCCGCCTCCGGCTTGGTCACGGTCCTGCCGATGGCGAGCAGGCAGAGCGCGCGGCACATCGTGAGCACCGCGTAGGCCTGGTAGCCACGGTCGAGGAGGCGCCCCGGGAACTCGAGTTGGGGCAACCATGTCTCGCGCAGGACGCCGATCTGCGCTTCGCGGAGCTCGCCGGCCGAGACCTGCCGCGCGACTTTCCTGACGTCGCGACCGAACAGGGTGATCCCGTCGGTGCGGAGCAGGTGCCTCTGGATCACGAACTCCGGTCCAAGGCGCTCGACCTTGAAGCCTTCATCCGGATGCAGCTCGAGGACCGCAACAGGCGGCACCTCGCGCGTGGTCAGTGCCTTGGCAGGAACGAAGACCGCCTCCAGGCGCTCCGGCCAGCGCTCGCCCCCCCAGCCGAGCATGACGAGGTGCAGTTCACGCAGCTGGTCATTGGTGACCGCGTCGGTGAGCGAACGAGTGGCAACGACCACGTCGATGTCGCTGGTCCGAGGATTGAAGGCCCTAGTCGCCAGAGACCCATGGACGTACACGCCGGACAGGTTCCGGCCGAGCGTCCTCGACCACGCCGCTGACGCCGAGGCGAGGAACGCGGCGACACCTGGACCGCCCGCGCTGACCGCTCGTTCGTCGATGCCCACCACACAAGCCTATCGGGGAGCCGATCGCCGCTCGAACCGACCTCGACGCCCAACCACCTTCCAGCCGAGGGACCGCCACGTCGCCAGCGCAGCGGGGTTGTTGGTGTTCACGTGCAAGCGTGCGACGGTGACCCCGCCGGCGCGCATTCGAGCTGCAGCCTCGGTCACGAGTGCGCTCGCGAGGCCCACCCGCCGGTACGCCGGTGCGACGCCGGCCTGGTCGATCCAACCCTGGCTGCAGACCACGAACCCGGCCGGCACGGCATCAACGAGCACGCACAGCGACGCCGCCGGCAGGAAGTCGTCCCCGCCCGTCAGGCGATCCGTCCATTCCGACCGGGTCCAGCCCGGAAATCCAGGACGATCCCTGAACGCCGCGTCGTAGACGATGAAGCTCGCCGCGGCCGCGTCGGTGCCCCAGTCGAGGACACGCGTCCCCCGGGGCCACCGGGGCAGCAGCGACCGGCCATCGACCATGAGATCGAACTCCATGGCGAGCTCCTCGAAGACGACTTCGAAGCCCGACGACGCCCAGCGCGCTACCTCCGCATCGCAGAGCGCCTCGCTGACCACCTGCACGTGTGCCTCCGGGATTCTCGAGATGCCGGCCTCATCGAGCGCTGCCTGGATCCACGCGCGTTGCTCGTCCCAGAGGCCTTCACAACCGGTGCTCAGCATCGAGTTCACGATGACCGCGGGTGGGTCGGGCGGCAGACTTCGCAATTCGGTGCGTACCGCGGCGCTGCCACTGAGCTCGCCGGTCGGCAGCTCCCACACCCTGGCGATCACTCCAGGGCTCGCGTACATCCGCTGTAGCCACGGTGCGTCAGTGGCGAGCGACCAGTCCGCGGGCTCTCCGAGCTGAGCGCGCGCGAGCTCGATCAGCCGCTCCGCGTTCATCGAACCCGTCTCTGACAGTCGATCGACTCCACCTGACACACCACGAGTCTGATCTCCAGCCGATCGTCCTGGGGAGGGTGGGGCGCAAAGCTCTCGCTGGCCAATGAACTCCTGTAGATCGTGAGAATATGCATTATCAGGAGCTTTATTCGAGTTTCGGGCCCAGCGCTCAGACCTCCCCGGCCCCGGCGCCCTCGGCCCCGTCAGTCCAGGCAGCGGTAGCGGAGGTACACCACGCCGTTGCCGAAACGGCGCTGGTCGAGGAGTTCCAGCTTGAGGCGGACGCTGCTCGGCAGCGACCGTTTGCCGCCACCAACGATGACCGGCGCCACGAACAGATGACACTCGTCGACCAGCCCCGCCGCGAGCGCCTGACCGGCCAGGTCAGGGCCGCCGACGGTGAGGTCGCGCTCCGCCTCCGCCTTGAGCCGCCGGACCGCCTCGGCGTCGAACGCTCGCTCGATCCGGGTCCGGTCGCTTGACAGCGCCTCCAAAGTCCGGGAGTACACGACCTTGCCGGCGGCTCGCCACATCTCCGCGAAGTCGCGCACGAAGGGTGGCTCGCCGGCGTCGCCGGCGGTCTCCCAATACTTCATCGTCTCGTACATTCCTCGCCCGTAGAGATAGGTGCCGACCGGCCGTTCCAGCTCGTTGAGGAAGGTATGCACCTCCTCGTCGGGCTCGGCCCAGTCGAAGTTGCCACTCTCGTCAGCCACGTAGCCGTCGAGCGATGCGATGACCGAATAGATCAGCCTGGCCATGACGAGGTCGCTAGCTGAACACCGGGATCGCGGGGGCAGCGCACCCGGGGCACGCAGGCGCAACCCAGAGACCGCCCACCAGGGACCGCCAGACCACGTCGATGGCGCCACCTCCCGCGAAGGCCACGGAAGACGGGTCGGAGCCGGCTACCGCACCCAGCCCCTCGGGGCCGACGAGACCACTGGAAGACGTGTACAGCGCCGAGGCAAGCGCGCCGGACGACTCACGGGAGTCGACGATCACCGCGCCGGGCCCCAGTGCGACCGCCGCCGGGTTGCCGGCAACCGCCACCACCCCCAATGCAGCCGCACCGCTCCAGACCCCTGCGTTGAGCGCGAGATGCCACAGCCCGCCTCCGCTGTTCCAGAAGACGTCGATGTCCCCGGCCGACGCGCTCACCGACGGGTCCGCCGCAAGCGGGACCGTCGTCAACTGTTGTGCGCCGCTCCAGCCCCAGGATGCCCCGGTGTCCTGAAAGAGGTGACTCGATGCATCGCGCCAGAACACGGTGTCGGAACCTGCGGCCGAGCTCACTGCGACCGGTGTGCCGGTCACCACCCCGCTACCCAGCGGAGATGGTCCGCCCCATCCGCCGTTGAAACGGTCCACCCAGACCGCGCTGCCGGCGCCTTTCCAGAAGAGGTCGATCAAGCCCGCGCCGGGTGACACGGCCTCCGGGGCGGATCCGACCGGCCCCAGCCCGAGCGATCGTGGCGTCGACCACGTGCCGTTGCCGTACCACCCCGCGGTGTAGGTCGCCTGCCAGATGTTGCTGTCACTCCCCTCCCAGAACGCGTCAATCCGCCCAGGTCCCGAGGACACCACCGAGGGATCGGTGGCGAGGTTCGCCGCGCTCGGAGCGGCAGCACCATTGATATCGGTCGCGGCTGTCCGCCACGCCCCATTCCTGTAGCCGAGCGTCCAGAGATGGCCGTTGGTACCGTGCCAGAGCACGTCGATGTCGCCCGGCTGATCCGACACCGTCTGGGGAGCACTGGCAACGTTGGTCGCCGCGAGAGCCACCGGGTCCGGCCACCCGTAGTACGGGAGGGAGCGGGTACCGCCCTGATCGAGGTCGACGCGACCTGGAATTCCCGGGACCGTGCCGGCATCGCTGTACTGCCATACCTGCCAACCGGTACCGCCCCAGTTGTTGGCCGGAACCGACGGCGAGCTGACGAACCAGTTCGCCACCCAGAGCGGGTCGAGGGTGAATGCCGACGAGCCGATGTTGCCGTTCCACCACGAGGGCGACGAGTAGATGGCCGGCAGCGATCCGATCGCCGCGCCGACCGTGTCCACCACCGTTCGCAGGTTCGCCACCACCACCGCGCGCGGCTGACCACCTGTGGTCTCCACGTCGATCGCGGGGATCAGGTCGCCGTGAGTGAAGCCCACCGCGTGGAGTTGGGCGACCAGGAGGTTCGCCTGGGCAACCGGGTTCTGGGCGGGTTCGAAGAACAGATATGCGCCCGGGGTCACCCCCGCCGCCGTGGCCCCACGCCAGTTGATACCGAAGGCTCCGTCGGGCGAGTTGGGGTATCCGGCGCCATCGGCCGCTCGGATATAGGCGAACGAGATCCCCGACGCGGCCACCGAGTGCCATGCGATGGACAGGCCCTGGAACGAGCTCACGTCAATCCCCTGGCGTACGGCGGAGGCCTTGGCGTCGAGCGTCCGCCCGAGCCCGCCGAGGACCGCAGCCAGAACGACAATCAGGGTGAGGGCGGCTGAGATCCGGGACCTCATGCCACCTCCGTGGAGACTCCCGCCATTGCGGTGAGGATAGACACGGAAGTAGGTGGCTCGGGCTTCGTCACCGTATCTTCATGACCGTCCCAATTCGCCACGCGATGACACGTTCATGGCGAAGACATCCACGCGAAAGGTTAGGTCCGGTACTCTGATTCCGTGGCAACGACCCAGCGCAAGCCACCGGGGAATCCACCGCCGAGGGGAACCCGGTACACCGGCAAGCCGCCCACCAGGAAGCAGCGCCGTAATCAGGCCGCGGTGAGATCGATCTCGGTGAGCCGGCGTCCGCCGTGGCAGTCGCCGACCGTGGTCACCTC
>DAINCY010000056.1:0-10970 GCA_036732145.1 Candidatus Dormiibacterota bacterium
GTTCAGGTCGACGTCGCCGCCCGTGACCGTGACCACCTCGACGCCGCGCTCGGCAAGGTCGGACAGGCGCAGCAGGTCCCTGGGGTCGCGGTACAGCCGATCGGTTGCCCACACCACGACCCGGGCGACGCCTCCGGCAGCGATCCGCTCGAGCATGGCGTCGAAGCGCGGGCGCCTCTTCTTGGCTCGCCTCGAGGCGCTGAACCCATCATCGCGATACACGTCGCGGCGCTCATCCACCTCCCAGCCGCGCTGTCCGACCAGGGCCCAGGGCCTGCGCGGGGCGATCCCTGGTCCCGGGCTCTGTCGTCGGAGACCCTGCCATAGAGCAGCGTGGCTCCCTCCGCGTCCGTTCGTACTGCGATCGCCACGCCTGGGCCCTCCGGGTGTTTCGGTGCGTCGGCTTCGACTAATAGAGGGAACTATAGCGCAATGCAGAGATCGAAGCCGGTCCCTTCCTTGGGGATCTCGGCGGGGGCGAGGTTGACGGTCAGACGCCGCGCCGGAAACTCGAACCCGGCGTTGCGGATCGAGGCTCGGACGCGCTCGCGAGCCTCCTGAATGGCCCGATCCGTGAGGCCCACGATGGTGAAGTTGGGCAGGCCGTTGGCAATATCGGCCTCCACGACCACAGGGACTCCGGCAAGGCCGTGGACGCTGCAGGCGGTGGCGCGGGCGAGCATCTACGCCATTGTAGTACTACTACGTTGTGTATGTGCCCGGCCGGTCGCGGTGGGCGAGCTGGATCCCCGTCCGCGAAGACGGCGCTCGGCCGCGTACGGTCGGACCCATGAGCTGTCGCAGACGTCTTGCGCTGGCAGGCCTCGCGATCCTTCTCGGGGGATCCGGCACGCTGCACCTGGCGGTTCCGAAGCCGTACCGGCGGATCGTTCCTGCGCCGCTTGCGCGGTGGCGATCAGATGTGGTGACACTGAGCGGCCTGGCCGAGATCGGCTGTGCGCTCCTCCTCCTCGTTCCCAGGACGCGCCACGTCGGCGCCTACGCCACCGCACTGCTGTTCGTCGCCGTCTTCCCGGCCAACGTGCAAATGGCCGTCGATGGCGGCTATCCGGACGCGCGCTTTCCGGGCAACCACGCCGCCGTGGCTTGGCTGCGCCTTCCGCTGCAGGCGCCCCTCATCTGGTGGGCACTCCGCTTTCGCCACCGGCCAGAGGCCCCTGCGCCATGCGCATCGACGCGGTTCCTGCGGCGCTGTCGGACGACCCGCCCTGCGGCGACACCTAGCTCGGTCCTGGTTCGGTAGCCCCCAACCGCCGGGCCAATGACCGCTCCGTATCGACGACCGGTCGTGGGCCGGTCGACATCACTGACCAGCCGTCACCACCGCGCAGAGCTGTGTCGATGCGACCCCGAATTTCCGGCTCATCGGCCGCATGGGCTACGAAAAGAGTGCGGAACCGGGCGGGGATAGCTGTTGTGTCGATGGCGTTGTTATGAGGCCAGCGACAGGCTCCCTCGTGATCCCATGGCCCACACAGCACATGAGTCACAGCCCCACCGGGCGCCGCTGGATCATCACCCGGCCAGGAGGAGTTCGGCCTCATGGACGAAGGCCAGACGAGCTTCCACTCGGTGGAGTGTAGTTGCGTGCAGGACGCTGTCAGTCAGACCCGCGCGCGTCCGCTGGATGGGGCATGCTGCGTCAGTGAACAACCTTGGCGGGTGGTTGTCCTGGTCGCCATTCTCGGCGTGTGACTTGGCTTGCGCGGACAATTGGCGCCTACGCGGAATCGAGCAATCATCCCATCGGTGCAGAAACGCTCGGTAGGACTGGAGTCACATGAATCGTGCGGTCGGGTTCTTGGTCGGGATCGGGGTCGGGCTGATGGTTGGCCTGGCGGCCACCCTCAAGGACCGCGGGGTCGTCTGGCTGGTCGGTGGCACTGCAGCGTGCCTTCTGGTCGCGGGCATCCTGGCCGTCGTGGAGAGTCGAAGGTCCTTGCGCCGTTTCCCGGGACTGCGGAAAGACCGCAAGGGACAGATCGATGACCCCGCGTCGCAGGTGGCGGAAGCACAGCGGCGCGCCCGCATCCTGGCCCTGCTGCGCCAGAAGTACCTGCTCAGCCACGACGGGCTCAGCCCCGAAATGATGGCGGGTCTCGATCCGCTACCGAAGGATTGGGTGGACGGTGAGCTCGCCACGCTCGGCCAAACGTGGCGGCAGAACTGGTACCTATGAAGGTGGCTACACCAACGCCGGTCCTCTCCTTGACGGCCTGATCACTCTGCGCTAGGCCGTTCTCAGGGTCCTTTCGCGGGCGACCAACGCGGTCGCCCGCGCCCCTGCCGGCCGACCGGTGCTGTCGACACGGCTTCTCCTCGGCGCATCGATGTCCAACAGCCGATCGAGCTCGGCGTCCAGGGCGTCCAGGGTGGTTTCGGGGAGAAG
This sequence comes from Candidatus Dormiibacterota bacterium, assembly GCA_036732145.1. Taxonomy (GTDB): domain Bacteria; phylum Chloroflexota; class Dormibacteria; order Aeolococcales; family Aeolococcaceae; genus Aeolococcus. Next base: position 2,411 of record DAINCY010000056.1, read on the forward strand.
ACGCCCGGCCAGCGCGTGGAGGGCCAACCCGTCCACCAGGGCGAACAGCATGTTCGCCTCCTCCGTCGGGTGCTTGACGCCGCCGCGGCGCAGCTGCCTGACGAGGAATTCATGGCCCCCGGCGTAGCGGCCCTGGACGTGGGCCGCCACGTGTGGATCGACCGCGGCCCTCGCCAGGAAGGTGGACGCGACTCGTGCCTCGACCGCCCGCTCTCGGTCCAGCGGCAGCAACTCGATCAGCAGGGCGCGGACCAGCGCCTTCGGGTCCTCCGGCTCGGCCAGCGCGGCAATGCCGCGCGCCATCCGGCCGTCGACATTCTCGGTCAGCATTTCCAGAGCGAACTGCAGCATCTCGTCCTTGTCCTTGAAGTAGTGCTGCACCAGGCCAACCGAACCGCCGGCCTCGGCGGCCACCTGGCGCAGGCTGACCGACTCCAGCCCGCGGTCCATCATCACTCTCCAGACGGCTTCGACGATCTGCCGGCGCCGCGCCTGCTGGTCTACGCGCCTGGGCATGGTCCACCCCCTGGTGATGCAGCCGCATTGCCTCGGTCGTGAGTTCCTGGCCGTCGTCGCCCACCGGGCCGCTCCGGCGCCAATCCCTCGCGAGTGCTCGCATCGTCGCCGACGCTCGTGCGGAACTCACTGCGACGTTGGTCGTACGACGTGCCGGCCCGCCTCGGCCGGACCTGCTACGCAGGCCGGTCGCTGCCCCATCCCCGGCCGTCGAAGGTCCAGAGCACGTCGAACTGATTGGACCGGCTGTCGGGACTGCTTTCGCCGATCACAACCGCATGTGCCGATGCGCTGTCCGACACGGCCGTCGTTCCGCCGTAGAGCGAATCAATGAGAGGCGCAGGTCCTGCCGCGTGCCAGTTCTTTCCGTTCCACAGCCACGTTGACCCCGGATCACCCGACGTATCACCCAAGCCGATGAGGACGACATCCTCAGCTGTCGCGTCTTCGGCCATGGTGGCGCCGAGTGGATTGTACGGGGGCGTCGCTCCCACGGCGACCTGCGACCATGTTGAACCGTCCCAGGCCAAGGTGCGCGCGAGGCCATCACCGTTTTCGAAGACCGCGAGAATCCCAGGACCGAGGCGGCCCGACGCGCCCGATCCAATGCTCGCCAGGATCGGCCGCCCGCCGGCAATCGGAACCGCCGGAAAGGGTGTCCGAGGATGCCGCAGTGTCCACGAATGTCCATCCCACGTCCAGGTATGCGTTGCCGTCGAAGGAGGACCGTCGGCCGGGATCACCACGCTGAGCAGCAGCGCGTGTCCGGTTGTCGGGTCGGAGGCGAGCGCCTGGAGGGTCTCGTCGGCCCCGAACGGAACGTCGGGAAGCTGGGTCCAGGTGGTCCCATCCCAACTCCACGTGACGGCCGGCCCGGCGCCACGCCCGGACGAGACGAGTAGACACGTGTGCGTCTGGCTGTCGTAGACCATCTCGGCAGAGTCGAGCGGACCTGGGCGCGTCACGGGATCCCGCTCGGTCCAGTGCCGGCCCCGGAAGGTCCATGTGTCGTTCAGCGATGGGCTCGAACGGCTATCGCTGACCCCTCCAAACAGCACGACCTCGTGCCGGACGGCGTCGTAGGCGATGGCCGCCCCGGCGCGCAGAGACGGAACTGGTGGGGTCAAGCGCTCCGGTCCGTGCCCCGTGTCGACCGGCGCGGACGGCGCCGGCGTGGCGACGGATGCCCCGCCCGTGGACACGCCGACCACGAGGACGACGACTGCAGCCACCCCGACCATCAGGGCACTCGCGACACTCCACCGGTCACCGCGGTACGGCACCAGGCGAGTATCGATCTACTGAAGCCTGGGCGCTGATCGGGCACGTGCTGCTGAAGGTCGGCGGCCCGGCCTGCCGCCGTCCCGCTGATCGCCCTCAACCCGACCCAACCGTCACCGGAACGCGACAGCATGTGTGGCTGCCCGCGACCAGGGTGTCGGGAAGTGTTCAGCACGGTCGGTCAGAGTGAGTGCCATCATTCCGCTCTCATAGGGAATCCAACCCGTGCTGATCCACTCTTACCTCCGCTGCCGAGAGGCCGTCAACAGGGTCCTCGAGCACGACCGCGAGGACGGCCAGGGCATGGTGGAGTACGCGCTCATTCTGGTCCTGATCGCCGTGGTGGTCATTGTCGTCCTGACCACCCTCGGCAAGCAGCTGAAGAACGTCTTCTCGAACGTCAGCAGCGGACTCGGCAACTAGCTCCGCGGGGGTCTGCCCGGCATCTGCCGCGAGCCGTGAGCGGATGGCGGCCGAAGACGCCATCTCACGCAGGCGGCACCGAGCTCTGGGAAAATGGCAAGGGTGACCGGGTCGCCGCACCACCCTGCCCTGCGCGACGCGGCCCCTGCCGTGTTCTGGCTCGACGACCCGGCCGCGCCATCCCCTCGGCCCAGGCTCGAAGGTCACACTGACTGCGATCTCGCCGTCGTGGGTGCGGGCTTCACAGGACTGTGGTCGGCGTTCCTCGCCAAGCAGCAGCAGCCCTCTCTTGACGTGGTGGTGCTCGAGGCGCGGCGCACCGCGGCGGCCGCGTCTGGGCGCAACGGCGGTTTCTGTGACGCCAGTCTGACCCACGGGTTCGCCAATGGCCTCAGCCGGTTCCCCGCTGAGCTGGACGCGCTCGACCGCCTCGGCCTCGAGAACCTCGACGCCATCGAGGCAACCGTGCGTGAGCAGGGCATCGACTGCGACATGGAACGAACGGGCCTCATCGACGCGGCGGCGGCGCCGTGGCAGTTCGATGAGCTCACCAAGCTGGCCGTGTCCATGCAGGCGCACAACCACCACGTCGAGCTTCTCGACGCTGCCGCAATGCGCAAGCAGGTGGCATCGCCAAACGTACGCCGGTGGACTGTGGATTCATGGACGAACCGCTCTGATCAATCCTGCACGATTGGCCTGGGGCCTGCGCCGCGCCTGCCTCGACGCCGGTGTGCGACTGTACGAGGACACAGCCGTCACCGCTCTCCATGGAGAGCCCGACAGCATTCGCCTGAGCACACCCCACGGCAGGGTGGCGGCTCGCCGCGTTGCCTTGGCCACCAATGCCGATCGCCCGCTGCTGGCGCGGCTGCGGCCGTTCATCCTGCCTGTGTACGACTACATTCTCGTCACCGAACCACTGACCGCAGCCCAGCTGGAGTCAATCGGCTGGGTCAACCGGCAGGGGGTCAGCGACAGCGGCAATCAATTCCACTACTACCGCTTGACCGCGGACTCGCGGGTGCTCTGGGGCGGGTACGACGCCATCTACCATTTCGGTAACCGCGTCGACGCCGAACTCGACCAGCGTGCGGAGACGTTCGACAAACTCGCCGGGCATTTCTTCACCACCTTCCCGCAGCTCGCCGGGGTGCGATTCACGCATCGCTGGGGCGGGGCCATCGACACGTGCAGTCGTTTCTGCGCCTTTTGGGGAACCAGCCACAGCGGACGCGTCGCCTATGTCCTGGGCTACACCGGGCTCGGGGTGGGCGCCTCGCGATTTGGCGCACAGGTGATGCTGGATCTCCTGGAAGGCCGGCGCACAGAGCGAACGGCGCAGCGCATGGTGCGAGCACGGCCGCTGCCGTTTCCCCCGGAGCCGCTTCGCTACGGCGTGGTCCAGCTCACGCGCTGGTCGCTGGACCGCGCCGACCACAACGGCGGTCGTCGCAACATGTGGCTGCGCGCGCTGGACCTCGCTGGGCTGGGCTTCGATTCCTGAACAAGGGACTCGCGGAGTGCGATCCGCACGTCCGGGCCCATCAGGTCAGTCGTCGTGGACAGCGTCCCTGATGTGCTCGCATCGGGTGACCGCGAGGTGCTCGTCGAGGAGCAGGCCGAGCACGTCGATCCGGCAGGGTTGTTTCTGCCGTTTGGTGGCAGAACGGTAGGTCTCGAGCAGCATGCGCAGCTTCTGGCGCTTGCGTGCGTCCACGGCCTCCTCGGGCAACCCGAATGCGACACCCCGGCGTGCCTTGACCTCGACGAGCACGAGCGTGTCACCCTCCTCGGCGACGATGTCGATCTGGCCGATGCGGCTGCGCCAATCGCGTGCGAGGATGCGGAAGCCCTGGTCCTTGAGATGGCTCAGCGCCGCGTGCTCGCCGGCGTGGCCGACTCGCTCGCGCAGCGGTCGCGCCGGCGGCAGGGCCTCAGGCGCGCGCCGGCCGCGATCAGCCGTTGTCGGTCGCTGCATCAGCGGCGGCCACCGTGACCGCGTCAGGCTCAATCGCCTGGGCTGTGATCACCTCGACGGACTCCTCGTCTCGATCGGTGAGGTCGTCATCGACTCCGATCTCCCCGCTCAGGTCGTCTTCGAGAACGACATCACCGCTGTCAGCGGCCGCCTCCCGGCGCGTGACCAGCGCCGAGCCACCAATCGGTTCGCGGCGCTCGCGGATGCGAGCTCGCTTGCCCACCTTCTCGCGCAGGTAGTAGAGCTTGGCCCGGCGCACGTCGCCGTGGCGCAGCACCTCGATTCGGTCGAGGCGCGGCGAATGCACCAGGAAGGTGCGCTCGACACCGACACCGTGCGACACACGGCGCACCGTGAAACTCGTGTGCAGCCCGGTGGTGCCGTTGACGGCGATAACCACGCCCTCAAATACCTGGATGCGCTCACGCGTTCCCTCGACCACCTTGACGTGCACGCGCACGGTGTCGCCAGAACGCAGTACCGGAACCTCCGGCTTCTCCTGCTCGCGCTGGAGCAGGTCGATGACATTCACTTGTTTCCTCCGGGAATCACGCGCAACCGTACCAGATCCGGTCGGAGCCGCCGGGTCTGTTCGTCACTCTGCTGTTGCCGCCATGCCCTGATTGCGGCATGGTCGCCGCTGCGCAGCACCGCAGGAACCTCGTGGCCCTCGAAGTCGGCCGGCCTCGTGTAGAGCGGGGGTTCCAACCCACCGGCGGTGCTGTCGCTGAAGGTTTCCTCGCCGAGCGATTCCGGTGAGCCGACCACGCCCGGAACCAATCGAGCCGTCGCTTCGATGACCGCCATGGCTCCCACCTCACCGCCGCTGAGGACGTAATCACCCACCGACAATTCCTCACCCACCTCGTCGCGAGCGCGCTCGTCGACACCCTGGTAGCGACCGCAGACCAGCAGCACTGCCGTCTCGGCGGCCAACTCGCGCGCCACGCCCTGAGTGAAGACGCGCCCCTGGGGAGAGAGCAGGATGGTGCGCAATTCCGGAACGGCGGCGCGCAGCGCGCGCACCGCACGGATCACCGGCTCGGGCTTCAACACCATGCCGGCGCCGCCACCGAACTGCATGTCATCGACCTGGCGATGTTTGTCGCTGGTGTGCTCGCGGAGGTCGTGCACGTGCAGCTCGACACTGCCTGAATCCAGCGCGCGTCCAACCACGCCGATGGCGAGCGGGCCAGGAAACACTGACGGAAAGATTGTGAGGACGTCGAACCGCATCACTCGTCCTCCGGCCAGGGGGTGACCACGACGATCCCTCCGGCGAGGTCGACGGATCGCACCCACTCGCGCACCATCGGATAGCGCCGCTCCACGTCGCCGTCGCTGACCACGAGGACGTCACTCGACGGCTGCTCCTCAATGTCGTGGACGACGCCGAGATCCTCTCCCCCGTCGCTGACCGCTCGCAGCCCGACCAGCTGCCACACGAACCACTCGTTCTTGCCGAGCGGGCGCGCCTGGGAGCGCGGGACGCACAGGTAGTCGCCGGCGAGAGCCGCCGCGGCCTCGCGACTGGACAGCTCTTCAAAGGTCAGGAGCATGTCGCCCCCATCGACCGGACGCGCCGACATGACCGTCAGGGCGCGTCGACCGCGCTCACCAAGTAGCAGCGTCCCCGGGGCGAAACGACCCGGGTCGCCGCCGAGAGTCTGCACCCGCACCTCGCCGCGCACGCCGTGAACACGACGTACCAGAGCAACACGAAGCAGCGCGGGCGTCGCCACCATTGATGCGGGCGCACCGTTGTCAGGCATGCCGCCCCCCGTCGGCGAGCTCGACCTGCACGCGCTCGTGTTTGCGGAGCCCCGCCGCTCTCACGACGGCGCGGATCGCCTCGATGTTGCGGCCACCCTTGCCGATCACCTTGCCCATGTCCTCCTCGGCGACGCTGACCTCGATGATCGTGGTCCGTCCCCTGGGGAGCGACTGCACGGTGACCGCCTCCTTGTTGCTGACGATGTGCTCGGTGATGAAACGGGTCAGGTCGGCGTAGTCGCTCACGGGGTGAGCTCCGCCTCCGAGGCGCTGGGCTCGACCGCCGCGTCGGCATCGACCTGCGCATCGGGGTCAGGCTCGACTGCCGGCTCAGCTGCTGTTGCAGCGGCGTCCTCTGCGGCCTCGACCTCCTCGGCTGCCCCCGGGGTCGCGGATGCACCGGATGAGGTGGCCGCCGGCTCGGGCGCCGGCTTGAACGCCCGTGGCACCTTGGCGAGGATTCCCTGCTGCACCAGCAATGCGCGCGCCGCGTCACTGGGGCGTGCGCCCTTGCCGATCCACTCCCGAACCTTATCCGCGTCAATCTGAACCTTGGCGGGATTGGGCAGGGGATCGTAGAAGCCGAGCAACTCGATGAACCGGCCGTCGCGCGGGCTGCGCGAGTCCGCGACCACGAGCCGGTAGAAGGGTCGCTTCTTGGCGCCCATCCTCTTCAGGCGAATCTTGACCAAAACCTCTCCTTTCTCTGTGACCGGTGAACCGGCCCTCTACAACGGAAGCTGACTGGTGTCGATGTTGCGCAGCTGTTGGAGCATCCGGCCCTTGCCTCGCACTCCCTTGGTCCCCTTGCCCCCGCCGAGCATCTTCATGACCGACTGCATCTGGTCGAACCCCTTGAGCAGCTTGTTGACCTCCGCGATGGAGGTACCGCTGCCGGTGGCGATGCGCTTGCGCCGCGACCCCTTGATGACCTCGGGATGGCGGCGTTCCTGGGCGGTCATGGAGAGCACGATCGCCTCCATCCGGGCCAGGTCCTTCTCACCGGGGATGGCGCCGCCCTGCTGCTGCGCCTGGGCAAGAAGCTTCTTGCCGCCGGGCATCATTCCCAACACCCCTTCCAGCGGGCCCATCTTGCGTACCTGACGCATCTGCTCCAGCCAATCCTGCATGGTCAGCTTGCCCGCGAAGGAGCGCTCCAACATCTGCTCGGCCTGGCCGCGGTCGACATGCTCTTGGGCGCGCTCGATGAGCGTGAGGATGTCGCCCATGCCGAGGATGCGCGACGCCATTCGGTCGGGCGCGAACGCCTCGAACTCCGACACCTTCTCGCCCGTGCCGCAGTAGAGGATGGGCTTGCCGATCGACTCGCGCATCGACAGCGCCGCGCCACCGCGTGCGTCGCCGTCGAGCTTGGTGAGGATGACGCCCTCAACGCCGACCGCCTCCTCGAACGCCCTGGCGACGTTGACCGCCTCCTGGCCGGTCATGGCGTCGACCACGAGCAATGTGTCGTGGACGTCGACCCGACGGCGGATCTCCCTGAGCTCGTCGAGCATGACCTCATCGATCTGCAGGCGGCCGGCGGTGTCGAGGATGACCACGTCGCAGTTGAGACGCCTGGCCTCCTCGACCCCGCGCTTGCACAGCTCGGGCGGTTTGGCCTTGCCGTGCGGCATGGCGACGGGAAGCTGGTTGTCCTTGCCGAGCCGTTCGAGCTGCTCCGCCGCGGCCGGCCGGTGCGTGTCTGCCGCCACCAGAAGCGGTCGATGCCCCTCCCTGCGCACCGCCAGCGCCAGCTTGGCGGCCGTGGTGGTCTTGCCACTTCCCTGGAGACCCAGCAGCATGACCACCGTCGGGGGCTGCGGCTGGTAGCGGATCCGGCGCTGCTCGCCGCCGAGCAGCGCGGTCAGCTCCTCGTTGACGATCGCCACGATGGTCTGGCCGGGGGTGAGCGATTCCAGCACCTCGGTCTGCACCGCGCGCTCGCGGATGCGCTCCACGAAGGCGCGTGCCACCTTGAAGTTGACGTCCGCCTCGAGCAGCGCCAGGCGCACCTCGCGCAGCCCGGCCTCGACGTCCTCCTTGCTGAGCTTCCCCTTGCCGGAGAAGCGCTTGAAGACGTCGCCGAGGCGGTCGGACAGGGAGTCGAACATCAGGAGCTCCTGCGCTCCAAGATGGCGACGCGACTGCGCAGGTCAGCTTCGATGGCGTCGCGGCGATCCAGCTCGATGGCAACCCCGAGCCGCTCCTCGAGGTGTTCCAGCTGGGCAACGGCTCGGCGGACCAGGTCGTGTGCCCCGCTGCGCGTGCAATCGAGATGCTCGGCGAGCTCGGTGATCGACCAGTCCTCGTCCAGATGAAGGCGGCAGGCCTCGCGCTGGTGGTCGGTGAGCAGTCCGCCGTACACGTCGAGGAGACGCTGACGACGACCGTGGCCGGCGGCACGGACAGCGGGCGGGTGCGTGACTGTCAAGGGCAAAGCCTTGACATGCTAGCAGGGCGCGGCGAACGCCGAGCCCGGCGCGGATCCCTGTTCTCACACAGGTGGTGCGCTCACCCCTTGAGGTCGCATCTGCCCCGCGCTGTCAAACCTCGGCGAATGCCGAGCCGGCGCGCGAGGCGCGC
>DAINCY010000057.1:0-3520 GCA_036732145.1 Candidatus Dormiibacterota bacterium
CGACGATGCGGCCCCGAGCTGGCCGGCGACGGCGTCGACGTTGTGCCGCTCCACAAGCATGACCTCGAGGTGGTCGGGGTTGCGGTAGATGCCGCCGTCGGGACTGGTCGACACCGTCGCTGTGCCCAGGGCGGTGGGAGCGGTGCGCGAGGGCAGGCCCAGCGCGCCGGCGTCGAGAACGGCAGAGCCGGAGCCACAGCTCGACAGCGCGGTCATGCTCACCAGCAACGCAGCGACACGTCGCACGCGTCGCGGCCGGTCAATCACGTTCCAGGATGCGGCGACTGAGGCCGGCGAGAAGGGCGATCGCCAGCAGCGCCGCCGCCAGCGCTGCGATGACGTCGGCGCTCCCCGGGTAGGTCGAGGATCCGCCGAGCATGCCGATGAAGGCGGAGTGGAGATGGCTGAAGGGGTCCACCGCAGCCGTAACCGCCCGCCATCCTCCTGCGGGGACGCCGGTGAACAGGCCGCCCAGGTACAGGAGAGGCGCGAGCAGGACGACGACGTCAAGCAGTACCTCAGCGGCGCTCGCCGCAGCCAGGGTGATCACGCAGCCGAGCACGTTGGTGACCACCAGGGTGGCAGCGAGAACGGTGGCTAGCACCGCGACTTCGGTGGCACCGCCGCCTCCAGTGAGCCCGGCGGCGATGGCCACCGGCAACAGCTGGACCACATCGACGCCGGCGGCGGCGAGGACCCATCCGATCAGCAGCCGCGGCCTTGATCCGGGAGTTGCTGCCAGCCGCGTCAGGAATCCGGCATCTCTCGCCCGGCTCACCGTCACAGCCGTGCCCACCGCACCGACCATGGCGACCAGCACGGTGAGGAGCATTGCCGCCCAGAAGGTCGGTGCATGACCGGCGACGAGCACCATGGCCAGGGCGAGAGGGAGCCCCGCCTTGATGGCCAGCGCGCGCGGCCGGCTGAGGACGATAACGAGCTCGCGCGCAGCCACAGTCCGCGGCATCACGCGCGACCGCCGCGGCGCCGCCCTCAGGGCGCCGGCGTCGCCGATCACGGTCGTTCCCGCAGGGCGCGGCCGGTGAGATCGCGGAAGCAGTCGGCAAGGTCGGGGCGGCGCAGACGCAGTTCGCGCAGGCGGCCACCCGGCGCGTCGGCCGCGGCCACCAGCGCCGCGATGGAGTGGTCACCGTCGAACCGTACGGTCACGATGCCGGCATCCACGCTCGCGTCAAGGACGCCGTCGACTGCCCGCAGTGCCTCCACCGGACCGACCCCGTCGACGACAAGCTCCGCGACGCGTCCCTGCGGCAGAGCTGCGAGCAGGTCACGCGGAGACGCGCAGCGCACCACGACCCCCTCCTCGAGGAAGGCAACTCGGTCGGCAACGGACTCCACGAACCCTGGATCGTTGCTGGCGATCAGCGTGCTGCGCCCCTCCCGCGATCGCTCGGCGATGAGCAGCCCGAGTTCCGTGCAGCCATCGGGGTCGAGCCCTGCAGTGGGTTCATCGAGCAGCGTCAGCGCGGGTTGGTGCACAACAGCGGCGGCCAGGGCCAGGCGGCGGCGCATCCCGTACGAGTACGAACCCACCGGTTCATCCGCGGACCCGGCCAGGCCCAGCCGCCGCAACAGGGCGTCTGTGCGCGAGGCGACCTCTGCTCCATCACCGATCCATTGCGCGCACCAGAATTGGGTCGCCTGCCGCCCGGTGAGGCCGGCGTCTTCGAGTGCACCATCGAGAGCGAGGCCCAGGTGAGCCCGCGCGACTCTGGCATCGCCGCCGAACCACAGCACCTCGCCGCTCTGCGGGCGCGACACCGTGGCGAGCAGGCGGAGCAGGGTGGTCTTGCCGCAGCCGTTACGACCCATCAGAGCCAACGTCTCGCCAGACCGCAGAGCGAGGTCCACTGGTCCCACACCACGTCCATTCCTATAGCGGCGCACCACAGCCCGCGCTCTGACCGCAACGCTCGCCACAGTCACCGTTCGGATTCCCGCGACCTCCGCTGCGGCGATCGCGCTCATCGCACCACCGCCGCAAGCAGCGTGGTCACCTTGGTGGCCACCGCAGTCGGCTTGAAGGGCTTGAGGATGACGCCGGCTGCGCCGGCGTCGACAGCGCGGGCTCCATCGCCGGCTGCGCGGCTCTCCAGCATGGCGAACCAGCCGGCACGGGGGAGCGTGCCCACACCGGCGAGGCGTCGCATGGCATCGATGCCATCGTCATCGAGGGTGACGTCGACCAGTGCCACGTCGCACGACGGCAACGCCTCGGCGAGGGCGGCGACGCTGGCCACACGCATGACCGCATGTCCCTCGCGGGTCAGCTTCTCGAACAGGATGCGGGCGATCATCGGCTCGTCTTCGGCGATAAGCACCGTGGCACTCATCGTGTCCCCGGCCCGGGATAGAGCCGCGGCCAGCCGGAATCGTCCAACTCGGACAACGCGCAGAGCGGCCCGGCAAGCCCTGCTTCCTCGAGCATTTCCAGCGCGTGCTGCGGGTTGGAGATGCGACTTGCCACCAGCGTGTCGCCCTCGATGTGCAACGTCCAGCCCTGCTTTTGCAGGCCTCCAGCAACCGATGCGAGGAGCTCGAGGCGATGACGCAGACGCGAGCCCAGCGCCGCCAATGCGGCGGGCACTGACGTTTCCTCTGCGTCGACGTCGATGTTCTCGTCCTGCATCTCTTCGAGTTGGTACAGAGCTCGCATCCATCGCGGCCAGGGGGGTTCGATGGCACTGCGCAGCTCGTCGTGTGCAGACTGGAAGATGGGCATGCGCAACGCCACCGCTCCGGGTGCGATCCTCACGGCTGCGACTGCTGCAGGGACGGCACGGAGGGCGCCGTGTTGGTGATCTGCTGGTGCAGGGTGATCTCGCCGTTGATCAGATAGGGCTGGCGCGAGTGCTCGCGGATGACGCCCATCACCATCATCATGACGCTAATCGCCACACCGAGCAGCAGGGCTGCCCGCTGCGCTCCCCGGCCACTTCCGCCCGGCTTGATGTGTCCGCGGGACAGTGCGGTGAGGTAGGAGGTCACCGACCACAGCCCGAACAGCACCATGCCGATCAGCGCACTCGCCTTGAAGGGGATGAAGTTGCCGATCGGGTTGAGGAGGCCGCCCTGCCACCAGGGCCGGTCGAGGCCCGCGGCAACGGTGTCCGCATAGGTCCCTGCGAACCACGCGGGCTGCACGGCCAGCAGCGTGAGCAGGATCAACACGATGGCGAGGAAGAGTTGCCGGCGAGCCCTGGGCGCGCCTGAACTCTTCATGCGACGCCAGAAATACAGGGAGCCAAGGACGAAGACGGCTCCCAGGAGGAAGATCTGCAGAAGAAAGACGTTGGAAAGGTCCCCGAACATCATCGTGTACCAGGCGCTGTGGGCGTGGAGTTGGATCTCCTTGGCATACGAGTAGCCCACCCACGGTTGCAGGAGGGTCAGTGCCACCGCCCACAGCACGCCCCACTGCGTCACCCACTCCCAGTGGAGGATCTCGGTGCGCCGGCGCTCGGCCTCGAGGTGACCGACTGCCATGGCGCCGATGGAT
>DAINCY010000057.1:3530-10869 GCA_036732145.1 Candidatus Dormiibacterota bacterium
CGCCCCATTGCGTCACCCATTCCCAGTGGAGGATCTCGGTACGCCGGCTCTCCTCGAGGTGACCGGCCGCCATGGCGCCGATGGATCTGAGCGGGCGCATGGCGGGCGATGTGTCCGGACGCGGTGCGCCAGAGCGACGCGTGAGGCGCAGATAGTTGAACGCACCGACGAAGGCTAGGACCGCGCCAGACCACGCCAGATTGCCGATGGTGCGGTGGATGGTCAGCGGCAGCTGAGTCGGGTTGAGGACCTGATTGAAGAGGTTGACGTCTCCCCCGTTGGGGGTGAGCATGAAGGAAGCAACAACATCGATCAGGAACATCTGCCACCACAGCGTGATGGTGAGCAATACGAGCAACCCCAGCCGCGCGCCTCGATGCGCTCGCAACCGTTCCCAGTTGGCGTACATGCTGTAGACCAGCGCGATCTCGACCAGGAACATTGCCGCTTCGAAAACCAGCACCCAGAAGGTGATCTGCTGCAGCGCGGTCCAGAAGATCGCCCACAGCCCGGTGAGCACGAAGACCACGAAGAAGATGGCCGTCGCCGAGCCGAATCCGAAGAGGTAGACCCAAGACTTCAGCAACATGTGACCGAGTCGCTCGTGACGGTCGTCACCTCGCGCCATGGAGATGGCCTCGGAGACCGCAGCCAGGGTCGTCGAGCCGGTGATGAAGGTGGCAATCTGGATGTGCACCAGGATCACGACTGCGACCGCGACTCCGTTGGTGAGGATGCTGCCGCTGACCGGCGAGAGGGAATCGAGGAGCAGGTGCGCGTTCACAGGTTGTACAACCGGTTGATACCGAGCACGGCGAAGAAGATCACCGTGACAGCCATGAACAGTGCCGGGATGATCACCTCGGGGCGGCGCAGAGGGCGGCGCTCCGGGGAACGATCGATGAAGGGCAGGAGCACCATCAACGCAACGCCCAGTCCGATGACGCCGAGGATGCCGATGGCGATCAGCGGGTTGGTCGGTGCCACCACCAGGAACTGATCGAGCGGGAGGAAGAACCACTCCGGGGTGGGCACGTAGCTGAGGGTGGCCGGGTTCGAAGGCCCATCGAGCGGGGCCCCGGAGATGAGGCCCATGACGAAGATGACAGCGACGAGCGCCGTGCTCAGCGCCACGTCCTTGAAGAGCTGGTTGGGGAAGAACGGCACCGTCTCGCGCGGGGCCGCGTAGCGGCGGCCGATGCGCTTGACCGGATACGGGGGCTCGGCGTGGCGGATCCGCTCGCCGATCTGCTTCTCCTCGTCCTCGCCCGGATCGGTGTCGTAGTTGACCCACGCACCGAACTCACCGTGGCGTCGGAGCAGGTAGAGATGGCCACCGATGAAGCTGAAGAGCAGGAAGGGCAGGACCCAGATATGGATCGCGAAGGTACGGGTGAGGGTGATCGGACCCACGAAGTCGCCACCCCGCAGCAGCTTACGAATTCCATCGCCGATGAACGGGATGTAGTGGGGGATGTTGGTGACCACGACGGTGGTCCAGTACGCCGCTTGGTCCCAGGGCAGCATCGCCCCGGTGATGGCGAGCCCGAGAACCAGGAAGAAAAGGACTGCCCCGGACACCCAGTTAAGTTCTCGTGGCCGCTTGTAGCTGGCCGACAGGAAGGTCCGCAACATGTGCAGGCCGATCACGAAGATCAGCGTGTACGAACCCCAGAGATGCAGACCACGCACCCAGGCGCCGAAGGCGTCGCTGCTTCGCAGGTAGTCGAGGCTGTTGTACGCGTCTGTGACCGACGGCACGTAGTCCAGCAGCAGGAAGATTCCGGTGAACAGCTGGAGGAGGATCAGCGCCAGGGTCGCGCTGCCCAGCGCGTAGGCCCAGCCCCCTTTCTTCGGCACCGCCTCGTAGAGCCCCTTGTGGAGCAGCTCCGTGGCACCGGTGCGGTCGTCGAACCACTCCATGCCGGCGCGGAGACGCGTGGTGACAGGGCGGGTGAGCCAGCTGCTCATCGGCTAGATCGACTCATCGAGAACGTTTTCGATCTCCAGCACGGTGCGTCCCTGCGCGTCGGTGTGGAAGCGCTTGTTCCATTCGGGCAGGGGCTGAGGTGGAGGGCCCCCGACATTCTTCCCATAGATGTCGTAGAGGCCCCCGTGGCACGGGCAGAGGAAGTTTCCGAGGGCCGGATCCCAGTGCACGTCGCACTGCATGTGCGTGCAGATGTTGCTGAATGCCAGAGTCTCCCCGCTCGGCTTCTTCACGACGTAGACGACGCGCGGGACGGGCGGGGTGGGGTACCCGGTGCCCACGGGCACCTGCGCCAGCAGAGGAGTCGGCGTGTTCACCGGAATGTGGTCGATGGCGCCGACGGTGACCCAGGTCGTTCTCTGCTTAGTGAACAGCGGGCTCAGGAGAAACCCGATGGCGGGGACGCTGAGCATTACCCCGACCAGTCCAATGCCCAGCCCGGTGCCGCGGATCATCAGGTCGCGGCGGGACAGCTCCTTCACGATCCTCCTCCCCCTTTGGTGACGATCAACGCTCCGATCACCGTCGCGTACATGCCGGCCAGAGCCAGGAAGCTCACGGTGACCGCCCCCAGGAGGACCGCGGCCGGGCCTCGCTCCCCACTGCGCCACATGGCCCGGATCCCGGCCAGCGCGTACCCGGTGGCGAGCACGATCAACAACAGGATGGCGAACAGGAGGAGCGAGTAGTACACGCCGGCCTGGAACTGGGCGGCACGAGCGAGCGCGGGATGGCTCACGGGTAGAAGCTCTGGGTGGGGTGGTAGGGCTGGTGAGCGTCGACCTGGCGGAGTTCTCCGTACACCGCGTAGTCGCCACGCGCGTGCTCCTTGATGAAGCCCATCAGCAGCGAGGTGACCACAGCGACCGTGCCGACTGTGAGCACAGCATTTCGTCCGATCCGCGTGACCGAGCCGGTGACCAGCAGCGAGTCGTCTTGCCGGTGAAGGCGACCGCGCAGCCGTGACAGCGTGTGTGCAGCGGTGACCACGGTGGCGGTGCCCAACCCCCAGTAACGCAGCCACTTCAGGTCCCCACCGAGCACCGCGCTGGGGAGAGCGGCCAGCGTCATCCCGGCCACCGAGAGGGCGATCGCCCCCCAGCTGCCCATCGACCACTCGCGCGCACCGCCGTCTTCGCTGGCTAGTGCGATGTTGCCCCCGATGAAGATGGCGCCCACCAGGCACTCCTGGACCACCATGAATGTCGCGGTTCCGCCACTGAGAAGGTTCTCGAAGTAGCCGGGCTCGCTCTGCCGGATGACCTCGACGAGCAGAAACCCCACGATCGGCATCAGCAGCCCGGTGAGAAGGCCGATGCGCAGGTTCACTCGGGCTGCCCACGACTGGAACGAGCGCTCGGGCGCGTCGCCGCGACTCCCGCGCAACCGCAGTGCCGCGTAGGCGGCGCAGAACAGCGCGGTCCAGCTGACGTTGCCAATGAGCCTGTGGATCAAGAGTGGCCAGTACACGGGATTGAAAACGGGTTCGGTGAGGCCGGCGTCGACGGGACTGATCAGGTACGCGTCGATACCGACGATCAGCACCATGAACAGCGTCTGCAACGCGAAGACGGCGGTTCCAAGAATCGCGTGGCGACGCGCGGCCATCCAGTCGAAGCTGTTGCGATACCAGACCAGCAGCGGTGCCAGGAACATGAACAATCCGATCGCCAGCGCCACCAGCCACAGGAACTTGTTGACCAGCTGACCGAATTCGTTGGCCCACAATCCGGTGAGAAGCACCACCGCAAACACTGCAAAGGTGGCGCCCAGGCTGAAGACCAGGTAGTAGGTGTTGGCCAGACCGCGCGCGTACCGGGCGGTGCGGGGGTCGCCGGTCACAACATGGTGCCACTCGGCGGCGATGGCCAGGGTGATCGCACCGAGGCTGAACTCCGCGATGAGGATGTGCAGGAGAAAGATGATCCCCACCGACACGTTGTTGCCGATTCCAGGAAAGTCAGGGGTGGTGACCTGGAGTCCGAGCACGTCAGCCGCCTGGCAAGGGCGCGGTCATCCTCCGGCCGAGGTCATCGACCACCGGGGCCGTGATCTCGTTGAGTCCACCGCCGCGACGCGTCGCCCCCGTCAGCGTTGCATTGGTCCGCGACGATGGGTCGCGGTGCACGGGGCAGCCGGCGACGCCGCCGCTCTGCTCGGCGTTGACAGGACAACCCGACGAACCCGCATCGGCGGACGCGCCACCATCGCGCTGCATGCGCGCTCGAGCCTCGGCGATCCCCGCCTCGACATGCAGCATACCCACTCGGGGGGCACCGAGGGCGATGGCCAGGCGTTCGATCCGTTCGATGGCGAGGTTGCGGAGAAAGCCGGCGGGGATCCGCTCGATCCGATCGTCGGCCTCATCCGTCCACGGCAGTCGCCGGCGCTGATCCACCTGCGGGCCGGTGTGGCGCTCCACGCCGATGGGCGCGCGATGTGGTCCGGCGTTCTCATCGAGGGCATCGAGTTCGGGTGCAACGAACGGCTCAGCGACCTCGGCAGTGATTGCCGGCAACCGGCGCGTCCGAGCATGCTTCTCGACGATCGCCTTGACGCGTCGGCGCAGATAGCCGGCCGGCAACTGCTGGAGCAGACGGCGCGCCTCGACCGTCCAGCCCAGCTTGGCGCCGTCGAAGGCGGTCTGCGCCGCGTCGCCCTCGCCGCTGGCTGCCGCGCGGAGGGCGTCGCTGTCGAGTCGTTCGAATCCGGCCGCCTCGCCGCCGCACACCGGGCATCGCTTCGGACTGTCGCTGCGGGCGGCGTATCCGCAGGTCCTGCAGACCGCGCGCGCATCCTCCAGCGGAGGCTCTTCGACCATGGCGCGCTCGGCACCGTCCACCGCCGCCGCCGTCTCGGCGATCCGGCGCATGGTCCGCGCGAATGGCATCAGCTCGTCGAGCGCGACCGCGACATCTCCAGACGACACCACACTGTGACCGCGCTCCATCGCCCAGCGCAATACGGCCGTTCGCGCCAGCCCGCGGGCGCCCGCTGGGACGGTGGCCATCCGATCCTCCGCTTCGGGCGTCCACGCCACCGAAGCATCGGCGCGAACGTCGATGGGCGGCGTGAAGCTGCCACTGCTGACCAGAACGTTGCAGGGGGCGAGCCGGAGAAGCTGCTCGGTGTTGCTTCCAAGGTCCATCGACGCGTCGGAGTGCACCCCGATGCGGCCCAATACCAGCAGCCACGGGCGCGTCTCGCGTGCATGTCGCAGCACCCGTTCGAACGCCTTTCCGTCGAGGAGGGTGATGGGCAGGTCGACGCCGTCCTCCGCCGCGGTGGCGCGGGCGACGCGGAGGTGAGACTCGTAGATCTTGGCAAGCCCGGTGTCGATGATCTCCTCGTGCAGGGCCTCCTGCTCCTTGAAGCGGAAGATCTTCGACGCCTTCTCGGAGAGCACGTCGACGATGCCGTTGAAGACTGCATAGTGCAGATACGGGTCATACACGGCAACGGCCTCGACCCGTTTGCTGAGCGCTTTGCCCAGGGCTAACGCGGTGCGCAGACCGGCGAACGACTGGGGCGACCCGTCGACCGCGACCAAGATCCCGCCGTCGGACGCAGCCTCGCCGACGGTGCGGATGATGAGCAGGTCACGACGAATGCGACGCGCGACTCGATCGGTGACGCTGCCGAGTTGGGATTCCTTGACCGCCCCGGTGCCGAGTGCGCCCATGATCACCAGGTCGACATCGGGGCTTTCGTCGATGTCGGCGACGAGCTCCTCCCAGTTGCGGCCGTCGCGCATGCGTGCCTCGAATGGCACGTCGCGCTCTAGGCAGCGGTAGCGGAGCACGTCGGTGTAGCTGTCGCTGATCAGCTCCAGCCCAGTGGTGATCAGACTGTCGTGGATGCGCCGCTGGCGGAGCAGCTCAGCCTCATCCTGATACTCCTCAGGGAGGGTGTACTCCATCTGCTTGAAGCGGTAGTCGTGCATCCTCGCTGCGTAGACGTGCATACCGATCACGCGGGCATCGAAGGCCCTCGCGAGCTCAAGGCCAACCGTGCTGGCGGTGTCCGAGTGCTCGGAGTTGTCGAGGGCGACGTAGAGGGTGGAGTACATCCGCTCCCTGCCATGCAGATGGAACGCCGACCGCCCCGCGCGACGGGACCGGCGACATCCGGAGCGCCACTCGTGACCGCAGGCTCGATGATAGCGAGCGGGGTCGCCCGCCCGATGTGAACGGCGGCCAGCCGCCGACCTCCGCGTAGAATCGCCTCGAGCGCGACGACCACGTGGGAGGTGACCGATGGCCGACCCGGCTGGGGATCTTCGCTGTCCGGTCGCGCACGACCCCGGCCAGGCCGGCTGTCCGGTACCCGCGGGCGCCGCTCATCCGCCGGTGAGCTGGACCGCGGACGCCCATCGGGCGGCCGCGACTGGACGCGACCGCGCCGCAGTGAGCCGCATCGCACCGGATCGCGCCGCGACCATGGCCGAACGCGTCGTGGAAGCCCGGGCTAAGCGCGATCGCGTCGAGGAGATCACCGACCTGTTCGTGCGCACGTTGGGCAAGAAGCTCGGCTACGGACACCCGCTCAGTGAACGCACCGGGACCGAGGTGATCTTCAGCTGGACGTCGGAGGCGGAGGCGCGGCTTGCCGAGATCCCGGAGTTCTGCCGGGACCTGACGCGCTGGCGCGTCGAGTGGACCGCCCGCAAACTGGGGCTCGGAACCACGATCACCCCGGCCGAGATGGACGTCAAGTACGAGCTATGGGGCCGCGTCTCCCATGACATCGAAGAGCGGGACCGCGACGCACTTCCCTGGACGGACTCCGCGCGGGGGCGCTTCGAACGCATCCCCGACTTCGTGCGCGGTCAGGTGCTCGAGGCGGTCGAGGGCAACGCTCGCACCCTCGGCCTCTCCGAGGTCAACGACGCGGTGGTCGACCTGGTGATCGAGCACTGGGTGGAGACCGGCGACTTCCACGAGGGCCGCTACGGGTTCAAATAGCCAGCCTCGCGGGCGCGGCGGCCATGGTCGCCCGGGCGTCGGGACGGCCATGCTGACGACAGGCGCCTTAGCTGCCGACCGGGTGACGCCGATGTCTAGCCATAGGAAGTCCACCATGGCGGCCCATTGGCCGCAGAGGAGGCCCTGGACCATGCCATCGACAGTGATGACGGTCGCTGGTATCACGGCATCCCGACGGGTTGTAGGGGCGCCGTCCGAGGAGAGCAATCCGGCAAGGTGATCCGTGTGGCGATCATCGCCGGTGGTGTTCTCGCGGCAGCGGGGAGCACAGCTGCGGTCGTGGTGATCGTGCGACGCCGACGCGGTGGATCTGTGATCCGCGCAGCGCGACGTCTACCGGAGGTGACCCACGGCGTGGCAGTGC
>DAINCY010000058.1:0-10692 GCA_036732145.1 Candidatus Dormiibacterota bacterium
GTCTAGCGCGGTGCTGACAAGCGGCGGCGCAGCTCCGCCGCTCGCCGTCTGCGCGCCCAACGCCTTCAAGGGCACGCTGTCCGCCCCAGCGGCGGCTCGCGCGCTGGCCCTCGGCGTTGCCGACGCGGGGTGGATGGCGCGCCGGCTGCCCGTCGCCGACGGGGGCGACGGCACCCTCGATGTGCTTCTCGGCGTGGCGGGCGCGGCAGGAAGGATCCAGCCGGTGCGCGTCACCGGGCCGCTGGGACGGCCTCGCCTCGCCCGCCTCGGCTGGATTGGCGAGAATGTCGCGGTCGTCGAGATGGCCGAGGCCGCCGGGCTGCGGCTGCTCGGCGCTAGACGCGATCCGCTGAGGGCCACCAGTCGAGGCGTCGGTGAGCTCATCGCCGCCGCCCTCGATGGCGGGGCCCGCCGGATCATCGTCGGTGTCGGCGGCAGCGCCTCCACAGACGGAGGGATCGGGCTCATGGCGGCCCTCGGCGCGCGGCTTCTCGACGTCCGCAGCCGGACGGTCGGCCCCGGCGGCGGGGCACTCTCGACGATCGCGCGGGTCGACCTCTCCTCCCTCGACGGCCGCCTGCGCCACACCCCGGTGGAGGTCGCCGTCGACGTGCGCAGCCCCCTCTACGGCCCGGGAGGCGCCGCCCACGTGTTCGCCGCTCAGAAGGGGGCCGACAAGGCCGAGGTCGTGGAGCTCGACGCCGGCCTCCGCCATCTCGCCGACCTCGTCGAGCACGCGGCCGGGTTACCGGGGCTGGCCGGCCGGCCTGGAGCGGGGGCGGCGGGAGGGGCCGCCTTCGGCCTGGCGGCGCTGGGCGCCCGGTTGATCGGAGGCGCCGCCCTGGTGTGCGATCAGGTCGGCCTCGAGGAGGCGCTGTCGAGTGCCGCGCTGGTCATCACCGGAGAGGGCCGGCTCGACTCACAGACCGCCACCGGCAAGGCACCGGCGGAGGTGGCGGCCCGGGCGGGACGGGCCCGGGTGCCGTGCATCGCGGTGTGTGGATCTGTGAGGGGGGGCAGCGAGGTGTTCAGCGCCACCATCGCGCTCGACCAGCTGGGAGAGGACCCGCGCCGAAGGGTCCGCTCCCTCCTCCGTATGGCTGGCGCGAAAGCGGTGGGCCTGACCCGCTAGGACCAATCCCGAGGGGTCGCGATCTGCCCGCCCCCTGTCTATCCGTAGACGGGTGACAGCCACTCCCCGTACTTGTCGTTGCCGCCGCTGACAACGCCGTTGTAGATGTCCTGAATTCGCAGCGTGACCGGGCCGGGCTCGCCGTCGCCGATGCGGCGCCTGTCGATCTCGATGACCGGGGCCACCTGGGCCCCCGTGCCGCACATGAAAACCTCGTCCGCGGTGTAGAGCTCGGTGCGATCGATGGAGCGCTCCACCACCTCGAGCCCCATCTCCTCGCGCGCCAGGTGCATGAGACCCTGGCGGGTGATCCCCTCGAGGATGTTGTCGCTCGGAGGGGGCGTGTACAGGACGCCCTGGCGGACGATGAAGATGTTCTCGGCGCTCCCCTCAGAGACGTGCCCCTCCATGGTCAGCAGGATGGCCTCGTCGAAGCCGGCCTGGAGCGCCTCGGATTTAGCCAAGGCGCTGTTGACGTAGATGCCTGTGCACTTGGAGCGCGCCGGGACCATGGTGTCGTCGATGCGGCGCCACGAACTGACCAGGCAGCGGATCCCCGAGGTGCCGATGTAGTTGCCCATCGGGGCCGTGCAGATGGCGAAGCTGTCGGGGACGTCATGCAGCTTCACGCCGATGATCTCCGCCGACTTGAAGATGAGCGGGCGAATGTACACATCCTCTCGGTATCGATTGCGACTGAGCAGATCGTGGGTGATGCTGCACAGCTCGGGCGTGGACAGCGGAACCTCCATCTGGAGGATGCGGGCGTTGACGCGCATGCGGTCGAAGTGCTCGGGCATGCGGAGCGTGTAGAGCTGCTCGCGCTCGGCGTTCCAGTAGGCCCGGATACCCTCGAAGACGCCTGTCCCGTAGTTGAGCCCGTGGGTGAGAAGACCCACCTTGGCCTCGTTGTACCGGCATACCTGGCCGTCGAACCAGACCCACGATGTGTCGCGGCGGGTGACGCTGTCCGGCGACGCTGCAGCGGCTGTCTGGGTCATCAGGGGGGAGCGTACAACCCGAGACCGCCCGTGGCGCTGCTCGTGCGACAAGTCAGGTCCCCGTCGGGGGGCTCTGATCACCTCTGATATGCTCACCGTCCGTCAACCACCTGGCCGACGCCTGCTGCCCGCTGCGCCTGGAAGGGCTGCGAGGTCAGGGACTGGAGGAGTCATGACCGACGTTCTCAAAGCCCCGCGTGTCACGCTGCCGCCGGCGGCCTCGATCCGCTGGAATCCCAGCCCCGAGGAGCTGCGCGAGCTGACCGCTCAGATGCCCAACGCCCGGCTGACCGAGTTCGACAACTACAACGTGCAGACCAAGGTGGTCGCACGAAGCAAGGGCAGCACCTACATCATCACCGACACTCCCGAGGAGCACACCGACCAGACGCTCTCCCGTCAGGTCGGCCACGACGTCGCCGAGCTCCAGGATGAGCACATCCGCGATCGCGACATGGTTGTCGTCGACGGCTACATCGGCAACGATCCGCAGCGCCGCGTCCGCGCCCGTCTCTTCATCGAGGCGGCCTTTGCCAACGTCGCCGGCATGCAGCGCTGGCTGTACTTCGACAACGACGGCCAGGGCGGCGCCAACTGGGACCCGGAGCTGACCGTCATCGACACGCCGTCGCTCGAGGCCCGCGGCTACCCGGACAACCGCCTGATCGCGGTCGACCTCGAGAAGGGGATCACTCGCGTTTTCAACAGCGATTACTTCGGCGAATCGAAGAAGGGCGGGCTGAGGATGTGGAGCAAGCTCACGTTCGACCAGGGTGGGCTCGCCATGCACGCCGGCTGCAAGGTCATCCCCACCGCACGGGGCGAGCAGTCGATGCTCATCGTCGGCCTCTCGGGGACGGGCAAGACGACCACCACCTTCACCCGCCAGAACGACTCCAAGCCCGTCCAGGACGACTTCGTGGCTCTCTATCCCGACGGCCACATCGTGGCCACCGAGAACGGCTGCTTTGCCAAAACTTTCGGGCTTGACCCCAAGGACGAGCCCACCATTCACCGCGCCGTCTGCCAACCGGAGGCCTACCTCGAGAACGTCTCGATGACACCGGACGGCACGGTCGACTTCTTCGACACGGCGTACACCCAGAACGGCCGCTCCGTGTTCCGCATGGACGCGCTCGGCTGGCACCGCGACGCCCGCGACGTGGCGCGGGTCAACCAGCTGCTCATCCTCAACCGCAACGAGAACATCATCCCCGCGGTGGCCCGACTCAGCAGGGAGCAGGCGGCCGCCTACTTCATGCTCGGGGAGACGCAGGGAACATCGGCGGGCGGCAAGGAGGAAGCGGGCAAGTCCCTGCGCGTGCCCGGCACCAACCCGTTCTTCCCACTGCGCGACGAGCAGCAGGGCAACCGCTTCCTCGAGCTGCTCGACAGCTGCGGCTTCGAGGTCTTCCTGCTCAACACCGGTCGGGTCGGCGGTCCCCCCGCCAATGAGAACAGCAAGAAGGTCTCCATTCCCCACTCGAGCGCGGTGGTCAAAGCGATCGCCGAGGGCACCATCGAGTGGGAGGTCGATCCCGACTTCGGCTACGAGGTGGGCACCTCGGTGCCGGGCATCGACGATGTCGAGATCCTCCAGCCGCGCCGCTTGTACGAGCGGACCGGCCGCCTCGAGGAGTACGACACCATCGTCGGGCGGCTGCGCGCGGAGCGGCGTGACTGTCTCGCCAAGTACCCGGGGCTGCGCTCCGAGATCGTCGAAGCCATCACTGGGTGAGCACTGTCACCACGCGGCGATAGCCGCCGTCACGGCGCGGACGGATCGCGACCAGGGCGAGGAAGGCAGGTGTTCAGCGGTCACGCCGGTCAGCTGACCCAGCGCCGAGCGATCGCGCGGATATCCTGTGGCGGTGCCGAGCAGAGCCCGACGCCTGTCCGTGGCTCTGACCGGTGTCGCCGTCGACATCGGCGCGCTGCGGGAATCGAAGGCGTTCCGCCGGCTCAGCGCCGGTCAGTTGGTCTCGCTGGTGGGACGGCAGATCACCGTGGTGGCGGTCCCGTACCAGGTGTACACGAGCACTCGCTCCCCAGTGCTGGTCGGTCTCCTTGGCCTTGCCCAGGTGGTGCCGCTGGTGAGCACCTCGCTCGCCCTCGGTGGCCTGGCCGACCGCGTCGACCGGCGCCACCTGCTGCTGGTCACCTCGGCGCTGCTCGGCCTGTGCTCGCTCGCTCTCCTGCTGGGCGCCCTCAGCCATACGCCGGTTTTCTTCGTGTTCATCGTTGTCGCGGTGGCTGCGGCCGTCGCTGCCCTTGATTCGCCGACCCGGACGGCCATCGTGCCCAACCTGGTCTCCCCCGAGCGGCTGCCAGGAGCGCTGTCTTTCAACATCGCCATGTTCCAGGTGGCCCTGATCGCGGGGCCGGCGCTGGGCGGGCTGATCATCGCGCACCTGGGACTCGCGGGCGCCTACCTCGTCGACGTCGCCAGCTTCGTTGCCGCGCTCCTGGCGGTGTGGCTGCTGCCCCCGCAGCCGCCGCATTCGACTGCCCGTGAGCCGATGCTGTCCGCGCTGAGACGGGGGTTCGCGTTCGTTCGCCGTCGCCCGGTGATCATCGGCGGCTACGCCATGGACCTCAGTGCCATGATCTTCGGGCTGCCGCGGGCGGTGTTCCCGGTGCTCGCAGCCACCACCTTCAACACCAACGCTCAAGGCCTCGGCTACCTCTACGCCGCGCCCGGGGCCGGTGCGGTGCTGGCCGCGCTCAGCACGGGGTGGCTGTCGCGCTCCACCCGGATGGGGCGCGTCGTGGTCGGGTGTATCGCCCTGTGGGGGACGGCCATCATCGCCTTCGGCTTCGTGACCGCTCTCTGGGTGGGGTTGGTGCTGCTTGCGATTGCAGGCGCCGCCGACTCCGTCAGCGCGATCTGTCGCACAGCAATCATGCAGACGCTGACGCCCGACGAGCTGCGTGGCCGGATCACGGCCACCTACTTCATGGTGGTGGTGGGCGGCCCCTTCCTCGGCGACCTCGAGGCAGGCGTGATCGCAGGGACGACGTCGGCGCGGGTGTCGGTGGTGTCCGGTGGCGTGCTCTGCCTCGTCGGGCTGGCCCTTTCCGCGGTCGCCTACCCTCAGGTGTGGGGCTACAGGGGCCGCGCAACCGACGCGCCACCGGCGCTGAGCGACGACGCGCTCGCAGGTCCGCCCGTGTAAGGTGCCACCTCCATGCTCAGTCCTGGGGAGGGTGATCGGTGACCGACAGCAGCCGCCTCACGGTGCCCCCGCCCATCGGCGAGGTGCCGCCCACCATGCTGGCGCAGGTCATCCGGCCGGAGCGCTACGGCGACCCCAAGGACGCATTCGCCGTTGAGGAGATCCCCACGCCCATCCCAGGGCCTGGCGAAGCGCTCGTGTACGTGATGGCTGCCGGGGTCAATTACAACAACGTGTGGGCTGCCCTCGGCCGCCCGGTGGATGTGATCGCCGCGCGGAGGAAGTCGGGCGCCACCGAGAACTTCCACATCGGCGGCAGCGACGCGTCCGGCGTGGTGTACGCGGTCGGCCAGGGCGTGGACACCGTGCGGGTTGGTGACCCGGTGGTGGTGCACTGTGGTCAGTGGGACCTCGCGGATCCGTTCATCCTGGCTGGTGGGGATCCCATGACCGCTCCCAGCGCGCGCATCTGGGGCTACGAGACCAACTGGGGCAGTTTCGCTCAGTTCGCTCGCGTGCAGGCGCACCAACTGGTGACCAAACCTCCGCAACTCAGCTGGGCGGCCGCGGCCGCGTACATGCTGGTGGGCGCCACCGCATACCGGATGCTCTGTGGCTGGGAGCCGCACACCGTTCGTGAGAACGACGTGGTCCTGGTGTACGGCGGCGGCGGCGGGCTCGGCTCCCAGGCGATCCAGATCGTGCGCGCACGCGGAGCCATCCCCGTGGCGGTGACCTCCGGCGCGGAGCGCGGCGAGTTCTGCGTGAGTCTCGGCGCCGCCGGCTACATCGACCGCAAGAGCTTCGACCACTGGGGGCCGCCCCCCGACTGGCGCGACAACGACGCGTACGGCGAGTGGGCAGCAGGAGCGCGCGCTTTCGGCAAGGCGATCTGGGACGTGATCGGGGAGAGACGCAACCCCCGGATCGTGTTCGAACATCCGGGCGAGGCAACCATCCCCACCTCCATCTTCGTGTGTGACAACGCGGGCATGGTGGTGATCTGCGCCGGGACCACCGGGTATCACGCCGCGGTCGATCTGCGCTACCTGTGGATGCGCAGCAAGCGCCTCCAGGGTTCGCACTTCGCCAACGACCAGCAGGCGTCCGCTCTCAACGAGCTGGTCATCGCCGGCAAGGTGGACCCCTGCCTGCGTCGCACCTTCGACTTCGACGACATCGGCCTCGCCCACCAGCTCATGTACGAGAACCGCCATCCGGTCGGCAACATGGCCATCCTGGTGGGAGCGCGAGACTCTGAGCAGGTGAAGTTCTAGGCGGATGTCGCTCGGCGAGCGGTCATGAGTGGCCCAGCATGACCACCTCATCGCACCTGCTTCTTGTGCGCCGTCGCAGGACTGGCCGAGGGTCGCTCGGCCCGTGAATGAACCACGCCAGGGTCGGGGCGGTGCAGGCCGACGCCGAGCATCACAAGACCGATGCCGGCGAGGTCGGGGAGCGAAGGGAACTGACGGAGAACGACCACACCAATCACCGTCGCCGTGGCAGGCAGAAGAGCCACGAACAAGGCGTAGGTGGCGCGAGGTAGGCGCGTCATGGCCAACTGATCGAAGACGTAGGGAATCACGGAGGAGGACACTCCGACGCCCACTCCGGCAGCGAGCACCAGCGGGTCGCCGAAGGCGTGCAGGGCACCACGGAGGCCGATCGGCGAGACGAAGACGAAGGCGAACATCATCGCCGCGGCCAGGCCATCGATTCCGCCCATGGCCGAGCGTCGTGCGACGCGATGCGCGAGGACGATGTAGAGGGCGAAGAGCGCCGCGTTGACAATGGCGAAGCCGACACCCAGCGGCTGTCCGAGGAAGCGGACGTGTGTCAGGAGGTACACGCCCGCCGCCGCGACAGCGGTGGCAGCGAAGTTGCGTCCGACGCGGGCGCCGATGGCTGCGAGCGCGATCGGCCCGATGAACTCGATGGCGGCGACGGTCGCCAGCGGCAGGCGATTGATGGAGATGTAGAAGCAGACGTTCATGAGCGCGAACACCGCACCAAGGCCGACGATCAGCACCTGGCCCCTGCGGTCGAGGCCGACGAACCTGCGCCACGGCCGGCGCCAGATCGCAAAGATCAGCCCTGCCGACGCGATGCGCAGCCATGCAACCCCGAGGACGTCCACCCGGGCGAAGAGAAGCACCGCGAACGAGGGGCCGAGGTAATGGAAGATGGCGCTGCCGGCGAAGTACGCGTGGGGGGGCACGGAGTCCGAGAGCACCGAGATCCGGCCTCCCGGTTGGGCGGCGCCGTCGACTGTCTTGGCCATGGCTACACGGTAGCCCGGAGCATTTGGAAAGCACAGACATGATCCAAGGCGTTATGGTTAGTCCACCATATGAACAACGGACTTTCGCGCCCATTGCCTAATCAAGCAGCGAGTTTTGATCAAATTGACCGTAAGATCATCGGCGAGCTTGTGAGTGACGGCCGGGTTCCATTCGCGGAACTGGGCCGGCGCGTCAATCTGTCCTCCCCGGCTGTGGCCGAGCGCGTCCGGCGCCTTGAGCACGCTGGAGTCATCACCGGCTACCGGGCTGAGATCGATCCACGGGCACTCGGCTACCCGTTGACGGCGATCGTTCGCGTCAAGCCTGTGGGTGGCCAGCTGCGTCGGATTCAGGAACTCGCAGCGCAGATTCCGGAGGTCGCCGAGTGTCACAGGATCACCGGCGAGGACTGCTTCTACCTGAAGGTTCATCTGCGCTCGATCGATGTCCTCGGCGAACTGCTCGACCGCTTTCTCGCATATGGCGAGACGACCACATCGATCATCAACGCTTCGCCCGTCCCCGGCCGGTCCCCTCCCCCGGTCGCCGAATGACCATCGCCCCGGGCCGCAGCCCTCGGCGGCATGATCAGACCATGACCTACTGGGAGCGCCCGAGCTCCGTCCCGGCGCTGTGCTCTGGGGGCGCACCGTGGGGCCGGCTCCGAAGCCGTTACGGATCCTGCCCGACGGTTGCATGGACCTTCTGTGGGACGGACGCCGCCTCTTCGTCGCCGGCCCGGACCTGACTGCCCGCTGGCACCAGAGCGGCGCGGGCACCTCCTACGTCGCCCTGCGCTTCTCGGGCGGAACCGGACCGGCGCTGCTGGGCGTGCCGGCGGATGAGGTACTCGACCAAGCCCCGGACCTCGGGGAGCTGTGGCCCGCCGGCGAGGCCCGGGTGCTGGCCGAGCGGGTCGCTGCGGACCCGGTGGCGGCGATGGAGGCATGGGCGGTCGAGCGGAGCGCCTCTCGCAGCGCAGATCCGCTGGGGCGGCGCGTGATCGCCATGGCGGCTGCGGGCATGCCCGTGGCGGTGGTCGCCGATCGGTTGGGGCTCAGCGCCCGGCAATTGCACCGGCGCTGCCTGCCTGTCTTCGGCTACGGACCGCGGCGGTTGGCGCGGGTGCTCCGGCTGGGCCGAGCCCTCGACGAGGCCCGGGCCGGCGCGTCACTCGCGCAGGTCGCCGTCGGCTGCGGGTACGCCGACCAGGGGCACTTCTCGCGAGAGGTGCGTGCGCTGGCGGGAACGACGCCGACCGGGCTGCTTCGGGAGCTAGCCGGATAGAGGGGCGAACAGGTCGATCGGCGTGCCATCGGGATCGTGGACAACGGCGTAGCGCATGCCCCAGAAGGCATCCCACGGTGCCAGGTGGCCGCGATAGCCGGCTCCGGTGATCTCAGCCCACGCGGCGTCGACCTCTTCGGGGCTGTCGCAGGCGAAGGCGAGCGCGACCCGGTGGCCGCCTCCGCTGGCGGGTGACCAACCCGGGTCGAACGATCGAATGGTGGCCTCGGTGTCCCAGGCCAGGCGCACTCCGCCGCCGAGCTCGGCCTCCGCGTGAGGCTGCCCGTCGGACTCTGGCGGGATCTTCAGGCCGAGGCGGCGGTAGAAGGCCAGGGTGGTGGCCATGTCCGATACGACAAGTTCAACAACTGCGGGGCGCAACTTCATGCGGACCATGCTAGCGAGCTCAGGCGATGGCGTCTTGCACGATTCGGACGTGAGCAGAGCGCCCGCGGGCCTGCGGTCCAGAGCGGCGATTGAGGCGCAGTACCCCCGTTAGACTGCGCGCAATCGTGCACCAGTTCGACCCCCCATCACCGTCACGAAGGAGACAACATGATCGCGCGCATCTGGCGCGGTGCAGTCGCAGAGGCCGACGGAGACGCGTACGCGGAGTACCTGAAGGAGACCGGCGTCGCCGGTTACGCGCGCGTTCCTGGGAACCAGGGGGTGTGGATGCTTCGGCGTGACGTCGAAGGAAAGGCCGAGTTTGTCATGTTCACGCTGTGGGAATCGATGGAGGCAATCGCAGAATTCGCGGGCCCACAGCCTGACCTGGCGGTTTTTTACCCCGAGGATGACCGCTTCCTGGTCGAGCGCGAGACGGTTGTCTCACACTTCGAAGTCAGCGCGTGCGTGACTCCGTGAGCGAGCCTGGCGCGCAGGTCAGAGCGGCGCTCCCGCACTGATGGAGGCCAGGGCAGCCTGCACGCGCTGGCCCAGCTGTTCTGGAGTCTCGGTGGCGCACTCCAGCCGCCTTCCCGATCGCAGCCAGTCCGTCTCGGCCGTGGCGAGGTGGCCCGACAGATCGCGGGGCAGCCGTGCCGGAGCTCCTTCGAGCAGCTGAAGCCGGCGACCGGACAGCTCGCGGGGATTGATCCCCGCGTCTACCACATCTGCACCTCGGTCGCCAAGCTCGGCGACGAGCGCGCAGCCCGCCGGGTCGCAGTCGTGGAGCGCGATCACGCGGCGGCCGGAAAGGCTGCCGTCAAGCTCGGCCAGGGTGATCACCGCGATGTCGCCGATGTGGCGACGGTTGGCGACGAGAACAGCAGCCGTCTCGGCGCGGTCGCAGACTACCAGCGCCCCCCCCAGCGCAGGCGGCGGGGACGGGGCAGAGTCGAGCAGACCCGGATAGTCGTGGTGGCCGGCGACGAAGCGGTGCTCGAAGTCAGGGTGGGAGATGGCGAGCAACCGGACCATCGGAGGCGGCCGCCTCTCCCGGACACGGGTGACCGCCCCGACGACGACCAGCACGAGGCCGATGGCACCGAGGATCTCGAGAATGATTCGCTGACCGGTGATCGCTCCGATGAGGATCAGTAGGACTCCAAGGCCCACCTCACCGGAGGCGATGCGGATTGGCTCAGTTTCAACCTCGGCGCAGACCGCGTAGTAGAGCTGGCGGGCTGAGAAGCTCCATCCGCCGTCCTGCAGTTTCGCCGCGGCGGCTGCGACACGCTCGTCGGTGATGTCCAGGGCCATGTCGGCGCGAGTCTGGCATGTGGGCGTCGGACTGGATGACGACTCCGCTGCGGCTAGGCGGACGAGGCGATTGCCGGAACAAACCTGCACCGCCCGTTGTCGCACTC
>DAINCY010000059.1:0-10018 GCA_036732145.1 Candidatus Dormiibacterota bacterium
GTGTAGGCGAGCACCTCCTGGCCGGTGAGCAGCTTGACCTTGAACATCGCGTTGGGAAGCGGTTCGACGACGGTGGCATCCATCTCGATCGTCTCCTCCTTGGCCTCGGCGGCGACGGCGGCGGCCGCGGGGTCGCGACGGCGCGCGGGGCCGCGACGGCGTGCGCCGCCGGGACGAGGTGGACGTCGTGCCAAGAGGATCTCCCCGAGATGGTGCGGGCCGACCCGCACTCTCGAGCCAGCGTAGCACGGCCATGTTGGACCCCGTGGCCGTCAGAAGTGAATTCGCCGGTAGAATCAGGCGAACTCACAGGAGAGGGAATGTCCCAGCAACCGGCGGTGCAACGCCGCTCATTTCTCGAAGCGCTCAGTCAACGTGTCCTCGTCTTTGACGGTGGCATGGGAACTGGCCTGCAGTCGTTCGACCCCAGCGCCGCTGATTTCGGGGGGCCGGCACTGGAAGGCTGGATGGACGGACTTGTCCTGCACGCGCCGCACCTGGTGGAGAAGGTCCATCGCTCGTTCCTCGAGGTGGGCAGCGACGTGGTGGAGACGGCCACCTTCCAGGCCACCCGTCTGCGGCTGACTGAATGGGGACAGGCCGAGCACACCCTCGAGCTGAACCGGCAGGCAGCGGCGCTGGCACGGCGCCTCTGCGACGAGTACAGCACCACCGAGAAGCCACGCTTCGTGGCGGGAAGCATGGGACCCACCGGATACCTACTGTCGTCCAGCGATCCCACCCTGTCCAAGATCACGTTCGCCGAGCTCGTGGAGGCGTTCGCCGAACAGGCGCAGGGACTGATCGAAGGCGGCAGCGACCTGCTCATCATCGAGACCGCGCAGGACATCCTCGAGGTGAAGGCGGCGATCTTCGGCTCTCGCGAGGCATTCGCGCGCACCGGCGTGACCGTCCCGCTGCACGCCTCCGTCAGCCTGCTTGACACCAGCGGAACCATGCTCCTGGGAACCCAGCCCGGAGCTGTGGTGGCCATCCTC
Organism: Candidatus Dormiibacterota bacterium; assembly: GCA_036732145.1. Lineage (GTDB taxonomy): Bacteria > Chloroflexota > Dormibacteria > Aeolococcales > Aeolococcaceae > Aeolococcus. The sequence continues at coordinate 999 of DAINCY010000059.1, forward strand.
GAATCGCTCGGGGTCGACGTCATCGGACTCAACTGCTCGACAGGTCCCGAATTGATGCGCGACGCCATCCGCGTGCTCACGGACCGCAGCTCCGTGCCGGTTGCGTGCATCCCCAACGCGGGCATTCCCGCCAACGTCGCGGGGCGGGCCCACTTCCCGTTGGGCGCCATCGACATGGGAGTGCAGCTGGAGGACTTCGTCCGCCGTCTTGGAGTGGGGGCGGTGGGTGGTTGTTGCGGGACCACGCCAGAGCACATCACCGAGTTGGTTCGGCGGGTCGGATCGCTGCCCGCACCTCAGCGCCGCGGCGACGGCGTCCCGCGCCTGGCCAGCGCCATGAGCGACATCGAGCTCAGACAGGAACCTGCGCCTCTGCTCATTGGCGAGCGGGTCAACGCGCAGGGATCCCGCGCAGTGAAGCGACTGCTGCTCGCCGAAGACTACGACGGCATCGTCGCCGTCGGGCGGGGACAGTCAGAGGGCGGCGCGCACGCTCTTGACGTATGCGTTGCGGTCACCGAGCGCAACGACGAGGCGGAGCAGATGCGCGCGGTGGTGCGTGGTCTGCAGATGTCGGTCGACGCGCCGCTGATCATCGACAGCACCGACGCGGCGGTGATTCGCGCTGCGCTGGAAGCGTATCCCGGACGCGGAGTGGTCAACAGCGTCAATCTCGAGAACGGCCGCACCCGGTGCGACAACGTGCTGCCCCTGGTGCACGACCACGGGGCGTGTGTGATCGCGCTCACCATCGACGAGGTGGGGATGGCCAACACCGCGGAGCGCAAGGTGGCGGTGGCGACCCGGATCCGCGACCTGGCGTGCACGGAGTTCGGTCTGCAGCCGCATCAGCTGCTCTTCGACGCACTGACCTTTACGCTGGCGACGGGCGAGGCGGAGTACATCGACTCCGCACACCAGACCATCGACGGGATCCGCCGCATCAAGGACACCCTTCCCGGCGTCCTGACCGTGCTTGGGGTCTCCAACGTGTCCTTCGGCTTGTCGGTGGCCAGCCGGCCAGCGCTCAACAGCGTCTTTCTCTACCACTGCGTCCAGGCGGGCCTCGATGGGGCCATCGTCAATCCCGCCCACATCACCCCGTACGCGGAGGTCGGGACCACCGAGCGTGAGCTCGCCGAGGACCTCATCTTCAACCGCCGCGAGGATGCGCTGGCGCGCTACATCACCCATTTCGACGGCGCCGGTGACGCCGCCGCCACCGTCAGCGGCGCAGATCCGTATGCTGGAATGGAACCTGCCGAACGGATCCACGCGCAGATCCTGCAGCGGCGCCGCGATGGCATCGAGGAGCAGATCGACCTCGCAGTTGCCAACCGCGACCCCGTTGCCGTCCTCAACGAGGTGCTGCTTCCGGCCATGAAGGAGGTTGGTGATCGCTTCGGCGCCGGGGAGCTGATCCTCCCCTTCGTGCTGCAGAGCGCCGAGGTGATGAAGCGCGCGGTCGGACAGCTCGAGAAGTATCTCGATCGCGTCGAGGGGACGTCGAAGGGGACGGTGGTGCTCGCCACCGTGTACGGCGACGTGCACGACATCGGCAAGAATCTGGTCAACACCATCCTCAGCAACAACGGCTACACCGTCCACGACCTCGGTAAGCAGGTCCCGTTGACGACGATCATCGACAGAGCCGTCGAGGTGGGGGCCGACGTCATCGGACTGAGCGCGCTGCTGGTCAGCACCAGCAAGCAGATGCCCCTCTGTCTGCACGAGCTCGATGCCCGGGATCTGGCATTCCCGGTGATCATCGGCGGCGCCGCCATCAACCGGGGATTCGGCCGGCGCATCCTCACGCTCGACGACGGACGCACGTACGACCCGGGCGTCTTCTACTGCAAGGACGCGTTCGAGGGGCTGGACACCGTCGAGCAGCTCGTCGACGAGCCTCGCCGCGCCACGCTGGTGGAGCGCGCGCGAACGGAGGCCGTGCAGCAGATCGAACGCGACCACGAACGCGACGCGCGCCGGCACGCAGCAGCCGCCGCGCAGACCGACGGGGCCGTTCTCCGCACGCGCAGCGACGCGCGCACCGACGTGGTCATCCCTGCGCCGCCCTTTTGGGGCGCGCGCTGCCTGCAGGACATCGACCTGGACGCTGTGGTGCCCTGCATCGACCGCAACTCGCTGTTCAAGATGAGCTGGCAGTTCCGCGGTGTCCATGACCCAAAGCTGTGGGCGCGCCTGCTCGAGGAGGAGCTGGAGCCGCGGCTGGCCCGGTCCATCGACGAGGCACGGCGCGGTGATTGGCTGCGCCTGCAGGCCGTGTATGGGTACTGGCCGGCGCTCGCCGACGGCGACTCGGTCATCATCTACGACCCGGATCGGCACGACAGGGAGATCGCCCGCTTCGCCTTCCCCAGGCAGCGTGCCCAGAACCGGCTCTGTCTCGCCGACTACGTGCGCCCGCTGAGCGAGGCACGCGACGGGGAGCGCGACGTGGTCGCGCTGCAGATCGTGACCACCGGCCCGGGTGCGTCAGAGCTCAGCGCCAAGCTCCAGAAGGACGGGGAGTACGACGACATGCTGCGCGTTCACGGCTTCGCCACCCAGATGGCCGAGGCGACGGCAGAATGGGTTCACGCACGCATGCGCGATGAGCTCGGGATCGAGCCCGAACGCGGCCGGCGTTACTCCTGGGGATATCCGTCCTGTCCCGACCTCGAGGACCACGAGACCTTCTTCCGCATCGTCCCCACCGACCTGATCGGTGTTGCTCTCACCGAGGGTTTCCAGCTGGTCCCCGAACAGTCGACCGCGGCCATCGTGCTGCACCATCCCGAGGCGCACTACTTCGCGGTCTACGGCGGGGCGGATGGCGAGGGGCCGGGGTCGCCGGAAGCGGCACTGCAGGTGGCGGCGGCTCAGTCTCGGTAGCGGTCGATGAGGTGGCTCTCCTCTGCCCACTGCTCGCGGTAGAGGTGGCAGGTTGCCGGGTCGCTGATGCAGGGGGGCACGGGACGCCGGCCGGTGAACGTGTGGGTGCGGCGGTCGACGTGGCAGTCGGCCTTGTACCGGGTCAGCAATCCAAGCGAGGTGCGCTCGCGGAGAATCTGCTCGAGGTAGGGGCAGCGCTGCAGGGGAATGGCGCGCCGCGGCGGTTGGAACGGGGAGCCATCCTCGTCACGCCACGGCGGGGGCTGGGAGCGCATCTGACGGTGTCGCCGTCAGGCCGCGAGCATCGACTGGATACGCGACGCGAGTTCCTTGATCTTGAAGGGCTTCGCGAGCGTCTGGACGTTGCCATAGGCCTCGAGCTTCGGCGTGGTGGTGGCATTGACCAGAGCACTGACCACAAGGACCCTGGCGTCATCGCCGTGGTCGGCGCGGATGCGCTCGAGGACCTGGGTTCCGCTCAACTCTCCGGGAAGCATGAGGTCGAGCAGGACGAGGTCGGGCTTGAACTCAGAGAAGACTGTGAGCCCCTCATCTCCGCTCTTGGCGACGCGCACCTCGTAGCCCTCCATGGTGCACAGAAGGGACTCGATGTCGGCGAGGGCGTAGTAGTCCTCGATGATGAGTACGCGCTTCATCGCTACGGCATGCCAGAGAAGCGGAAGGACTGCAAAGCCGCTTGAGCATAGCAAGCACCCCCGACGTACCGGCCACGCTGCGACGGAAGCGTGACCTCGGCCGAGCAGCCTCAGGCGTCGCGGGTGATGATGGTCGCGGTCCCCAAACCGCCTCCGCAGCACATCGTCTCGAGGCCCGTGCGGGCGTCGCGTCGTTCCATTTCGTGGAGCAGGGTGGTCATCAGCCGTGCCCCGGAAGCGCCCAGCGGGTGGCCAAGCGCGATGGCCCCGCCGTTGACGTTCACGCGACTCATGTCGGGATGGTGCTCGTTCTCCCAGGCAAGAACGACCGGTGCAAACGCTTCGTTGACCTCGAACAGGTCCACATCGTCGATGGACATGCCGGTGCGCTCGAGAACGCGTCGGGTGGCCGGGATCGGGCCGGTGAGCATGGTCACCGGGTCGACGCCCACGACTGCCTGAGCGCGGATCGTGGCCCGGGCGCGAAGCCCGAGCTCGCGCGCCCTCTCTGCCGACATGAGCAGGATGGCTGCCGCCCCGTCGGTGATCTGCGAGGAGTTGCCGGCGTGGAGGATCCCGTCGGGCCGGAAGGAGGGCTGCAGCTGGCCGAGGATCTCCACTGTGGTGCCGGGGCGAATCCCCTGGTCCTGGGAGACCACCTGGGTCTCACCCTTGTCGCCGACGACGATGGGGGCGATCTCGCGATCGAAGTGGCCGGCGGTCTGCGCGGCGGCCGCGCGACGGTGTGACTCGGTAGCGAAGGCGTCCGCCTGCTCGCGGGTGATGCCCCAGCGATCGGCGATCATCTCGGCGGCGAGCCCCTGGTTGACCAGGTCGTACTGCTCGAGCAGCTCGGGAGGGAAGGGCGTCCCCGGTCCCTGCGTGACGGTGCTTCCCATCGGAACGCGGCTCATGCTCTCGACCCCTGCGGCGATGGTCACGTCGCAGACGCCGGATTGGATGAGGTTGGCTGCAAAGTGCACCGCCTGCTGCGACGAGCCGCACTGGCGGTCAACGGTGGCGGCCGGAACCTCGACTGGGAACCCGGCCATCAGAACCGCCTGGCGGCCCAGGTTCAGGGACTGCTCTCCTGTCTGACTGACGCACCCCATCACCACGTCGTCGACGACCGCCGGGTCCACCCCGGAGCGTCCCACCACCTCGCGGAGAACGTGGGCGGCCAGCTTGAGCGGGTGCACACTGCGCAGATCCCCGCTCCTCGGGGTGCCCCGGCCAAGAGGGGTCCGCACCGCCTCGATGATGACCACGTCGAACATCGGGGGGCACTGTACAGGAGAAGAGCGCGGGCACCGGCCGCGAAGCCCGCGGAATTGGTGAGGCGCGCAGCCTTCAGCGCAGCCGGTACACGACGATGGTGACGTAGCTGGGGGGCGGTTGCCCGAACGCGAAGGTGGCTGGCGGGATCTGTTCCTTGAAGAGCTCCTGTGCAGACGGTGGGACCCGGTCGCCGCTGCTGAGCACGGCGATCGAGCCCGGTCGGACCGGGGGCAGGTTGGGGTCGAAGAGCGCCATGTTCATCTCGGCGAGCAGCCGCCTCACCGAGTCGACGGTGAAGCTCGTCGGCGGCGGGGGACGGAGGGTGAACGCGGCCTGGATGTACGGCTGATCGAGGGTGGACGACAACAGCACCGGGGCTCCTTGGGCGATCGCCGATGCCCTGGTGATGGCATCGATCTCGCCGGCATCGAAGTAGGGGGCGGACCGCGCCGGCCAGGTGGCGTACAGGTCGACGGTGAACAGCGAGCCCTGGATGACCAGCGCCGCTGTCGCGACAGCCCCTGCCGCGCCGTGCCAGGACGGTGCTCTCTCGCGCACCAGAATCATCCCCTCGACGGCCAGCACGAGCAGGAATGGCAGCATGACCGATGAGCGCAGCGCATGCGGAACGCTCTCCTCGGTCAGGGCTGCGCTGACCGGCGCGGCCAGCGTCCCGAGCAGCAGGAAACGCAGGAACCGCTGCTCGCGCTTCAGCCACACGGCGGCGACGCCGGCGATGATCAAGGGCAGAGTGATCCACAGCAGCATGCCGCCGAACTGGGTTGCGTGGCGGGGTTGAAGATCGCCGTGAAGAAAGAGGAATTCGGGTCTGAAGTAGGTGACATAGTTGCCGATGAAACGGCCCATCACAGTGAGAAGGCGCGCGTGGTCCGCGCCGATGCTGATGAGGTTGAAGCGCGCCGTCAGCGCCCCCGGGTGCTGCAGGTTCCAGGCCTCGAGGACGGAGTAGGCGCCGGCCACGGGGACCAGGGCGGCCATCCACGCGCCCGCAAGCTGCCTCGCGCGCCAGCACTCTCCCACGGCCAGAGCCACCACCAGCAGCGCGACGGCGACGCGACCGGTGCTGTATGCGAACACCGCGATCGACAGAAGGCAGCCGGCAGCGACGTACCAGCCGAGACGGCCGCCATCCTGCGCGATCGAGAGACACCAGAGGGCAGCCGAGACGGCGGCGAGCATCGAGATGACCTCGAAGCCGACCCGGCTCTCCACCGTGAGCCACGGCGTCAGGCCGCACAGTGCCAGCGCCAGCAGCGTGATCGGCAGCGAGCGGCTGCGACGCCACGCGATCAGGGTGATGAAGAGGCAGGTGAGCAAGCCGAAGAGCGCGGCGGGAAGGCGCTCGGTGGTGACCGTGAGCGGCAGCACTCGGAGCAGCGCGCTCAGCGTGTAGATGTAGACGGGATTCTTGAACTCGCCGAATGCGGTGAAATAGAGCGGCAGATGCGCTCCGTGCTCGTCGACACCGTGAGTGCTGATCGCCCAGGCGTTGTAGCCCACCGAGGTTTCGTCGACGTGGGCGCCCAGAGGAGCGCTGGCGAGGCCACTCAGATTGCGAACCACGATGAGCACGGCGACGGCGGCCAGCGCCACGCTCCAAACCCGGCGACGGCGTTGTACCGAGGTGACCGCAGCGTCCTCAGACGTCGACGACGACGGCATCTGGACGTGGCACCGCCCGTCGCAGAGGGGCGCGGCCGGTCATGAGCTGAAGGTGAAACGACCGAGGTGCAGCCACGGCGCCAGGCTGGCGCCGAAGTATCCACGAGAGGCGAGTCGTGCCGCGCCGATCGACCGGACGTCGGAGAGGGCGGCGACGACGCTCTGCGTGAATCGGAGATCGCGCACCGGGCGGACGATGCGACCGTTCTCGATGAGAAAGGTCCCGTCGCGGGTCATGCCGGTGATGATGGTGTTCAGCGTGTGGACCGGGCGCACATACCAGAAGCGCGTCACCAGCAGGCCGCGCCGGCAGGCGGCGATCATCGACTCCGGGTCCCCGTCGCGGCCCTCCAGGCACAGGTAATGCGGGAGCGCGCCGTCGCTGTTGGGCTGGGCAAAGGAGTGCCCCGTGGTCGGCGCACCGGCCCGTGCCGCCGTCACGGAGTCATGCACCACCGCCGCGCACACGCCGCGGTCGATGATCGTGACGGGCTGGGTGGTTGCCCCCTCGCCGTCGAACGGCAGCGGGGCCAGCTCAGGCCGGCGCACATCGTCGGTGATCGTGACCGTCTCACTCATCATCCGTTCCCCGAATCGCATGAAGCTCCGATGCTCGGCCACCGCCAGGCCACCGAGGCCCATCAGTCCGAGATACTCCAGCATCTCGCCCACCGCATATGGCGACAGCACGACCTCGTACACGCCTGGCTCAAGCGGCTCCGCTCCCTGGTTGCGCGCGCAGCGTTCGGTCACCTCGGCGGCGAGGGCGGGCGCGTCGATGGTGGACGCATCGGCGGAGTGGCGCGCGCCGTACGAGGAACCGTCGGGCCCGCGGCACACGGCGATCAGCTCGGCGACGGTGTGGCGTGCCGCCCGTCGCAGACCCATGGTGCTCGCCATCGCCACCGCGGTGACCGCCGTCTCGTAGGTGCCAAAGGCCTTCTGCCCCAGCGATTCCGCCGCCGCGCAGATCCCGGCGACCGTGTCGGCGCGCTCCTCAGGCGTGACCGCCTCGGTCAGCTCGCTGTATCCACGCTCTGTGTCCGCGCCTCGATCGGGAAGGATGGGGTGGACCGGGTCGCCCCGCGGAGAGTGGCTGCGAATCGCCTCTGCCCTCTGTGCCAGAGCTGCGGCGGCGTCCTCGCCGGCGACCTGCATCTCGGCCACCCCGGAGCGCCCATCACGGACCAGGCGCAGCCGCAGATGCAGAGTGCGGTCGGCCACGTTCTGGTGGATGCCGCTGTTGGCGAAGCGCGTCAGCGCCGTCGCCGACTCCGTGACGGTGACCTCGGCCTCGGACCCAGCAGGGGCACACTCGAGAACCCCCTCGGCCACGGAGAGCAGCTGTTCGCGCGAGCGCAGCTCCCCTCTCACGCCGGACGAACCGCGACATTGCGAAACCGGCAGGGCGCTGCCCCGTGGCCCACATGCATCGCCTGGCTGGGCTGGCCCTTGCCGCAGTTGATGACGCCGAACATCTGCCATTCGGACGCGCCCGCGACGGCATCACAGGAATTCCAGAACTCCGGCGTGCTGCCGCTGTACAGCGGGTTGCGCACCAGTCGCACGCGGCGGCCGTCGCGGATCTCCCAGCCTGCCTGGGTGCCGAACTGGAAGTTGAGCCGGCGGTCGTCGATGCTCCAGGAGCGGTTGGTTTCGAGGTAGACACCGTGCTCGGTGGTGGCGATCATCTCCTCGAGGCTGGAGGTGCCGGGCTCGAGGTTGATGTTGGTCATGCGGATGAGCGGCAGGCGGTTCCAGCTCTCCGCGCGAACCGTGCCGCCGCTGGGCGCGTCGAAGGTGGCGGCGGTTTCCCGCGAGGTGAGGTATCCGGTGAACAGGCCCTGGTCGATGAGCAGCGTGCGCTGCGCGGCGACCCCCTCGTCGTCGTAGCCGAACGTCCCCAGTCCCCGAGGACTGGTGGCGTCAGCGCTGATGGTGACCGCCTCGCTGCCGTAGCGGAAGTGACCCAGCATGTCCGGCATGAGGAAGGAGGTGCCGGCGTAGGCGGCTTCGAAGCCGAGCACCCGATCGAGCTCGGTGGGGTGACCGCACGACTCGTGAACCTGCAGGGCCGCCTGGGTGGCGTCCAGGATCAGGGTCATGGTTCCTGAAGGACAGACGTCGGCGCTGAGCAAGGCGACCGTCTCCTCCGCGATCCGACGGCCGTTCCCGGCCAGGTCCATCTCCAGGACCGCCTCCCAGCCGGCTGTGAGCTGCTGCCGTCCGAAGCTGTTCGGAAAGCTTCGCGACTGCACCTCGCCATCCCCGGTTGCGGTGGCGTCAAGTCCGCCGCCCGTCTCGATGATGGTCTGTGTGATCCGCGAGCCCTCGCTGCTTGCGAACATCTGGTGGTGCCGGACCGCTCCCAACGAACTCTGGCGGGAGGTGATGCCCGCGACGTCCATCGACGCGTCGACTGCGAGGAGGAGCTCAATCTTGCGATCCAGCGGGACGCTGAAGGGGTCGACGCGCACTGGTGTGGTGTAGGTCGCCGTCACCGGGTCA
>DAINCY010000060.1:0-9935 GCA_036732145.1 Candidatus Dormiibacterota bacterium
CGGCGACGCGCTCCTTGAGCGGGATGATGGCGTTGTCGGTGATGTGGATGTGCTCGGGGCAGACCTCGGTGCAGCACTTGGTGATGTTGCAGTAGCCCAGGCCACCCTCATCGCGGGTCTGCTCGGTGCGGTCGAGCACATCCTTGGGATGCATCTCCAACCCCGCGACCCGCACGAAGAAGCGCGGGCCGTAGAACCGATCGGAGAGTCCATGCGTGCGATTGATATGGCACACGTCCTGGCACAGGTAACACTCGATGCACTTGCGAAACTCGTACAGCCGGTCGATGTCGGCCTGCTGGATGCGCCACGGTGTGCCGTCGTCGGGGGCGGCCGTGAAGGGGGCAATCTGCTTGTTGATCTCGTAGTTGCGCGAGACGTCGGTGACCAGGTCCTTGAGCAGAGGAAATGCCTTCATCGGGCGGACGGTGATCGGACCCACCGGGAGGTCGTCAATGCGCGTCTTGCACATCAGCGCGGGCGTGCCGTTGATCTCGGCGCTGCACGAGCCGCACTTGGCAGCCTTGCAGTTCCAGCGCGCCGCGAGGTCGGTGTCGAGGTTGTGCTGGATGTAGTGGATGGCATCGAGCACCACCATGCCGATCACCCCCGGAACCTGGTAGCACACCTCGCCCTGCTCGTCATCGGGAGTGCCCCGGAAGACGTTGAGCGTGACCGTCTCACCGGTGAGGCCAGGATCTGTGGCGTCCGGCTCAGCAGCGGGGGCCGCATCCGGGGGAGCTGGGGTTGAGCGTGTCTCGAGCGTGGTCATCAGGCACTCCCCCTGGCAGCCGGCATCGCCTCCGGTCGAAGATACCCTTTGGGGAGCTTGGCCGGATCGTAGAAGCGGCTCCGGGGGAGCAGTTGCACCAGGTTGTCGGGCAGCGGCGACTGTGGCACTGCCTCGACCTTCATGGAGTCGCCCTCGCGACGGGTCACGTAGTTCACCGTGCCCTGCTCGACCTCCTGCTCGAGAAAGTCGAAGCGCCACTGTGATCCGCGGCTCTCCTGGCGGCGCAGGGCGCTGCGCACGATGGCCTCGCTGACGGTGAGCATGAAGGTGACGTCCCTGCAGGTGTGCCATCCGGGGTTGAGCACGCGGTGCCCGATCACGCGCATCCGTGAGCTGCGTTCGCGCAACTCCAGGATGGCCGACAGCGCCCTCTGCAGGGATTGCTCGCTGCGACCGATGCCAGCGTCGTCCTGCATGGCGGCCTGCAGGGCCTCATGGAGGTGGTAGGGGTTCTCCCGGTCCGTCCAACCGTTGCGACTGTCGAGCGGATCGAAGAGCGCATTCTGCTCTGCCTCCACCTCGCGCAGGTCGACGTGCCGCTGCACGCCGCGCGTGCGCGCGAATTCCGCGGCCGCGACGCCGGCTCGCCGCCCGAACACCAGGATGTCTCCGAGCGAGTTGCCGCCGAGCCGGTTGGCACCGTGCAGTCCACCGGCCGCCTCGCCCGCCGCGTAGAGCCCGGGCACCGTCGTCGCCGCCGTCTCCGCCTCGACGCGAATGCCGCCCATGGTGTAGTGAATGGTCGGGCCCACCTCCATCGGTGCCTTGGTGATGTCGACCGACGCCAGGGCGTGGAACTGCTCGTACATCGAGGGCAGCTTGCGCAGGATGTAGTCGGCGCCGCGATGGGTGATGTCGAGGAAGGCGCCGCCGTGGGGCGAACCCCGTCCGGCCTTCACCTCCTTGTAGATGGAACGGGCGACGACATCGCGCGAGCTCAATTCCTTCTTCACCGGGTCGTAGTCCAGCATGAAGCGCTTGCCCTCGCTGTTGAAGAGCAGGCCGCCCTCGCCGCGCACCGCCTCGGTCACCAGAATGCCGCGCGCTCCGGGTGGCCACACCATCCCGGTGGGATGGAACTGCACGAACTCCATGTCGAGCAGCTCGGCGCCCGCCTCGTAGGCCATGGCGGCGCCATCACCGGTTCCCTCCCAGCTGTTGCTGGTGTGGCGATACATTCGGCCCCACCCACCGCTGGCGAGGATGGTGGCGCCCGCCTTGATGACCACGAAGCTGCCGTCGTTGCGGTTGTAGCCCGTGGCGCCCACCACGCGGTCCCCGTCCTTGAGCAGGCGGGTGAGCGTGTACTCCATGAAGCACTCGACCCCCGAGGTGTGGACCATCTTGTCCTGGCAGGTGCGGATCAACTCCAGCCCGGTGCGGTCGCCGACGTGAGCGAGCCTGCGGTGGCTGTGGGCGCCGAACGCTCGCTGCATGATCCGCCCGTCGTCAGTGCGGTCGAACAGGCCGCCCCATCGCTCGAGCTCGTAGACGCGGTCGATCACCTCGTGCGCGTAGATCTCCACCATCCGCCAGTTGTTGATCAGCTGGCCGCCCAGCATGGTGTCGGCAAAGTGAACCTCCCAGCCGTCGTCGCTGTCGACATTGCCGAGCCCGGCAGCGATCCCGCCCTCGGCCATGACCGTGTGCGCCTTGCCGAGCAGTGACTTGGTGATGACCAAGGTGCTGCATCCCGCCTCGGCGGCGGCGATGGCGGCGCGCATGCCCGCCCCGCCGGCACCGATGACCAGGACGTCGCACTCGTGGGTGACGGTTTTCTCGGTCATCAGAGGACGATGTGGGGGTCGAGGAACAGGCCATGCTGGAGCAGTCGGATGTAGACGTCGGTGATCATCACGCTGAAGAGGCTGAGCCATGCCCACATCGGATGGCGGACATTGAGCTTGGTGATGACGCGCCAGGCACGGTTGCGCGCCATCCCCTGACGGGCCGTCGAATAGCAGTCCAGGCCGCCGCCGACCAGATGCCGGAGCGAGTGACAGCTGAGGGTGTAGCCGGTCAGCAGGACGACATTGACGAGCATGATCCCGGTGCCCAGACCCAGCCACAGGTGGCCATTCGTCTCCGGGGCGACCGAGAAAAAGGCCAGGAGGACGTCGTACCAGAGCCAGCCGAGGATGATGAGCGCGGCGTACAAAGTGAAACGGTGCAGGTTGTTGAGGATCATCGGGAAGCGGGACTCGCCGTGGTATTCGCGGTGGCGCATCTCCCCGAGCGCGCACGCCGGTGGGTCCAGGAAGAACGACCGGTAGTACGCCTTGCGGTAGTAGTAGCAGCTGGCCCGGAAGATCAGTGGTGACCAGAGCACGAAGATGGCCGGGCTGATCGGCCCGCTCTTCCAGATCAGTGGTGAGAAGAACGGCGACAGGTACGGTCCCCACTCACTGACATGGTTGACCGAGCCGGGCGGCGACTCGACGAACGCCGTCCAGAGGACATACAGGCCGAAGCCCCCGAGCACGCCGACGACTGTGAGGGGCAGCAGCCACCATGGCTGGTCGCGCCGCAATCGCTGGAGGATCGAGCCCCCATGCTGGGGATGGGGTGCGGTCGGCGTCGACGTGATCTGAGCCATCTCTCCCCTGGCGCCAGCGCCGGAGCGCATCGGTGCAGAACGAGCGTGAACTGGACTTGATCGTAGCGAATGCGGCATTGATTACGATGACACCCATCCGCCTTGGGTCGACAGCGTCGAGATTGGGGCTTGATGGCTCGGCCACATCCTGTCAGGCTGCGAGGGATCGAACAGATGAGCGCCCCTGGGCCGAACGGCCGCGATCTTCGCGATCCGCGATTCGAACACGACGGCTGCGGCGTTGCCTTTGTTGCCACCACGCTGGGGCGCCCCGAGCGCCACATCGTGGAGTCGGCGATGCTCGCGCTCGTCAACCTCGGGCATCGCGGCGCCACTGGCGCTGATCCCGACACCGGCGACGGCGCGGGCATCCTCATCCAGCTTCCCCATGACTTCCTGCGATCCGCCTCCCCCGTGCCGCTTCCCGCCCCCGGCGAGTACGGCGTGGGCATGGCCTTCCTTCCCCGTGCCGCCGCCGCGCGCCGGGCGGCGCGCGCGCTGGTCGCAGACTGCTGCGCCAAGGAGGGTGTGCGCCTGCTCGGCTGGCGCGATGTGCCGGTCGACGCCGGCGTCCCCGGCGTCACCGCGCGGGCCGGCATGCCCCGCATCCAGCAGTTCTTCGTCGCCGCGGCGGAACTGGATGGTGACGCCCTCGAGCGCCGCCTCTACGTGCTTCGCCGCGTCATCGAAGCACGAGCGCAGCTGGCCGCGATGGACCGGCGCGCCTTCCACATCGCCAGTCTCAGTAGCCGCACCGTCGTCTACAAGGGGATGCTGACCGCCGAACAGCTCGGTCGGTTCTACGGCGACCTGTGCGACGCGACGGTGGTGTCGTCGCTGGCCATCGTCCACGCGCGCTTCTCCACCAACGTGCTGCCTCGCTGGGACCTCGCCCAGCCGTCCCGAATGTGCGCACACAACGGGGAGATCAACACCCTGCTCGGCAATGCGGCCTGGATGAAAGCGCGCCAGTCGAAGTTCCGCAGCACGCTCTTTGGCGACGACATCGAGAAGATTCGCGACGTCCTCGACACTGACGGGTCGGACTCCACGCAGTTCGACAACGCGCTGGAGCTGCTCACTCTGTCAGGTCGCTCAGTCGAGCACGCCATGATGATGATGATCCCCGAGGCGTGGGAGGGCGACGAGCTGCTCGACGACGAACGTCGCGCTTTCTACGCATTCCACGCCGGCCTGCTCGAGCCATGGGACGGACCGGCAGCCATCGCTTTCACCGACGGACGGCTGGTGGGTGCCTGCCTCGACCGCAACGGATTGCGTCCGGCGCGCTATCTGGTGACCGACGACGGCCTCGTGGTGATGGCTTCGGAGGCCGGGGTTCTCGACATCCCTGAGGAACGTATCGTGAAGAAGTGGCGGCTCGATCCGGGCCGGCTGCTGCTCGTCGACACCGAGGCGGGCGCCATCCTCGACGATGGTGCCTGCAAGCGCCAGCTGGCGGGCCGTCATCCGTACGCGCAGTGGATTCGGGCCGGGACTGTGCATCTCGACGAGCTCACCCCCGGCGTCGACCAGCAGGAGCCGGACTCAGGCACCCTGCGGATCCGCCAGCACCTCTTCGGCTGGACGGACGAGGACGTGCGCCTGATCGTGGCGCCGATGACCGCGCGCGGCGAGGAGCCGGTCGGCTCGATGGGCAACGACGCGCCCCTGGCGGTGTTGAGCAAGCGTCCTCAGCCACTCTTCGCGTACTTCAAGCAGCGCTTCGCCCAGGTCACCAACCCGCCCATCGATCCCATCAGGGAGGCGGCGGTGATGTCGCTGGCGACCTCGCTGGGAGCGGGGGGCAACCTCCTCGAACAGGGCCCCGCGCAGGCCGCCCGCCTGGAGATGCCCCACCCCATTCTCACCGGCGCGGACCTGGCCACCATCCGCCACGTCACCCAGCGCCAGTTCCCCACCGAGACAATCAGCGCCGTGTTCCATCGCGGGGAGGGCGCACCAGGGCTGGAGGATGGTCTGCAGCGGCTTCGACGTCTGTCGTCGGAGGCCGTGGCGGCCGGCCGCACCATCCTCATCGTCAGCGACCGCGGGGCTGATGCCACCCATGTCCCGATCCCCTCGTTGCTGGCCACCGCAGCTGTCCATCATCACCTTCTCCGCGAGGGCACCCGCACGGGCATCGGACTTGTGGTGGAGAGCGGGGAACCGCGCGAGGTGGCCCATCTCGCGCTCCTCATCGGCTTTGGAGCCGAGGCGGTCAATCCGTACTTGCTGCTCGACACCGCCATCGGGCTGGCCACCAGCGGGGCGGTCGAGAACCTCGACGGCCCCGCCGCCCAGCACAACGCCATCATGGCGTTGCGCAAGGGATTGCTCAAGACCATCGCCAAGATGGGCATCTCCACTGTTCTCTCCTACTGCGGCGCTCAGCTGTTCGAGGCCATCGGTCTCTCCGAGGAGGTGGTCGAGCGGTACTTCACCGGCACCCCGACGCGCATCGGGGGCGCCGGACTCGAGCGCATCGCCGCCGATGCTCTGCGCCACCACGCGCGGGCCTTCCCGAGCAACGGCGCACCGCCCGCCGCGCTCGACGGTGGCGGGAACTACCAGTGGCGCCGCGACGGCGAGAAGCGGGCATGGAACCCGGAGGTCATCGGGGCCCTTCAGCACGCGGTCCGATCCGCTTCACCAGACCACTTCGCCCATTACGTGGAGCTCGCCGATCGCGAATCGGCTGAACGTCGGACGCTGCGAGGGCTTCTGGCGCTGCGCGTAGCCACAGTTCCCGTACCCCTCGACGAGGTGGAGACCGCAGAGACGCTGGTGCGCCGTTTCGCCACGGGTGCCATGTCGCTGGGATCGATCTCACCGGAGATGCACGAGACGCTGGCGATCGCGATGAATCGCATCGGCGGCCGGTCCAACACGGGTGAGGGCGGTGAGGATGCAGCCCGGTACGTGCCCGACGGCACGGATTCGAAGCGGAGCGCCATCCATCAGGTCGCCTCGGCCCGATTCGGCGTCACGGCCCACTTCCTCGTCAATGCCGACGAGATCCAGATCAAGGTCGCCCAGGGTGCCAAGCCCGGCGAGGGTGGCCAGCTGCCCGGCGACAAGGTCGACGTCACCATCGCTCACCTCCGCCACGCCACTCCCGGGGTCGGGCTCATCTCTCCCCCACCACACCACGACGTCTATTCGGTGGAGGACCTCGCCCAGCTCATCTATGACCTACGCTCCATCAATCCCGCGGCGCGCATCAGCGTGAAGCTGGTCGCGGAGATCGGCGTCGGACCGATCGCGGCCGCCGTTGCCAAGGCGCGCGCCGACCACATCGTGGTCTCCGGCTACGAGGGTGGCACCGGGGCTGCCCCCCTCTCCTCGCTCATCCACGCGGGCGCGCCCTGGGAACTTGGGCTCGCCGAGGCGCAGCAGACGCTCGTCGCCAACGGCCTGCGCGACCGTGTCGTGCTCCAGAGCGATGGACTGATGCGCACCGGACGCGATGTGGTGGTCGCCGCCTTGCTCGGCGCCGAAGAGTTTGCCTTCGCCACCGCGCCGCTGGTCGCGGCGGGCTGCGTGATGATGCGCGTCTGCCATCTCAACACCTGCCCGGTGGGAATCGCCACTCAGGATCCCCAGCTGCGCGAACGCTTCACGGGGCGCGCCGAACACATCGTCACCTTCATGCACTTTCTCGCAGAGGACGTGCGCAGGTGGATGTCGCGTCTGGGAGTGCGCCGCTTCGATGACCTGGTGGGACGCGTGGAACTCCTCCACCAGGTGGACAGCAGCGGGGAGGTACAACTGACGCGACTGCTGGTGTCGCCCGGCGAGCCACGTCACTCACTGCCGCGGGCTCCTCACGTCTGTGCGCTGGATATCGACGAGCGTGTCATTGCCTGCGCAGGCGACGCACTGGAGCGGGCCACACCGCTGCAGCTGCGCATGGGCGTGAGCAATCGCGATCGAAGCGTCGGGGCTCGGCTCAGCGGCGAGGTGGCTCTACGGCACGGTGCCGCCGGCCTTCCCAATGACACCATCCGCGTCGACCTCCAGGGCAGCGCGGGGCAGTCGCTGGGCGCGTGGCTCGCCGGCGGCATCACCGTCACCGTCCACGGCGAGGTCAACGACGGGTGCGGCAAGGGCCTCAGCGGCGGACGGATCGTTGTCGTTCCCCCTGACCACGCTCGCCGTCAGGCCGACGACAATGTCATCGCCGGCAACGTGCTGCTCTACGGAGCCACGTCGGGCGAGCTCTTCGTACGTGGCGTCGCCGGCGAACGGTTCGCGGTTCGCAACAGCGGCGCGCGGGCGGTGGTCGAGGGTACCGGCGACCACGCGCTCGAGTACATGACCGGCGGCGTCGTGATCATCCTCGGCCGCACCGGGCGCAACGTCGGTGCGGGGATGAGCGGTGGCCTCGCCTACGTCCTGGACGTCGACGGGTGTTTCGAGCAGCGCTGCAATACCGGCATGGTGCGGCTCGTCGAGCCCGACGACGAGACCGACGGTGAGACCGTGCGCGAGCTTCTCGAGCATCACCTCTCATACACCCGCAGCCCCATCGCCGAGGAGTTGCTCGAGAAGTGGCCCTTGGCTCTGGCCCGGTTCGTCAAGGTGCTTCCCGTCGACTACGAACGCGCGCTTGCCGCGCGGCGGGTCTCGCTCGAGGTGGCCGTCTGATGGGCCGCCGCGACTTCCTGGAGATCCCCCGGCGCACCTCGCCGTACCGCGCCGTGGCGGAGCGCGTCAGAGACCACGGCGAACTCATCCATCCGCTTCCGCTGGCCACCGTCGAGGCACAGGCGGCGCGCTGCATGGATTGCGGAGTGCCCTTCTGCCACGACGCGTGCCCGCTTGGCAACCTGGTCCCGGAGTGGAACGGCCTGGCCCGTAGCGGGGAGTGGCGGAGCGCGGCGGAGAACCTGGAGAGCACCAACAATTTCCCGGAGTTCACCGGACGGCTCTGTCCGGCACCGTGCGAGCCCGCCTGTGTGCTCGCCATCGGCGGCGACGCGGTCAGCATCAAGGAGATCGAGCGCACCGCCGTCGACACGGCCTTTGCCAACGGCTGGATCAGGCCCCGGCCGCCTGCCCACCGCTCCGGTCGCAGCGTTGCTGTGGTCGGCTCCGGCCCGGCTGGACTGGCGGCAGCGCAGCAGCTGAACCGCGCCGGCCATCGCGTCGTCGTCTACGAGCGCGCCGACCGGCCGGGCGGCCTGCTTCGGTACGGCATTCCCGACTTCAAGATGGACAAGGCGGTGCTCGACCGCCGGCTCGACCTGCTGAGCGCCGAGGGCGTCAGCTTCGAGTGCGACTACGATTGCGGCGTCGACATCGGAGGCGGGGAACTGTTGGAGCGCCACGACGCTGTGGTCCTCGCAGTCGGAGCCGAGCACCCCCGAGACGTCGAGTTGCCCGGCCGTCACCTCGACGGCATCCATCCGGCCATGGAGTACCTCACCGGGCAGAACCGCCGTGTCGCCGGCGATCCCGCTGAGGTGGTGAGCGCGAGGGGTCGCACCGTGGTCATCATCGGCGGCGGCGACACGGCCGCCGACTGCCTGGGCGACTCCCATCGCGAGGAATGTGCGTCGGTGCAGCAGTTGGTCATCTACCCGGAGCCGCCACGCACCCGGCCTGTGTCGAACCCGTGGCCGCAGTGGCCGCTGGTGCTGCGCAGCCACGCGGCTCACGAGGAGGGCGGCGTCCGCGGCTTTGGGATCGAGGTCCTGGGGTTCGAAGCCGATGCCCGGGGTCGCGTGCGCGGCATCACAGTGGTTGATGTGGACCGCGACGGCAGCGCCGGTGGCCGCGGTCTGATCCGGCGCTCTGGGACGGAGCGGCGCATCGACGCTGATCTCGTGTTGCTGGCCATCGGTTTCGCGGGGGTGCGACCGTCGCCGCTGTTCGCGCAGCTCGGCGTCCGTCTCCAGCACGACGCGCTGATCGCCGTCGACGACGCCCTCCGCGCCGGTCCCGTCGTCGTCGCCGCCGGGGACGCCGTGGTCGGTGCTTCGCTCGTGGTCAATGCCATCGCGGACGGCCGACGGGCGGCGGCCACATGCGATCGGCTGCTCCAGGTGGAGGCCGCGGTGGCCGTCTGACAGCGCCTCGGCTGTCGACCCCCGTACCCTGCGCGCATGGGCACACGCGCATTCCTCGACCACCCCACACCCCTGGCCATCGCCCACCGGGGCGGTGGGGAGGATCTGCCCGAGAACACGCTGCCGGCCTTCGATGCGGCTGTCGAGCTTGGCTACCGCCACCTCGAGACCGATGCCCATCTCAGCGCTGACGGCGTCGTCTTCTCCTTCCACGACCACGTGCTCGACCGCGTCACCGACCGCAGCGGGAGCCTCTCCGCGGTGAACTCGGCGGTCATCGCCGAGGCTGACGCCGCCCATTACTTCAGCCGGGATGGCAGCACCTTTCCACTGCGGGGCATGGGGATCCGAGTGCCCACCATGGAGGAGGTTCTGACCCGCTGGCCGGACGTCTTTGTCAACATCGACACCAAGTCGGACGCCGTGGTGGGGCCGCTGGTCGACCTGCTCCGCCGGCTCGACGCCTTTGAGC
>DAINCY010000061.1:0-9908 GCA_036732145.1 Candidatus Dormiibacterota bacterium
CCCTGCGGATGCGCAGGTCGTAGTAGAGGAGCACCACCACGATGAAGCTGATCGGTTGAATGAGCACGGCCAGGATCAGGGATGCCAGCTGGTTGAGGATGAGCCGGAGGTTCTCATCGCCGAACCCTGTGACCACGGTGAGCAGTGCGCCGACGATGGCGGCGAGGATGCCGGTGATCAGTCCCACAAGGAGGCTGATGCCGAAGACGCGCGCGGTGGAGCCGCGCACCAGCTGCCAGCTTCGGCGCAATGCCGCGCGGGCGCCGACTCGCTCGAGGATGACGATGGGCGCGGCGAAGAGCCAGCGCGTGTAGACCAGGATGACGACGAAGATCATCACGGGGACGATCACGATCAGCAGCGCGGCACCATTGGCCCCGAAGGCGTAGATGGCACCGACGACCAGGCCGAACGCCGCCGCGAAGAGGCCGACACCCGTCAGGAAGAGCAGCACCGCCACCCCGACCACCGCACCGACCCGCCGCCCCACCGCCCGGTAAGCACCGCCGACGGTTGCGGGTTGGTCGAGGTACACGTCGCCGACGGCGCGGGTCATGGCCGCCGTGGCGATGGGTTGCACCACCAGCGCCTGGACCAGCCCAATGCCGACGACCACGGCGAACACGGTGATGAACGTCGAGCCCAGGTCGGAAAGCTGCTGGCGGGTGACCGGGCCGTTGGCGCTCAGCTGCTGCAACCGGGTGGTCGCGCTGGTGATGCCGGTGAATTGGTACGCGAGGTAGCTGAACAGGGCCAGCGGCAGCTGCACCACCGCAGTGATCGCCAGGATGAGGCGGACGTTGCGCCGGTAGAGGCTGAACGCTGAGTCGAGGAGCTCACCCACCGCCTGGGCACGGAAGCGGCCGGACCCGGGGAGGACTGGCTGCTGCTGCCAGCCCCAGCCCGGCGGTGCGCCAGGGGCTGAGGGCACGCCCCACCCGGGCGCGGGGCCCCAGCCGGGAGGCGGCGGCACCTGCTGCACCCCCCAGCCGGGCGGGCCCGGCCACCCCCCTGGCGGTGGCGGTGGAGGCGGGGGCGGGGGCGGGCTCGCACTCATCTGCGGGTATTCTGCCGCCCTGGCCCGCCTGCAGCGGTATCTTTCCGCACTGTGACAAGCAACGCCCCAATCGTCCGAGGCGCACCGTGAGCGCCAACGCGTTCACCGTCCTTGACAGCGGCGACGCGCCCATGCGCGCCCTCGTGCTCGACGCTCGGACTGCGCGGCGCGGCGCGGCACCCAGGCGCCTGGAGCTGCGCGACATCGCCCGCCCCATCCCTCCCGCGCCTGGATGGGTGCTCGTGCGCCCCTCTCTGGCCGGCATCAATGCCCGCGACCTGGCGCTGCTCGACGCCGATCAGACCCTCCCCACGGTGGGAGCCCCTCGGCCTCTGCCGATGGTTCCGGGATGCGAGGTGATCGGCGTCGTCGAGGCGGTGAACGGCACGAGCTGGGCACGGGAGGGCCAACGCGTCCTGATCGAACCCAACGCCGGCTGCCTGATCCGCGGATTCCCCAGCTGTTCGCGCTGCGCGGCTGGTGAGGCGGAGCTCTGCGAGAACCGCGATCGTGCCAGCCTCATCGGTCCAGCGGCCGATGGGGGGCTGGCCGGTGGGGGCGGATGGTCCGAGGGGGTGCTGGCCCACGAAGAGATGCTCATCTCCGCTGACGGCATCTCCGACCAGCGCGGGGTGCTGGGCGTATCCCTGGCCTCCGCCATCCACGCGGTACTGCGCTGGAGCCGGCGCGGGGACGCGGTCGCTGTGATCGGCTCAGGCACCACCACCAGGCTGGTGGTCGCGGCGCTCCGCCGCCTCCACCCGGACGTCGACATCACAGTCATGGTCGACGCCCGCGGCCCCCAGCGCGGTGGGCGTCGCCGTCGCAAGCTCCCCGCGCACCTTGCCGTTGATGAGCGCAGCATCGGCATAGCCCTTGAGGAGCTGGGAGCGGCGCGGGTGTGGCGAGGGAGCCCGGGGCAGCTTGTCGACAGAACGGCGGAGTTGGTGGGGGCGCGGCGGAGGCGGTCTGCGGGCGACGAGCTGCCGGTGCTCGACCGCGGCCTCGATGCCGTCTTCGACTGCAGGGGGACCGCGGCCAGCGTCACCCTGGGACTGCGCCTGCTCCGCTCGGCGGGAACCATCGTCGTGGCGGGGCGGACGGCACGCCTGGAGCTGGACTGGTCGGCGGTGTGGTCACGTGAGTTGACCATCGCCGGCAGCGGCGGCTTCGGCAGGGAGCCGGCGGGCTGGCGGACCTTCGCAGCCGTGCGCGAGTGGCTGACCGACCCGTCATTCCCCGCCGACAGCCTGGTCACCCATCGCTACCCCCTCGACGCCTTCGACACCGCCATCGCCACGGCCGCTGCAGGCGAGGCCGTCGGGGCGGTCAAGGTGGTGTTCGAGGACTCGTCATCGCCTCTGCGCCAGCGCCGCCTCGCGGTCGACACCGAATTGCCCGTGGACGACTCCGCGGCCCCGCTGCTCCTCGCCACCACCGCCGCGCGGGTGCGGCGTGATAACGGGGCGCCGCACTAGCACCCTCTCAGCAAGCAGTGTCCGGCGCGCGAAACGCCGCGGCCGCTGCAACGGTTGGCCGGTCCGTTCACGGTTGCCGTTCCTCCGCCGCGGGAGGCGCGCCCTTGCTCGCCCGGCGCTGAGCCAGCGCCAGGGTGGTGCGCTTGATCGCTGCGTTGTCGACGACCATCTGCGTTACTCGCTTGCGGTCGCGCGAGCGCAGTCGCGCCCGCTCACGCGGCGTCAGCTCCTCAGGCGTGTCGCGGTCGTCGGTGGTCATGGACCAACCCTACCGCAGGTCGAGCGAGGTTCAGGCCGCCATGGGCTCATGGGGACGACGTCCGTGCAGCACCGCCCAGCCGATGGCTGCGGCCCCGAGGGTCAGCGCGGCCGCTCCGCCGACAAGCACCGGCGCCGGGCCTTCCAGATGAAGCACACGTTGCCAGCCCCGGCGTTGTTCGTGCACGGCGTCTTCGAGCATGGCCAGGGCGCGCGCGTAGATTCGGTCCTGCTCATTGCGGTTCAGTCGCGCTGACGAGAGCGCGTCGGCGACCTCATTGGCCATGGTCACAAGCGCGCGCACCGACGCCGGCGCTTGCTGGCCGGCTCCGCTCCGCTCCAGGGCACGGTCGAGGCTGTCGGCCGGAGTCATTGCAGTCCCTCCATCGATCGTTCCGCCGGCAGTGGCGCACCGAGCTGCTTGCGCAGCGCTGTCATGGCGCGGAATGTCAGCAATTTCACGGCCCCTTCGGAACGTCCCATGATCTCCGCGATCTCGCGGTTGCGCAGGTCGCCGCCGAAGCGAAGCAAGACGGCCTGGCGCTGGTCGTCCGGCAGCAGCGCGACGGCGTCGCGGACTGAGGCCTCTCTGTCGCGCTGTTCGACGATCAACTCAGGTGACTCGTGGTCGATGGGTTGGTGGGTGTCGAGATCGACCCAGGCGGGGCGGCGCGCCTGCCGTGCCACGAGGTTGGAGGCGACGCGATACAGCCACGCCGAATAGGGCACGCCGCGCCACTCGAAGCGGGGCAGGTCTTCGATGGCCTTGGCAAAGGTGGAGGCGGTCACGTCCTCGGCGAGCTCCCGGTTTCTGGTCAGGGTGTGTGCGTACGCGAAGATCTGATCGACGTAGCGTTCGTAGAGCGGCCCAAACGCCGCCCGGTCGCGCTGTGCCGCCTCGATCAAAAGGCGCTCCGCCTCGAGCTCTTCGGCGCTGCGATGGGCCACTCAGCGCCTCCGAGAAGTTGGAGGAGTCACGACACACAATCCCTGCCCACTGAGCGGGTTACGGAGGTGCGCGTCCGTCAGAGCAGTCCGACGGCGCGGCCTGACTCGCCGAAGGCCCCCAGGGCCGTTTCGAGTTGAGCGGTCGTGTGGGTGGCGGTGACGATGGTGCGCACCCGCGCCTGTCCCCGCGGCACCGTCGGAAAGCCGATTCCCTGAGCGAAGACGCCGCGTTCCATCAGTGCATCGCTCAGGGCCATCGCCTGCGGCGCCTCCCCGCACATCACCGGGGTGATCGGCGTCTGGCTGCGGCCGATGTCGAAGCCGAGATCCGACAGCCCCTTCTTGAGATATCGCGCGTTCTGCCATAACCGCTCCATGAGCTCGGGTTCCTGCTCGAGCACATCGATGGCGGCAATGCACGCCATCACCACCGCAGGCGGCTGCGACGAGGAGAAGAGGAATGGCCGCGCCTTGTGGATGAGGTGATCGCGCACCGTCTGCGATGCGGCGACATATCCGCCCACCACTCCCACCGCCTTGCTGAGGGTGCCGATGTTCAGCGCCACCCGGCCGTGGAGGTCGAAATGATCGGAGCTGCCGCGGCCGTTGCGACCGAGCACGCCGGTGCCGTGGGCGTCATCAACCATGACGGCCGCGTCGTACTTCTCAGCGCGCTCGACGAGGTCGGGAAGCGGAGCGATGTCCCCGTCCATGCTGAAGACCCCGTCGGTGATCAGCAGGACGCGGCGATATCCTTTGTCTCGCGCCTCTTTCAGAGCACGCTCCGCGTCATCGACATCGACGTGTTCATAGAGGATGCGATCCGCCTTGGTGAGCCGGATGCCGTCGATGACGCTGGCGTGGTTGAGCTTGTCGCTGACCACGCAATCGCCGGACTCGAGCATCGAGCCGATGACGCCGACGTTGACGGTGTAGCCGCTCGGAAAACACAATGCAGCCTCGGTGTGCTTGAAGGCGGCCAGCCGCGCCTCGAGCTGTTCGTGGATCGCCTGCGTCCCCGCGATGGTGCGCACAGCCCCGCTGCCCGCGCCCCACTCGTGAGCCGCTTTCACGGCTGCCTCGATGAGTCGTGGATGGGTGTTGAGCCCCAGGTAGTTGTTCGAGGAGAGGTTGATGAGGCGGTTGCCGGCGATAACGACCTCGGCCATCTGCGCCGACTCGAGCACCCGAAGAGGCCGGAAGAGACCCTCGCTGCGCAGGGCGTCGAGGTCCCCCTGGAGCGAGGCGTCGAGGCCGCGGACCGCGTCCGAGGTGGTGATCGATTCGATGGCCATGATCAGACGATAGCTCGCCGGGCGTTCCGGGATGATCAGCCGGGGTGCAGCGACACCTTGCCGCACTGCCCCGACTTGATCAGCTCGATGACCCTCTCGATCTCGCTCATCGCGTAGTGGTGGGTGATCAGAGCGCCTGCGTCGATGGCTCCGCTGCGGACGTATTCCATGGTCTCCTCCCAGGTCTGAGGCAGACGGCGGCCGACGACACCGTGCAGGCTGATGCCCTTCATGACGACGTCGTCGGAGAGGTCGAGCGTGGCCGGCGCGTCACCGATGCCCAGCAGGGTGATCCAGCCACCCGGGCGCACCAGCCGGATGGCGGCGACAACCGCGCTGGGCGAGCCACTCATCTCGAGGACACAGTCGATGTCCGCTCCGCCGGCGGCGGCCCGCACGTTGCGCTCGACGTGGTCGTCGGCCATCACCGTGTGGGCGGCTCCCATGCGCTCGGCGAGCTCGAGCCGGTAGCGATTGCGGTCGATGGCGATCACATCCGCAGCGCCCTGCGCGCGGGCCACGGCGACGGCGGCGCAGCCGATCGGGCCGCACCCGAACACTGCGACGGTCTGACCGGCGAGCTCGCCGTACGAGCATGCGTGCACGGCGTTGCCGAAGGGTTCGAGCGCGGCCGCCACCTCCGAGGTGGTGTCCGCACCGACGGCGAACACATTGGCCTGCGGGACGGCGACCAGGGTGGTGAAGCCTCCGTCGACATCCACGCCCAGGATTCGGGTGTTGAGGCAGACGTGGAAGTCGCCACGGCGGCAGGAGTTGCAGGTGCCGCAAACGATGTGGGATTCGACGGCGACGCGGCGTCCGTCCGGAACATCCGCGCCGGGTCCGCGACCAACCACCACGCCGCAGATCTCGTGGCCGATCACCCGCGGCGGATGCACGCGCGCTGCGGCCCACGGATTCCAGTCGTAGAGGTGCACGTCCGACCCGCACACGGACGCGGCCGCGACGCGCAGCAAGAGCTCACCGTCACCGGGCTCAGGTTCGGGAACGTCGGCAAGCACCAAACCGGGCGCGGCGGATGGTTTGATGACGGCCAGCACAGCGCGCGGATTATCTCCGACGCGCCGTGCCTGCCTCCTCCTGGTGGCTCCGCGGCACCGCTGCGTTGGACTGTCCTGGGCGCGTCCGCGCCGGCCACCCACAGTCGCCCGCGTGGATGGCGACGCGTGTGGGGAGCGGTGATGGAGCTGGGCGGCGGACGCGACCTCCTCCGGCCGCGCCCACGACGGCCGCTGCGGATCGAGCCACTCGAGGTCTACGACCGCGGCGGTGACGGCCACACCGTCTCGCGCCACTGCGGAACCAGCCCGGAGGTGGAGGCCGAGCGGTTGGAGCGTCACCCCATGCTGCCGGCCACCGGGTCATTTCCCGACGTGGCCACCGCCCAGCGCTCGGTCGAGGCCTGCGTCGCCGCCCACCGCGATGCGGTCGAGCTCTGGCGCTGGAGCGGACGCGCCCGCCTGGTCATCGACCACGACATGCGCGACGTCATCGGGGAGGTGCTGCAGCGAAGTCGATGGGCGGCCGGAGACCGTTCGCCGCTCCCGGCCACCGCGGTTCGCGTCGTCCTCCGCCGCAGTCGCAGGTATCGGGCAGGATTCGCCGTGCTCACCGCCTACCCGGTCCTGCGCGCCGGCGCAGCCACCTATCCTCGCTGGCAATGAGCACCGGAGGTTTCCCCATGTCACGCCAGGCGATCCTCGACGACCCGGCCTCCGCCTGTCCGCAGCTCCGCCAGTTCTTGGGAGGCTACTTCCACCAGGACTGGGTAGCCGACCGCCGGCGGTGGGAGGAGGTCGTCGACGACTTCGTTGCCGAGTCGCCGCACAGCGCGGTCGTCGAATGCGCGGCAGAGGTGCGCGATCTGCTGGCGGGGGGCTTCACTGAGGGAGAGCTGGCCGCAGTCCTCGACCGCTTGGGCTGCAGCGTCGACCCGTCCGCCCTCCACTTGCGCACCGATGAGTGGCTGCGCGCCGTGCTGAGTAGATTGGACACCGCCGGCTGACCAACGCCTCAGACCGCGCGCGGCGCCTCGACGGTGCGTCGCGCCAGGGCAATGCTGTGGAGCGCCAGTGAGGGGAGCAGCAGCGGTGGGGCGATGATCAGCGCCACCGTGTTCACTGGACCACCGGACAGCCGCACGATCATGAGGATGAAGAACACCAGCCCGATGCCCGCCGTGTTGCGTCTGCCCCAGGTGGTGGAGACAAGCTCGGGACGCTTGCCCGCCAGGAAGATGAATGGGGTCGCCAGGAATGGGCCGAGATAGCGGATGAGGATGCCGGCAGACAGCCATCCGGGTGTGATGCCGAGCAGCCAGCCGCCCACCGCCGACATGGCGAAGAAGAGAACGTCCATGGCCGGGTCGAGAGCCTTCCCGAGGGATGTGATCGGGCCGAAGCGGCGGGCGATGTAGCCGTCGACGAAGTCGAGCATCGCGGCGCTGCCGCCCACCGCACACCAGAGATAGAGGCCGAGCGAGCCCGGCAGCGTCAGCGCTGCGCAGAGCATGAGCGGGAAGCAGAGCCAGGCTCGGACGGCGCTCAGCCCGTTGGGAATTCCGTAGCGATCGATGCGCGCCCCGTCAGGGGTGCGCAGAAGCGGCGCGCCGCCGACCAGGAAAAGCGACGCCACCGCCCAGGAGCCGGCGGCCGCCAACCCCAGCGGCACGATTGAGCCTTGGCCATGGAGCACCGCCAGCGGGATGGTGAAACCCTCGCTGAGCACCAGACCGGCGCTCAGCCAGAAGAACAGCGAGCGACGCAGGCGAGGGCTGGCGCCCAGGAGCGCGAAGGCTTCGCGGATGAGGTCACGCAGGCCGGCGGACGAGCGGACGCTGACCGACAACGTGCCTACTGAACCGCCAGACACGTGATGGTCTTGAGCACCCCGTCGCCGGCCTGCACGCGCTCGACGACGAGGCGGCCGATGCCGGCGATGTCCTCCGCCTCCACCTCGGCGATGACGTCGTACTCACCAGTGATGGCGTCGGCGTGGAGCACGCCGCCGCTAGATCGGAGCCGGTCGACGACCTCGAGCGCCTTGCCCGCCGTGGCGGTGATCAGCACGAACGCCCGGACCATTGCAGTACCTCCGTGCCAGGGTGGGTGCCCGACTGTACCACCGGCCCTCTGCCCGGCCCGAGCGGTCGCGAAAAGGCCAACTAGCGGCAGGCGGGACCACAATGGATGGATGCCGTGGTCGCTGCTCATTCGCCTGCTGTCGGGCGTGCTCTTCTGGCGCCTCGCGGGCGCCCGCAGGCGTGCGGCGGCCGGACAGGCAGCAGGTCGCGCCGCGGGACGGGCGGCGGCCAGCTCGCCGGCGCTACGGAGGCGACTCCGCGAGGCGCGCGAGACTGCCTCCCTGCTCTCCCGTCTGGCGGTGACATTCGGCTTCGGTCTCGCCACGTCGCTCTGCTTGGCCGGGGGGACAAGCAGTGTTCTGCTGTCCCCCCGCTGGCTTGGCGGGGTGCTGCTCGCTGTCGGCGCCGGCTTCGCCGTCCTCACCTTCCGCGAGGCGCGGCTGGCGCGAGCGATTGTCAGGACCCGGCGTCTGCGGCGCCGCGATCAGCAGTTGCGCAACGAACTCTGACGCGCTGACGTCAGGAGAGGTACGGAGCCACCCCCGCCGCCTGCTCAGCGGCATCCATGATGTTCTCGCTGACGGTGGGGTGGGCGTGGATGATGGAGCCGAGCTCATCGATGGTGAGCCCATCGGCGATGGCGACGCCCACCTCGTGGATGATCTCGACGGCGTGCACCCCCATGACGGTGGCGCCGAGCAGCAGACCACCTTCGGCGTCGGAGTAGAGCTGCGCCACCCCGTCCGGTTCTCCCTCCCCCAGTGCCTTGCCGTTGCCGAGGAAGCGCGCCTGGCCCACCTTCACCTCATGGCCGGCGGCCTTGGCGGTTTCCGGGTTGAGGCCGACCATGGCAATTTCTGGATGGGTGTAGATGCAGGACGGCACCACGGTGCGGTCCATCGCCATCACGTGGTGTTCGAGCGCGTTCTCCACGGCGCGGGCAGCTTCCGCGCTGGCCAGGTGTGCAAGTTGCAAGCCACCGATGCAGTCCCCTGCCGCCCAGATCTTCGGATTGGCGGTGCGCAGCATGTCGTCGACCTCGACGTGACCGCGCTCGGTCACACTCACGCCCGCCTCCTCGAGGCCGATGCCCTGCGTCTCCGGTCGCCTGCCCACTGAGACGAGCAGGAGGTCGGTGGCCACGTCGGTGCCGTCGTCGAGGTGCGCGGTCAACGACGCTGTGCGGTAGTCCACCTTCTCCACCTTGTGTCCGGTGTGGAAGGTGATTCCCTGGGCTTCGACGAGCTTGCGGAACTGGGTGACGATCCTCGGGTCCACACCGGTCAGGATCTGCGGCAGCACCTCCACGACGGTGACCTTCGAACCCAGTGGCGCGAACAGGCTGGCGAATTCACACCCGATGACACCGCCTCCGATCACCAGCAGCCGCTTGGGAATCTTCTTGAGGCGAAGAATGCCGTTGGAGGTCACCACCCGCGGATGTTCCATGTCGATCCCCGGCAGGCCGCTGGGTTCGGTCCCGACACAGATGATGAGGTGGTCGTAGCCGAAACGCTCGCCGCCGGCGACCACCTCGTCGCCTTCGATGACGCCCGCCTCACGTACCACGCGCACCTTCTTACGCTTGCACGCGGCCTCCACACCGGAGCGCATCTTGAGGACGACCTCCTCCTTGCGCGCCATCATTCGCGTGAAGTCGATGGTGGGTTCGGACACCATGATGCCGAAGTCCGACGCCTGGCGGATCTTGCGTAGCAGGTCGGCTCCGGCGAGCAGCGACTTGGTGGGGATGCAGCCCCAGTTGAGGC
>DAINCY010000062.1:0-8018 GCA_036732145.1 Candidatus Dormiibacterota bacterium
CGCGACATCTACACCACCAAGCTCAAGGCGTACGTGCTCGGCGCCGGCCTCGGCGGTCTGGGAGGAGCGCTCTTCGCCGGGTATCTCAGCGCGTTCAACACCTCGGCGTGGTCGCCGGTGGAGACGATCACCCTGTACGCGGCGATCCTCGTCGGCGGCCGGGGCAGTACCCGCGGCGTCCTCCTTGGCATCGTGGTCATGTACATGGGGCTGCAGGAGGCCACCCGATACCTCCCCGAGATCGCCGGCCACCCCAGCTACTCACCCGCTCTACGCCTCATCATCACCGGCGTCGTCCTGGTGCTGTTCATCCGCTTTCGCCCCCAGGGCATCCTCCCTGAGCGGCGGCTGCGCGACGGGGACCCCGCCGGCAAGGGCGGCGCGACCGTCGCCGTGGAACAGACGGTCACAGCACCGGCGTTCGGCTCGGGCGCGACGTGACCACGCTGCTCGAGGTCTCCGACCTGCACAAGCAGTTCGGCGGCGTGCAGGCTGTCAACGCCTGCTCCTTCACCGCCGAGGATGGCCAGATCACCGGCCTGATCGGGCCCAACGGCGCCGGCAAGAGCACTGCCATCGACCTCATCTCCGGCTTCAAGGTCCCCGACAGCGGCACAGTTCTGTTTGAGGGCGAGGAGGTGCAGGGCAAGGCACCGCACCGCATCTCGCGCCTGGGCATGATCCGCACCTTCCAGACGCCGCGCGAGTGGCCCGGGCTCAGCGTACTCGAGAACCTCATCCTGGCCCGCTACCAGCCGCGCAGAGAGCGGTTCTGGCGATCGCTGCGCGGCCCCAGCAAAGCTGAGAAAAAGGGCGACAAGGACGAGTTGACCCGCGCCCGGGCCATCCTCGAGGAGTTCGGTCTTCTCGAGCTGCGCAACGAGCGCGCCGGCAACCTCAGCGGCGGCCAGAAGCGCCTCGTCGAGTTCGCGCGCATCCGCATGGCCGAGCCCCGGCTGGTCGTGCTCGACGAGCCCATGGGCGGCGTCAACCCCGTCCTCGGCGAGCGCATGGCCACCGCCGTGCTCGGCTTCGTCGCCGCCGGCACATCGGTGATCATCGTCGAGCACAACCTTCCGTTCATCGAGCGGGTCACCGACCAGGTGGTGGTGATGGCCGAGGGCAGTGTGATCGCCGAGGGTCCGTTCGACCAGCTGCGCAGCAACCAGGCCGTCGTCGACGCCTACCTCGGGGAGATGCCCACCTATGACGACGCTGACGCCTGATCCCGCGCCGCCCCTGGCCGAGCAGACCGTCGCGGCTCTCGACGTCGAGGGCCTCACCGCGGGCTACGGCGGCCCGCCCATCATCGAGAACGTCAGCATTCGCGCCCATCGCGGCGCCGTCACCGCCGTCGTCGGCCCCAATGGAGCCGGCAAGTCCACCTTGCTCAAGGCGATCGCCGGGGTCATCCGCCCCAAGGCGGGGACGGTGAGGGTCGAAGGCAAGGACGTCACCGGGCTGGCCAGCGAGAAGCTGGTGCGGCGCGGTGTCGCCTACGTGCCCCAGGTGGCCAACGTCTGGC
Organism: Candidatus Dormiibacterota bacterium; assembly: GCA_036732145.1. Taxonomy (GTDB): domain Bacteria; phylum Chloroflexota; class Dormibacteria; order Aeolococcales; family Aeolococcaceae; genus Aeolococcus. The sequence continues at coordinate 1,526 of DAINCY010000062.1, forward strand.
CACAGCTCTCCGTGCACGAGAACCTGGAGATGGGCGGCTACATCCGCAAGCACGGGCTGCAGGAGCGCGCCAAGGAGCTGTACGAGCTCTTTCCCGACCTATTGCTGGCTCACAAGCGCCGCGCCGAGACCCTCAGCGGCGGCCAGCGCACCATGCTCGCCATGGCCCGCGGCCTCATGGTCGACCCGGCCGTGCTGATCCTCGACGAGCCGTCCGCGGGGCTCTCGCCGAAGTTCCAGAGCGCGGTGTGGGAGCGCATCGAGCAGGTGCGCGCCACCAACGTCGCCGTGGTCGTGGTCGAGCAGAACACTCGCGAGACCCTTCGCCACGCGCAGTGGGCGTACGTCCTGGTGCTCGGACAGAACCGCCTCGACGGCCCCGGTCGCGACCTGCTCCACAACGACGAGGTGGTGAGGCTCTATGTCGGCGTGCTCACGTAGGGCTGCTGGACATGGCTGCTGAGACCCCGCTGCCGGCGTCGGGCCCCCTCGCCGGCCTGCGAGTGCTCGACCTGTCGCGCATCCTCTCCGGCCCGTTCGCCACCATGATCTTCGCCGACCTCGGCGCCGAGGTCATCAAGCTCGAGAACACCAGCACTGGCGACGACACCAGGGAGTGGGCGCCTCCCTACCAGGGCGACCAGTCCGCGTACTTCCTGTCGGTCAACCGCAACAAGCGCGGCATTGCTGTCGACCTCAAGGCAGAGCAAGGACGCGACATTGCGTTGCGGCTCGCCGAGAGCTGTGACGTCATCGTCGAGAACTTCCGCCCCGGCACCGCCGCCCGGCTCGGCCTCGGCTACGATGACCTCGCCGCCCGCAACCCGAGGCTCATCTACGCGTCCATCTCGGGCTTCGGACAGACCGGACCGTACGCGTCCGAGCCGGGCTACGACGCCATCGCCCAGGCGCTCGGCGGCCTGATGAGCGTCACCGGCGAAGCCGACGGCGAGCCGGTCCGTGTCGGCAACTCCGCGGCCGACATTGGGGCCGCGATGTGGGCCGCCATCGGCATCCTCGCAGCCCTACACGCCCGCGACACCAACGGCCACGGCGAATGGGTCGACATCTCGCTCCTCGACGGCCAGATCGCCTGGCTGACATACCTCGCCGGCGGCTACTTCGCCTCGGGCGAGGTGCCCCGACGGTACGGCTCGGCGCACCCGACCATCGTCCCGTACCAGGCCCTGCGCACCGGCGACGGTCACCTCATGGTCGCGGTGGGCAATGACGCGCTCTGGCAGCGCTTCGCTCCGCTGCTCGGGCTGCCGGAGTTGGCGGACGATCCGCGCTTCGCCACCAACCCCGATCGCGTGGTCAACCGCGACCAGCTGATCCCACTCATCGAGGCGGCGCTCGCCGCCCGGCGGTCGGACGAGTGGGCCGACGAGCTCTCGCGCGTCGGCATCCCTGCCGGTGCCATCAACAACGTCGATACGGCGCTCGTCCACCCTCAGGTGAAGGCCCGCGACATGGTGCTCACCACCGAGCACCCCACCGCCGGGACGCTGCGAATGACCGGGTCGCCGATCAAGCTCTCCCACCACACAACCACCGTCCGGCGCCCGCCCCCGACGCTCGGCGAGCACACCGCCGAGGTCCTCCGTGAGCTTGGCTATTCAGCCACCGACATCGCCGAGCTGCGTGACAGCGGGGTGGTCCGCTGAATGACGCTGCACGCCGGGCGCCATTTCCTGCAGATTCCGGGCCCCACCAACGTCCCCGACCGGGTTCTACGGGCCATCTCCATGCCCACCATCGACCACCGCGGCCCGGAGTTCGCCGCGATGGTGACCGACCTTCTCCCGCGCGTCAGCGCGGTGTTCGGCACAGAGGGCCCGGTGGTCATCTACCCATCATCGGGCACCGGCGCGTGGGAGGCCGCGCTGGTCAACACGCTGTCGCCGGGCGACCGGGTCGTGAGCTTCGAGACCGGCCAGTTCGCGTTGCTGTGGCGCGACATGGCGGCAACACTGGGCCTCGACGTGACCACGCTGCCCGGCGACTGGCGTCACGGCGCCGCGCCCGAACAGCTCGCGGCCGAGCTCGCCGCCGACACGGCCAGGAAGATCAGGGCCGTCATGGTGGTGCACAACGAGACCTCCACCGGCGTCCGCAGCCGCATTCCCGAGATCCGCAGCGTCCTCGACGACGCCGGCCACTCCGCGCTGCTCCTGGTCGACGCCGTGTCGTCGCTGGGCGCCGCCGACTATCGCCACGACGAGTGGGGCGTCGACGTCACCGTTTCGGGCTCGCAGAAGGGGCTGATGCTGCCGCCCGGTCTGGGCTTCAACGCGGTCAGCGAGCGAGCCCTCGCCGCCCGGGCCCTTGCCGGCCTGCCGCGCTCCTACTGGGACTGGCAGTCGATCCTCGCGGCCAACGCCCGCGGGTTCTTCCCGTACACGCCCGCGACCAACCTCCTGTACGGGCTTGGTGAGGCGCTCACAATGCTCGGCGAGGAGGGGCTGCCGGCAGTGTTCGCGCGTCACGAGCGCCACGCGCGGGCCACCCGGAGCGCCGTGCGAGCCTGGGGCCTCGAGGTGCTCTGCCTCGACGAGCGCGAGCACTCGCCGGTGCTCACCGCGGTCCTCCTGCCTGAGGGGCACGACGCGGACGCGCTGCGACGCGACATCCTCCAGGACTTCGACCTGTCGCTCGGCGCCGGCCTCGGCAGGTTTGCGGGCAGGATATTCCGCATCGGCCACCTCGGGCACTTCAACGACCTCTCGCTGATCGGCACACTCGGCGGGGTGGAGATGGGACTGATGCGCTCACCCGTGCCGTGCACTGCGGGCGGCGTGGCCGCTGCGGTCGAGTACCTGGCCGACAGCCGGTGACGCCCGGATCATGAACGAGCTGGCCGAAGCCCTGCGCACCGCGATGGTGGGGGACGTGCGTGACGACGCCTACACGAGGCACCTCTTCTCGACCGACGCAAGCATGTACAGCATCGAGCCGCTCGCGGTGGTGTTCCCGCGAGACGTTGCCGATGTGGCCGCCGCGGTTGCCGTCTGTGCGGAGCGGCGGGTGCCCGTCCTCCCGCGGGGAGCCGGCACCAGCCTGGCCGGGCAGACGGTCGGGCGTGCGGTGATCATCGACACCTCGCGCCACATGGACGCCATCCTGGAGCTGGACGCTGAGGCCCGCACCGCAAGGGTGCAGCCCGGGCTGGTCCAGGACGACCTCAACCGCGCCGCGGCGAAGCAAGGGCTGCTCTTCGGCCCCGATACCTCGACAAGCAACCGGGCGACGATCGGCGGCATGATCGGCAACAACTCGGCGGGCAGCGGGTCGGTGCTGTACGGGATGACCATCGACCATGTCCAGGCGCTCGATGTCGTTCTCAGCGACGCCTCCACCGCCATCTTCGCGCCGCTCGATGAGGTCGAGGTCACGCGCCGGGCCGCGGCGCATACGCTGGCGGGGCGCATCCACGCGCGCCTGCCCGAGCTCGTGGACGAGCATCGCGCCGCCATCGATTCGGGTTTTCCCCGGTACTGGCGCCGCGCCGGCGGCTATCGTCTCGACCGCCTCGCCGGCAGCTCTCAGTTCGACCTGGCCAGGTTCGTCGTCGGGTCGGAGGGCACCCTGGTGGTCGTCACCGAGGCCACGGTCGGACTTGTGCCGCTGCCCGCGGCGAAGGCGATCGCCGTCGGCCACTTCGTCTCCGCGGCCGAGGCGATTGCGGCCACGGACGACGCGCTGAGCACCAATCCGAGCGCGGTGGAACTCATCGACCGCACCATCCTCGACCTCTCCCGGCAGAAGATCGAGTACGCGGCGCTCGGCTCCATCCTCGAGGGCGACCCGGGCGCCCTGCTCTTCGTCACCTTCAACGGCGACAGCGCGGCCGAGGCCTCAGCCGGCGTCGAGCGGCTCGCCGACCTCTGGCAGAGCCACGGGCACGGCTATCACACCCTGCGAGCCCTGACCGAGGCGCACCAGGCGGCCCTTCTCAAGGTGCGCTCGGCCGGGCTCGGGCTGCTGATGGCCGCCAGCGAGGGGACGCGGCGACCGGTCGCGTTCATCGAGGACACCGCGGTCGACCCGAGGCGACTGCCCGAGTACACGGAGCGCGTCGCCGCCGTCCTGGGGAGGCACGGGCTGGTGGCCGGCTTCTACGGCCACTGCTCAGTGGGCTGCCTGCACATCCGTCCGTTCATGGACCTCTCCAAGCCGGCTGAGGTGACCACCATGCGCGCGGTTGCCGAGGAGATCCGCGACCTCGTCATCGAGTTCGGCGGAGCCAACTCCAGCGAACACGGCGACGGCCTGGCCCGCAGCGAGTTCAACCGCAGCATCTTCGGCGACGAGCTGTACGAGGCCATGCGTGAGGTCAAGCTGCTCTTCGACCCGAACGGTCTCATGAACCCGGGCAAGATCGTCGACGCCCCGCGGATGACGGAGAACATCCGCGACGTGGCGATGCCTGAGGTGCGGCCGCTGCCCACCCGGCTCTCGTTCGCGGGCACGGGCGACATGTGGGGCGCCGCCGACAGGTGTATGAACATCGGCCTCTGCCGAAAGGGGTCGACAGGGGTGATGTGCCCGTCGTACATGGCCACCCGCGAGGAGGAGCACAGCACCCGCGGCCGCGCCAACGCGCTGGTGCGGGCGCTGTCGCAACCCGATCCGCGCGCGGCGCTCGGGGACGAGCGGCTCCACGACATCCTCGACCTCTGCCTGGAGTGCAAGGCGTGCAGGAGCGAGTGCCCGCTGGGGGTCGACATGGCCTCGATGAAGAGCGAGTTCCTCTTTCAGTACCAGTCCATTCACGGTGTGCCGAGGCGGGCACGGTTCTTTGCTGCGGCGCGCGGTCTCAACAAGCTCGGGTCGGCATTGGCACCGATGTCGAACCTGGTCACCCGGCTGCCGGGGTCGCGCACGCTGATGGAGCGGTCGCTGGGAATCAGTCGCCGCCGGCCACTGCCGCCCTTCGAGCGCCGGACGCTGCTGCGCTGGTACGCCAGGCGGGGCCGGCCGCAGACCGCATGTCTTGGCCGCGTGGTGATGCTCGCCGATTCGTTCACCACGTTCACCGAGCCGGGGGTGGGCATCGCAGCGGTCGAGCTGCTGGAGATGGCAGGCTGGCAGGTGGACCTGGCCGGGGATCAGTGCTGCGGTCGGGCGGCGATCTCCAAGGGGCGGCTCGACGAGGCGGCGCGGAAGGCGCGGGCCATGACAGCGCGGCTGGTCGACCTGGCGCGGCAGGGAGTTGCCGTTGTCGGGGTGGAGCCGTCCTGCATCCTGACCCTCACCGAGGAACACCTCGCGCTCCAGCCGGACAGCGCCGACGCCAAGGTTGTGGCCGGGCAGGCACGCCTGGTTGACGAGCTGATCCTGCAGGCAATCGACGCCGGACACCTGCGTATGGATCCGGCCTCACCACTGGCGGGTCGGCGAATCCTCTTCCACGGCCACTGCCACCAGAAGGCTCTCGCCGGCACTGCGGCGACGGTGCAACTGCTCTCGCGGATCCCCGGGGCGACGGTGGTGGAGGTCGACGCCGGCTGCTGCGGCATGGCAGGGTCGTTCGGCTTCGAGGCTGAGCACTACGACCTGTCGATGCAGATCGGGGGGATGCGGCTGTTTCCCGCGGTCAACGCGGAGGACGGCGATACCCTGATCGCTGCCACCGGTGTGTCGTGCCGCCAGCAGATCGCCCATGGCACCAGGCGCGAGGCGCGGCACCCGGTTGAGCTGATCAGAGACGCGGTTCTGAGGTAGTCCCCGGGTAGTATCAGTGAGGTGACGGATCCAGCTGCTGACCAGGAACCGACCATCTCTTGGTTGGCTGTGCCCGCGCACGCCCCGGTCTACGCCAGCGATGGGATCGACGTGGGACGCGTCCTCGAGGTTGCCGCGCTGCCACAGGAGGACATCTTCCATGGCATCGTCTTCCAGCATCACGGCCGGGGACGAACGTATCTTGCTCCGGCGGTCAGCGTGGCCAGGATCACCCAAAAGGGTGTGTATCTGACTGCGGACAGCGCAGGCGCAGAAGAGTTCGAGGAGTTCCACCAGTTGCACATCGAGCGGCTGGGCCTCAAGGGCATCTTCCGGTGGAAGCACGTCACATGGAAGGACTCCTCCGAGTAGGCGGACGAGCTCCTCCACGTCGTCCTCGTGTCAAGCCCGTGACCCCCGCGCCGCGCTCACAGGGCGGCCGGTTGTTAGCGTCAGCCTCACATGGACCAGCACCACGCAACCGCTCCGATCTGCAGCCGGTCCGGTTGCGTCAACCAGGCCACGTTTCCCTGCTCCTACGTCGACCGTCGCCGGCGACCGTGTGGGACAGAGTGGTGCCCCAACCACGGCCTCGAGATCAAAGGCAAGAACTTCTGCGCTCGCCATGCCAGCACGGTGATCGCAGTGGGCGACGAGGCCCTCGCCGCCGGCCACCTTCCCGAGCTCGACAATCGCGTGCCCTCGCTCGTGTACTGGGTGGGCCGCGACCTCGACTCCGACGTCCCCGTGATCCTCGCCACCGTGGT
>DAINCY010000062.1:8118-9795 GCA_036732145.1 Candidatus Dormiibacterota bacterium
GAGGGCAGACAGGGAGTGTTGCCGCATACCACGATGCGCGATGAGCAACGACCGGCCGACGCCATGGGGCGACGCCGTGGTCTGCGCCATGTGTGGCTGGAGACTGCTGCCCCCGAACCTCAGGTGGGCCTCGGTGGATGACGAAGCCGTGGGGATCGTCAACCGCCCGGATCTCAACTGCCCCAGTTGCGGCCAGTGCCACCACTGGCACGACTCCTCCGGCTGGGTGCCGGCGGGCAACGGCGAGGCCATGGGCGGCTCCGGCGTGCATGAACTCGCCGGGTCCTCCCTGGTAGGTCATGCGCGGAGAGTTCGCAGCGCTCCGGAGGAAGGCTCCCGCCGCCTCCCGCAGTGACGCTCAACTCCGCCCCGCGGCGCTAGGCACAGCCCGTCAACCTGCGCCGTTCCAGCCGTCAGCCAGCGAACTGCTTGGCTAGATCAGCTGCCGGCGAACCAGTGTGTGCTGCCGGTCGGGACCGACCGACACCACGTCGACGTTGGCTCCGCACAGCTCCGCCAGGCGCTCGATGTACGCCCGGCATTCCGCGGGTAGCTGGTCGTACGCGCGGCACTCGCGCGTCGGCGCCATCCATCCCGGCATCTCCTCGTACACCGGCGTGCAATGTTTGAGGTGCGAGATGTTCGCCATGGGGTGGTCCCAGTACTCCCCGCGCCACTCGTACCCTGTGCAGATCCGCAGCGTCGGCACCGCGTCGAGCACGTCCACCTTGGTGAGCACGATGGAGTCGATGCCATTGGTGTCCACCGCGTAGCGCGCCACCGCGACGTCGAACCAGCCCACTCGTCGCGCGCGTCCGGTGGTGGTGCCGAATTCCGCGCCCACCTCGCGGATGAGCTCGCCCAGAGCATCGGTCAGCTCCGTCGGAAAGGGACCGTACCCAACGCGCGTCGTGTAGGCCTTGAACACGCCGATCGTCTTGTCAATCCTCGACGGCGGGATCCCGCTGCCCGCGCACGCGCCGGCCGCCGTGGGCGCCGACGAGGTGACGTACGGGTAGGTGCCCAGATCGATGTCGAGCATCACGCCCTGCGCGCCCTCGAGAAGGATGCGGTCCCCGCTGGCCACGGCATCGCGGATCAACGGATGGATGTCGCGGATCATGTGGTCGAGGCGCTGCGCGTAGCCCAGGTACTCTTCGAGGATGGCGCGCTCGTCGAAGGGTGGCGCGTCATACAGCCTGGTCAACACATCGTTCTTGAGTCGCAGCACGAAGCGCAGCTTCTTCTCAAGGAACGCGGGCTTCTGCAGGTCGCCGATGCGAAAACCGATGCGCCGCACCTTGTCCTCGTACGCCGGACCGACGCCGCGCGCTGTGGTGCCCAGCCGGTCGTCACCGCGCTGTTGCTCGCCAAGACGGTCCAGCTCGGGGTGATACGGCATCACCATGTGTGCGCGTTCGCTGATCACCAGGTTGTCGGTGCTCACGCCATCGGCGTTGAGGTTGTCGACCTCCTGCAGGAACACCCTGGGATCCACCACCACGCCATGCCCGATGACGCACAGCGTCGACGGGTTGAGGATGCCGCTGGGGATGAGGTGGAACCTGTACTCCTTGCCCTCCGCGACCACGGTGTGGCCGGCGTTGTTGCCCCCCTGTGAACGCACCACCATGTCGACGCGATCGGCAAGCAGGTCGATGACCTTCCCCTTGCCCT
>DAINCY010000063.1:0-9562 GCA_036732145.1 Candidatus Dormiibacterota bacterium
AGCTGCCGTCGAACGCTGACTGCGTCATCGTCGGCGGCGGTGTGGTGGGTTGCAGCCTGGCGTATCACCTGGCCCGAGAGGGGATCCGACCGCTGCTTCTCGAGCGAGGGGAGTTCGGCGCCGGATCGACCGCCCGCGGCGCCGGCGGAGTTCGCCAGCAGTTCTCGACCGAGATCAACGTACGCGTCGGCATGCTCAGCAGGCAGCTTCTCGAGCGCTTCGAGGACGAGGTGGGCGCGGCCGCCGACCTGCGCTCCATCGGATACCTCTTCGTCGCCAGCGACGCAGCGCAGATGGAGCAGCTCGCTCGCAACGTGGAGATGCAGCATGCGGTGGGGCTGCACGACGTCCGGCTGCTCACCGCCGAACAGGTCGAGGAGCTGGTGCCGCAGCTCAATGTCGAGGACGTGCGCGGAGGCACCTTCTGTCCCAGCGACGGGCTCGCCGGTCCCAACGAGGTCACCTCGGGCTACGTCGCGGCGGCGCGCCGGCACGGGGCGCAGGCCGTCGACGGCGTCGGCGTCGACGCCATCGAGCGCGATGGCGAGGTGGTGTGTGCCGTGGTTGCGGGTGGCAGCCGGATCTCCACGCCGCTTGTGGTGGACTGCGCCGGCCCGTATGCCGCGGCGGTGGGGGCGCTGGCCTCCGTGGTTGTCCCGGTGAAGCCGTATCGGCGTCAGCTCTTCGTCACCGAGACATTCTCACTCGACCGCGATCCTCCGATGACCGTCGACATGCGCACCTCGTTCTACTTCCATCCTGAGGGCGACGGGTTGCTTCTCGGAATGAGCGACCCGGCCGAGCCGTCCTCGTTCGACACCACCGTCGACTGGGAGTTCCTGGAGCACCTTGTGGAGCACGCCACCCACCGTCTTCCGGCGCTCGAGAGCGCGGCGATCAAGACCGGCTGGGCGGGACTCTATGAGGTGTCCCCCGATCACCAGGCGATCGTTGGCGAGTCCGAGCTGGGCGGCTTCTGGCTCTGCTGCGGTTTCAGCGGCCATGGCTTCATGCAGGCGCCGGCGGTCGGCCGTCTGCTCGCCGCCGCGATCACCGGCGCGGCTGTCGAGATCGATCTCGCCCCGTTCCGTCCCGACCGTTTCGCCCGGGGTGAGAGCACGCCGGAGGCCGCGGTTATCTGATCAGACCTGGCGGCGGCGGGCGAAGTTGGCGCCGACGAAGCAGAGCACGCCCAGGACTGCGGCGACGGTGGCGTGCTTGTAGTGGCGGGCGACACCGCTGGCGAAGAGGGCTGTATCGGTGGTGGCATAGAAGATCGCGAAGGCGATGAAGAGCACGCCCAGCAGCGCGAGCAGGATGGCGGGAAGCGAGGTTCGACTACTCATGCAACTCCAGTCTTGTCAGCGCAGAATGATGAGGCCGGTGACGCCCAGGGCCGCACAGTAGCCCGCGAAGGGGTCGAGCCGTCCGATCTCGAAGTATCTGACAAGGAACCGCGCGCTGGCGTAGGCGATGATCCCCGCGATGACAGCCCCGACAGTGTAGAGGCCGAGCGGCGCGCCGCTGCCGGGGAGCTGTGGTACCTCGAGAAGCCCCGCCGCGAGGATGATGGGGGTGGCCAGGAGGAACGCGAATCGCACGGCTTCGGTGTGCCGTAGCCCGGCTACCAACCCTCCCGCCATCGTCACCCCCGATCGGGAGATCCCGGGGAGGAGCGCCGACACCTGGAAGAGCCCCACCAGGCCGGCGCGCGTGAAGCTGAGATCCTCCACCGTCCCAAAGCGCTGCTCGCGGCCGGCCGGCCTGTCGGACCCGCGGCGCCGCTCTTCGCGACGCCGGAGGAACTCCGCCGCGGCGAGGATGCCGCCATTGACGACCAGGAAGATCGCCGCCGTTCTCGGGTGGGCGAAGAGCGTCTTCAATGAGCTCTCGAGAAGGAAACCGATCACGCCGGCGGGGATGGTGCCGACCACGAGCAGAAAGGCGAGACGTTCGTCGCCGGTCTCGATGCGTCCGCGGACCGCGGCCCTGACGAAGCCGAGAGCGATCCGCCACCACTGCTCGCGATACAGAAAGAGCAGAGCAAACCCGGTGCCGAGATGGAGGAGGGCGAGGAAGGGAACGAAGCTCGGCGCGGCCGGGTCGACACCGAGGTTGAAGATCGCTGGGACCACCACAGCGTGGCCCAGCGAGGAAACTGGGAACAGCTCGGTGGAGCCCTGGAGAGCGGCGAGAAAGACGACGAGGGCTGTGCTCACGACGCCGCAGCCTACCAGCGCAAAGAAGAGGTGAGTGGACACAGCGGACAGCGATGATGGGTCGGTGCAGGAGAGCGACTGTGAAGCGCCGGCTCCGGTGATCACCCCGGCGCCGCCGGCGGTGGGCCCTCTGCCGGTGGCCGTGCCGCCGATGCGTCACTGGCCGCCGCCCGCGCTCGCTGTGCCTGCATTCCGCTGGTACTGGATCGCGCAATGGCCGACTCTGCTCGGCACCTGGATGCAGATCGTGGCGCTCGGCTACCTGGTGTACGACCGCACCCACAGCAGCACCGCCGTGGCAGCGGTGGCCGCCGCGGACGGGTTGCCCGCGGTCATCCTGTCGCTGGTCGGAGGCCTGCTCGCGGATCGCCTGCCCCGCCGGCGCATCCTCCTGGTCACCCAGTCAGTGCTCGGCGTCAGCTCAGGCGTTCTCGCCGTGCTCGCTCTGACCGGTCACGCCGGCTTCTGGGCGATCATCGCGGTGGCGGTGGTGTACGGGTCGGCGGACTCGCTCGACCTCCCCACCCGTCAGGCGATGGTCTCCGATCTTGTCGATCGCGACCACATCGTCAACGCGGTCGCGCTGAGTTCGACCGCGATGAGCGCGACGCGCATCGTCGGGCCGTCGCTGGCGGGGCTGCTCATCGCCACCGCCGGTCCCGGGGCATGCTTTGCCGTGCTGTCGCTGGCGTACATTGCACCGCTGGCGGTGCTGTTCACCGTCATCCCCGACATCAAGCCCCTGCCGAGGGCGGCGGGAGCAACAGCCTTCGGTGAGTTGTTCGAGGGCGTGCGCACGGTGCGGCGCGACCCGTTGGTACGGGGTATCGTCATCGTCTGCGCCGCACTCGCCTTCTTCGGCGTCTCGTACATGCCATTTTTGCCTATCCTGGCACGAACTCAACTACACGGCGGCGCCGCCGTGCTCGGGCTGCTCTACTCGATCGGAGGTATCGGGGGGGTGGTGGCCGGGGTGGTGATTGCCACCATCGGCAACACCGGCGGCAGGCGGCGATTGCTCGTGCTCGGCGGGGCTGTGTACGCGGCGAGCCTGTTTGTGGTGGCCCACTCGGCCGTGCTCCCCATCACGCTGGTGGCCTTGGTGGGCATCAGCTTCGCCTTCCTGGCCATGAACACGTCGATGATGACATTGCTGCAGACCGACGCCGAGCCCGCTCTCCGGGGTCGCCTGCTGGGCATCTACGCGATGCTCTTCGCCGGGCTCCAGCCCCTCGGCACCGTGATGTACGCCGGCGCAGCCCACCTCCTGGGTCTGTTCAACGCCATCGGCATCGGGGCGCTTGTGGTGGGATTGGTGGCCGTCGTGGTCGCCGTCTCACCGAGTTTTCGCGCCCGATTTGTGGCCGTTCCACGCGTGCCGGATCCTGCCGTCAGAGGTGCTGACTAGACTTGGACTGAAGTGCGTCGTGTCGCCGCCGTCCTGCTTGCGCTGCTCTGCAGCGCGTGCACCGCCAGTCCGTCACCGTCGGCCACGCCGGGGGCGCAGGTGATTGCGCGCGTTGGATCCAGCGCCATCACCGCCGACCTGTTTGCGGTGCGCCTGCAGAGCGCGCTCACGGCCGTCAGTCAGGCGGGAGGGCCGTCGGGCAATCCGGCGATGACCGCGCAGGTGCGCGCGTCGGTGCTGCGCAGCCTGCTCATCGACACCATCATCGCCCAGGAGGCCACCGCGTCAGGCATTGCCGCCACCGACAGCGATGTGCAATCCCAGGTCGATGCCGACGTCCAGACGGCGGGCGGGATCTCCCAGCTGCAGAGTCAGCTTGCGACCCTGGGCGGATCCCTGGCCCAGCTTCGGGACGAGATCCGATCCTCGCTGAACGAGCAGAAGCTCGAGGACATCTTTGCCAGACAGCGAGCCGCTGAGATCGAGCAGAAGCTCGGCGCCGGCACAGCTTTTGCAAGCCTGGCGTCGCAATACTCCGACGACAGCGCCACCGCGCCCAAGGGCGGCGAGCTCGGGGCTGTGCCGCGCACGCAGATCCAGGGTGACGACCCGGCGTACGCTGCTGCTGTGCTTGCCCTCCACCCCGCCGCGTACGCGAACCCGCCCATCCGCGACACTCAGGGGTACGACATCGTGGAACTGGAATCCTCAACGACAACCACGCTGACGCTGCGCCACATCATCGTCGACGCACCCCAGCCCTACACGGTGAAGGAGCGACCGCCGTGGTTCTCCGAGGCCATCTTCGAGTCGCTCGCGCAGGACTGTTCGGCCGGCGAGATCCACATCTACGTCAGCAACGTCGGCGACGATCCGTGCGCGGCGGCAACGGCGACTGCATCGCCGAGCCCGTGAGGGCGTTTCTCGCACTCCCCGTGCTGCCGCCTGCCCTGGGCCCCTTTCAGGCACTGGGTGAACGGCTGATGGCGGAAGTCGGAGCGGTGCGCTGGGCGCCGTTCGAGAGCCCGCACATCACGCTCCACTTCTTCGGCGCCCTCAGTGACGCGGCTGCCGTGCGGGCTCTGGATGCCCTGAGGCCGGCACTGGCCGCACAGACCTCGATGAGCCTGCGCCTCCACCGCCTCGGCGGCTTCCCCTCCGACCGGCGACCGCGCGTGCTCTGGTGCGGTGTCGACGGTGACGTTGACGCCCTGCGGGCGGTGGCCAGCGACTGTGCGATCGCGCTGCGCTCGGCTCGGTTCGCCGTCGACGATCGACCGTATCGCGCGCACTGCACGGTTGGCCGGCCCCGGCAGCCGTGGCCGGCAGAGGCGTTGCGGGCATGGCTGGCTGTGGCACGCGACGAGCCACGTACCCCCATGTTCACCTCTGACTGCGCGATCCTCTACGAGTCTGTGGGCGGACCAGGAGGCGTTTGCCACGTTCCCCGCGCGACCGTGGCGCTGGGGATGGGACCATCCTCAGTGCCCGTCGGGGACGATCGCTCGGCACCGCGCGATCATTGAGGGCGATCCCCCAGCCCCCCGAGGGACCTGCTCGCATGGCAACTTCTCAGAGCAGGCGCGGCTCCGCACCCTCGGTGCGAATCTGATACTGCTCAAGGGCGGCGGTCACCACGTGCCGGGGCACTCGCTCCTCGTCGGCCAGTGCGTCCAGCGCGGCAATGGTGATGCTGCGAGCATCGATCTCGAAGTGACTGCGCAATGCAGCGCGGGTGTCGCTCCGTCCGTAGCCGTCGGTCCCCAACGGCACGAATCGCTGTGGCACGAAGCGAGCCACCTGTTCGGCGACTGTCTTCTGATAGTCGCTGACCGCGATCACCGGGCCCTGCACGTCGCGAAGCTGCTCGTCGAGGTAGGAGGTGCGCTGGGGGCCATCGGGATGGAGGCGATTCCAGCGCTCCACGGCCAGCCCATCGTTGCGCAGCGCCAGGTAGCTCGTGACACTCCAGATGTCGGCAGCCACGTCGTGTTCCGCGAGCATCCGCTGTGCCTCGAGCGCCGCCTGCATGGCCGTGCCGCTGGCGAACAGCTGGAGGCGGTGCGTCTTCTCCTCCGGGGACGGTTGCAACCTGTAGAGCCCGCGCAGGATGCCGTCCTCCGCGCCCTCGGGCATGGCGGGCATCGGGTAGTTCTCGTTGTACAGGGTCAGGTAGTAGAAGACGTCTTCGCCGCGCTCAAACATGCGGTGCATCCCTTCGCGGATGATCACCGCCACCTCGTACGCGTACGCGGCGTCGTAGACCTCGCAGTTGGGGACTGCCGAAAAGAGCAACGGTGAGTGGCCGTCCTGGTGCTGCAGCCCCTCACCGTTGAGGGTGGTCCGCCCGGCTGTTCCTCCCAGCATGAACCCGCGGCCGCGCGCGTCACCGAACGCCCAGACCAGGTCTCCCACTCGCTGGTAGCCGAACATCGAGTAGTAGATGTAGAAAGGGATCATCGTTTCGCCATGGGTTGCGTACGCCGTTCCCGCGGCCGCGAAACTGCCCATGGCACCAGCCTCGGTGATGCCCTCCTCGAGCAGCTGGCCGTCGCGCGCCTCCTGGTAGCTGAGCACCATGCTGGCATCGACGGGCTCGTACCGCTGCCCGAAGGGCGCGTAGATCTTCACCTCACGGAACAATGCGTCCATGCCGAAGGTGCGCGCCTCATCGGGAATGATGGGCACGATCCGGCGTCCGACCTCGGGGTCGCGGAGCAGGTTGCGCAGGACGGCGCCGAACGCGGCGGTGGTCGAGGCCGCCCGCCCTCCGCTGCCGGCAAGGGAATCGGACCAGACGGCGTCGCCAGGGATGGTCAGTGGCCGGTTGCGAACCACCCGCTTCGGCAGCATCCCGCCCAGCGCCAGACGGCGGCTCATCAGGTAGTCGATCTCTTCTGATCGGCTTCCAGGGTGGTAGTAGGGGGCGATGCCATCATCGAGCTGTTTGTCGCTGATGGGCAGCTGCAGCTTGTCGCGAAACGCCTTCAGCTCGGTGTCGCCGATCTTCTTGATCTGGTGGGTGGCGTTGCGGCCTTCGAAAAGCGATCCCAGCGTCCATCCCTTGACGGTGTGCGCAAGGATCACCGTCGGCGCACCCTTCTGCTCGAGTGCGAGGCGGTAGGCACCGTACAGCTTGCGATAGTCGTGGCCGCCGCGGCGCAGGTGGCGCAGGTCGTCGTCACCGAGGTGCTCGACGAGCCGGCGCAAGCGCGGATCAGAGCCGAAGAAGTTCTCGCGGATGTAGGCGCCGGTTTCCGTCGAGTACTTCTGGAACTGGCCGTCGTTGGTGCTGTTCATCTTGTCGACCAGCACGCCGTCGACGTCGCGGGCCAGCAGCGGGTCCCACTCGCGTGCCCAGATCACCTTGACGACATTCCAGCCGGCGCCGCGGAACAGCGACTCCAACTCCTGGATGATCTTGCTGTTGCCGCGAACAGGGCCATCGAGTCGCTGCAGGTTGCAGCTGATCACGAAGACGAGGTTGTCGAGTTGTTCACGAGCTGCCAGCGACAGCGCGGCGCTCGCCTCCGGCTCATCCATCTCGCCGTCGCCGAGAAAGGCCCAGACCCGCGACTCGCTGGTGTCGGCGATCTTGCGCTGGTAGAGGTAGCGGTTGAAGCGCGCCTGGTAGATGGCATTGAGAGGGCCGAGCCCCATCGACACCGTTGGGAACTCCCAGAAATCCGGCATCAGCCGCGGGTGCGGGTAGGAGCTCAGGCCCTTGCCGCCCACCTCGTGCCGGAAGTTGTCGAGGTGCTCTTCGGTGAGTCGCCCCTCGAGGAAGGCGCGCGAGTACATTCCCGGAGCGGCATGCCCCTGATAGTAGATCTGGTCGCCGGAGCGGCCATCGTCCTTGCCCCGGAAGAAGTGGTTGAAGCCCACCTCGTAGAGGGACGCCGACGATGCGTACGTGCTCAGATGTCCCCCGATGCCGTCCGTCCGCTTGTTGGCGCGCGTCACCATGACCGCCGCATTCCAGCGCACGATCCGGCGTATGCGCCGCTCCATCTCCTCGTCGCCGGGGAACCAGGGCTCCTCCTCCGGCGGGATGGTGTTGATGTACGGCGTCGACACCAGCGCGGGCACGCCCACCTGCAGGCTGCGCGCGCGCTCGGCGAGCTTGCCGATGACGAAGCGCGCGCGGGAGACGCCCTCAGTGGCGACCAGCGTGTCCAGCGATTCCAACCACTCGGCGGTCTCGTCGGGGTCGCTGTCGGGGAGCTGGTGCAGGAAGGTCATGTCATCCGCCTCTGGATGGATCCGGTGGCGATCCCAGCGTACCGCGCTATGTCCGAGCTCCGACCTCGGCTTCAGACGATCGGTCAGCGGCCTGGGCGCGTTGCAGACGGAGGGTGTGGTCGCGGCTCTCCACGACCAGCCGCCGCCCCGAGTCCTTGAGGTCGGTGCCCTCGAGCAGGCGGTCGGCTGCGGCGACCACGACGTCGTCGACGCGATACACGGGGTACATCCCTGCGGTGAAGAACTCCGCCTCCTCCGCGCTGCGGTCGCGCCAATAGCGCGGCACCATCTCCACCCAGCGGTCGAGGAACGGCGCAAACAGCTCCTGCTGGTCGCGCTCCTGCAGGCCGCGGATGAGGGCCTTCTGCGTGGCCAGTGGGGTGTCGGGGTCGACCAGGCGTTCCCACGCCGCCTCCTTGGCTGCCGGATCTGGACGCGAGGCACGTGTGGCTGCCGCCTTGCGCAGGCCGACGTCGGTCTTGTCGCCGGCGGATTCGCTCGCGATTGCGACCTCGTCCCAGCGGCCGGCAGCAGCCAGCCTACGCACCAGGAACCACCGCAGGTCCTGGTCGACAACGATGCCTGGAGGCAGGTTCTTGCCCACCAGGAGCCCGGCGGCGACGTCAAGGTCGGCGTCGGCGTCGGCGGTCGTCACGGTGGCTCGCAGCGCGGTCAGCTGGTGTGGCGTGCCCGGGGACGAGCGCTCCAGGATCTGCTGGGCGGTGTCGTGCAGACGGGCGCGCAATCCGGCACGGTTGTTGGGATGGCTGTACAGCTCGACGGCGCTGATAGCCTGGCCGAGGATGTCGTCCACGATGGTCGGCACCGGCTCGTTGGGGGCGTGACGTGCGACCAGGTCGATGTAGCGGGTTACCGGCAGCTCACCGTCGCGGGTCATGTCCCACACCGCCGCCCAGATCAGCGAGCGAGCGAGGGCGTCGTCGAGGTCACAGAGGTGATCGATGACCGTCTGTGTGGACACCTCGTCGAGCCGGATCTTCGCGAACGTGAGATCGCCGTCGTTGAGCAGTAGGAGCGCCGGACGGGCGCGGCGCCGCAGCGGCTCGACCTCGGTGCGAGCACCGGCGACGTCGAGCTCGAAACGCTCGGTGCGGACCAGCCGTCCGTCGTCATCGAGGTCGTAGAGGCCGACCCCGACCCGGTGCGAGCGCAGCGTCGGAAAAGCTGGAGTGGCCGCCTCCTGAATGATCGTGCAATTGTCGATCATGCCGTCGGCCGTGGTGGCGATCTCGGCCCGGAGCACGTTCATCCCGGCCGTCTGTAGCCACTGGCGCGTCCACGCCGCCAGGTCCCGGCCCGAGTGGCGCTCGAGCGGTGCGAGGAAGTCTCGAAGCGACGCGTTGCCCCATTGATGCTCGGCGAAGTAGTCGCGCACGCCTCCGAAGAATGCCTCCTCGCCGACCCAGGCTACGAGCTGGCGCAGGACCGACGCGCCCTTCGCGTAGCTGATGCCGTCGAAGTTGAGACGTCCAGTGCTGACGTCGGGGACGTCGGCGGCGATGGGGTGGGTGGTGGGCAGCTGATCCTGCAGCGCCGCCCATGACTTGTCGCCGTTGGCGAAGTCGACCCAGGCGCTGGTGTACTTGGTCGCCTCCGCCTGGGCATCGTTGCCCATGTAGGTGGCGAAGCTCTCGTTGAGCCAGAGGTCGTCCCACCAGCGCATGGTCACCAG
>DAINCY010000064.1:0-6928 GCA_036732145.1 Candidatus Dormiibacterota bacterium
CGGGCTGAAGCTGCTGATCGTCGGCACCGGCGGCGGGCCCGTGCTGACCTTGAATGCGGCGATGGCGCCGGTCCATGTCGTCGAGGCGCTCAGCGTGGCCGCGTAGCTCTGGGCGCCCGACGGGCTGGCCAGGTCCCAGGCGGCCTGCTCGCCGCTGGCGGCGCCGCTGGCCGTTGACTGCTCGGTGGTGGAGGTGGTGTAGATCCCGGTCTGGCCGCTGGGAGTGACGCTGCCGTTCCAGCCGACGTCGGCGACGACGATCTCGCTCGACTGGCTGATGCTGGCCGTGGTGCCCGACGATGCGGCCGCGCTGCTCCCACCGGCGGTGGCGGTGACGTCGAGTGGTGCCGACGCGGCTCCGGCGAGGTCGACGACGGTGAACGAGAGCGCGGATGCCCCGCTCACGGTGACCGTGACCGTGGTCACCGGCGCGGCGCCGGCCGCGTACCAGATCTCCTCGTCGGCCTGGGACCCCTGCGTGATCCCCGCCGCCTTGGCCCAGTGGTTGGTGCCGGCGGAATCGGTGACGCCGCTGACCGGGGCCAGGGCTGTGGTGTCGCGGTCCTTGATCGCCGCCACCAGAAGATCGCCGCTGCCGCTGGCGGTGCCGGTCGTCGCCGTCAGGGTCGTCGTCGCCGACGCGTTGGCCGCGCCAAACGAATGAGCAGCCCCCAGAGACGCGCTCACGACCGCGCCACTGAATGGCACCCCATTCGCCAGCGGGATGATCGACACACCCGCGATCGCGAACGCGACAGTGCGCAGCCTTCCGTGGCGACGCGGTAGGAGGTGCGCTCGCGCTCGCACCTCAGGAGACCCCCCCGCTGACCATGTTGAACACCAACCCCTGCGTGTGACCTGAGGACGGTTGGGAGCGAGATGAGAGTATGGAGGATACGCGCGTGCTCACCGATCCACAAGCGTCCTGCCGGCATGCCATGATTCGCCCTGCTGCCGGGGCAGCGCACCACAGAGGAGGGGCTTCGGATGCGTCGTGTTCCGATCATGCTTGCCGCCGGCGCCGGAGCGATCCTGGCGACAACCGGCGCACCTGCTGCCGCGAGCAGCTCCCAGCCGTCCGCGACAGGGGTCCTGGTCACGCCGGCCGCCCCCAGCACGATCGCCGCCAGCGGAGCCTTTGTGGAGAACATCAGCGAGGTGGGCCCGTCGCCCAGCAACTGCGGCTTCCACCTCTACCGCCGCAGCTCCCCCCGCCAGTACGGCGGCGTCTTCAAGTACCTGGGTTTCTACACAGGCACCCAGACCACCGGTCGCGCGCAGGTTTCCGTCGGGTACCTGCAGTACCAGATACGGCCGACGGACTGCACCGGCAACACGGGTTCGGCGGTGTACTCGACCGTCGTCGTACCGACGATCTTGGACAACCCGTTCTCGACGGTCACCGGTTCGGCGACGACGGTCCACTCGGCGAGCTACTACGGTGGCTCGGCACTGCAAACCACCAGCAACGGCGCGGACGTCCGCGCCAACTTTGACACTCTGTACAACATTGGCATCGTCGTCGGCACCGGCCCGCGGGGCGGCATCGGAACCGTCTACGCCGACGGCGTGCAGAAGGGGACGATCAACTTCTACTCGGCGACCGTCGGTGGCATGAAGGTGCTGTTCAAAGTCCTCGGCCTCAACCCGTTCACCACGACCCAGATCGACATTGTGGCAAGCGCCGGCGCGGCCGGCGGGCACTCAATGTATCTCGACGCGGTCGTCGGGAACCTGTTCCCCGACTGAACAGACGCTGTCCGCGACGCGTAGGCCAGGTTCTCGCCGATTGCGGCGAGCGATCAGGTCGAACTGGCCGGCAGTGCCGCGGCGATGCTGGCCAGCGTTGCGGTCGGCAGCGCCGTGTATCCCTTGGGCAGTTCCACGGCGTTGGCGCCGACGGTCACCGCCCAGTTCAACGTCTGCGTGAGGTCGCCGACGCGCGACAGCGCGGCCGTCTGGAACGACAGCGGCGCGCCGAGCCGGATCATGGCCGCGTACATCTGCTGGTAGAGGCCTGCCTGCAACGGAAAGCGGATCGAGTTGTTCTCGAGGACGCACTGCGCACCAAGTTGGGAGCGGCAGTGCTGCATCACCTGTTCGGTGTAGAACTCGTCGCTGATGTGAATGCCGGGAACGACGAGCTGGTAGGGATTGAACGCGACACCGATGCGGGTGGTGAGCCACACTGTTCCGAGGTCGATCTCCTGCGTGATGCACGCCTTGTCCGCGGCCATTGTGTAGCCGGCGTTGAGGAGGTTCTGCCCGGTGACCGCGTCCTCGGTGTCGCGGATCATCGTCTCTGCGTAGAAGGTCATGCACCGTGAGACGGTGATCTCCCGAATCTCGGGCACGCTGTCGTATTTCTGCGCCATGCGCGTCCACACGTCGGTGTAGGCGGCGCCGAACGCGTCGGTCCAGAAGCGTCCCACCGTTCCCGTGAGGCTTCCGGACACCACCTGGACGGGTCCGCCGGCCAGCTGCTTCACCCAGTTGGGGGCGTCCACGCCGGCGTAGAAGCGGATCTTGATGCCGACGGAAGCGTGGCCGGAGGTCGCGTTCATCTGGCGGGCCACCACGATCGCCCTGTCGATGGCGTTGTTGGACACAAGCGGACCGGGCGCCGGCTGGATGTCACTCCAATGGACGTTGACCACAAAATTGCTGACAACGCCGCTGAACGCGGCGGCGGCAGGTCCGTCGCGGTCGATGAGCCCGTGGAGCATCGGCTTGAGGTTCGACGCAGGCCCTGATCCGGAGGTCGCCGGCGTGGCGGTCGGCGTCGGCGTTGAGGGGACGGCCGTCGGCCCCGGCGTCTGGTCGCCGCAGGCGGTCACGAGCGCGAGCAGGCCGGCGACGACGAGCAACCGTCTGTGCGCGCGCGTCCCCGCCATCGTGCGTCGAACTGCTGTGGATCGCACGCCGGCTACGGTAGCACGCCGTTTGTGTGGCTCCACCCTCGCCAACTGCGCGTTGCAGCCGCGTCCGAATGGTTCAGCGAGCGTCGGCGAGCAGCCGAGCGTACACATCCTCGGTGGCGTCGGTGGCCTCGTCCCAGTCGTACTCGCGAACGACTCGGTCGCCCACCTCGCGCGCACCCTCCCGCTCGCCGGCGAGTGAGCCGAGCACCGACGACAACGTGTCCTGCAGCGCCGCCGCGTCGCCGCTGCTGAAGAGCCGGCCACCGGGGCCGTCCTGGCCGATCACCTCACGGTGTGGTGGAATGTCGCTGGCGATCAATGGGATGCGGTACGACGCCGCCTCGAGCAGCGTGAGCGGCAGTCCCTCCAACTTGGACGGAAGCACGAACGCCGCCGCGTTGCTGTACAGCTCCTGCAGCAGCTCCCCGTACACCGAGCCTGCCATGAGGATTCGCGAGTCGAGCGCGGCCGCGCTCTCGAGGGTGCGGACATAGTCATCGGTGAAGCTCGAACCGCCGGCGACGACCAGGCGAGTGCTGGTGTCCACTCCGCGGAAGCCGGCCATCAGCAGCTCGGGCGCCTTCTCCGGCACCAACCGTCCGACGAAGAGCACGTAGTCGCCGCCACGCAGTCCCCAGCGCTCGGTGATCAGCCGGGGGGCCCTGACCACCGGCGCCGTCACACCATTGCGGATGTGATGCGCCTCCCGACCGTAGCGCTGACGGTAGTAATCGGCGAGATTGGCAGAAACCGTGATGGTGGCGTGGGGCACGTGCGCGCTGATCCAACCGGCGGTGCGCAGGGCGGTGCGCGCCCCCGGTCCCCACTTGTCTCGGTCGTAGTCGAGACCGTGCACGGTGAGCACCACCCGGCGGTTCGACAGCAGCCGCGGCAGCGGTGTGAACACCGAGGGACCGATGGCGTGGTAGTGGAGGATGTGGGCGGAATGCTGGCTGGGGAGCATCGCGGCCACCGTGGACAGGCCGCTGTGAACCAGGGCCTCGAGATGCTTGGTCGGCGCGGTGGGCACGTAGCGCACTCTCATACCGCGGTGTTCGCGCACCCGCGTGCCGCCGTAGTTGCCGCGCGTGTACACGGTCACCTCGTGACCGCGCGCCGCCAGCCTCGATCCGATCTCCTCGACGTGATGTTCGATGCCCCCGATGGTTGCGGGCACGCCGCGTTGACCGATGAACGCGATGCGAACCGGCTTCACGCGGCGGCGCCCGCCGCCGCGGGCACCCCGGCCTCGCGATAGGCGGCGTCGATGCGCTCGAGGTGACGCTCGGGGGAGAACTCGGTGACGATGTGCTGTCGTGCCGCCTCGCGCATCGACATGCCATGGGCGGGGTCGGCGACGAAGGGGGCGAGGGCGGCGGCGAGCGCCTCCGGATCGTTGGCGGGCACCAGTGCGCCCGTGGATCCCGCCTCGATCAACTCGGGCAGCCCGCCCAGCGCACTGCCGACCACGGGCACGCCCCGGGCCAGCGCCTCGAGCACCACCATCGGCTGGTTCTCGTACCAGCGCGACGGCACCGCGACGACGGACGCCGCCAACATCAGGCGATGGACGCCGTCTTTGGAAAGCAGGCCTAAAAAGCGCACCCGACCCGGTGCGACGTCGGCGGCAAGGGCCCGCAGGCGTGCCTCGTCCGGACCGGTGCCGGCGATGTCGAGACCGACGCCCGGCAGGAGCCCCACCGCGCGGACGGCGACGTCGACACCCTTCTCGGGTGACAGCCGGCCCGCAACCAGGATGTCGCCGCCGGGCGACTCCTTCATCTCCAGCCCGGCACTGTCGATGAAGTGGGGCACATGGCGGAGCCGCCGCGGGAACACGCCTGCCTCGGTCATCTTGTCGGCCATGAAACGGCTCGGACAGATGAAGATCCGCACCGGCGCGTAGGCGCGCGTGGCCGTGTGAATGAAGAGCTCTCCGGCAGCCGCCGCGCTCGCCGCCAGCGACCCGTCCTTACAGCGCCGCAGAACCGCATTGTGAAAGCGGCCACCGAGGCACGCCTCGCAGATCGCGCCGTGGTCGAGGAACTGGTACGTGGGACAGGCGAGCTTGTAGTCGTGCAGTGTCATCACCGCCGGCACACGGCGCCGCGCCACCGGGCGCAGCACCGACGGTGACAGCTGGTGATAGATGTTGTGCAGGTGGACCACGTCCGGCGCGAAGGCGCTCATGACCGCGTCCATGCCCCGGCTCGCCGAGGTCGAGTACACCATCCGCGCGGCACCGCGGACCTTGCCGCTCAGCGTCGCCGGCGGTGGCTCCATCTCGATGTGGGGGGGAAAGTGGCGGGCGTACTCCAGGTGGGTGTTGCTGGGATGTTCCATGCCGAAGAACGCCACGGTGTGGCCGGCCGCCACCTGCAGGTCGGCCAGGTCCTCCATGTACGCCTCTGCCCCTCCGCGACGGTAGAGGAACTTGTTGACGTGCAGGATCCTCACGGGCGTCCCGGGGCGGCCTCAGGCACTGCGCGGCAGAGCGACTCGGACCTCATCCTCTTCGTCCGGCATGGGAAGGCCTCGCAGCATGGCGTTCTGCTGGTACTGGGTCACGGCGTACGCCGCGGCAGCGAAGGCGACGTAGTACCACAGCACGATCACCTCGCTGATGACGTTGGAGACGATGCTGATGAGCACGAACGCGATCACGCAGCCCGCGAATCCGACTGCAATCGAGCGTTCGTAGCTCCTCGGACGCCTCAGGGTATGACGTAACGACTGTCTGGCCACGGCCATCATGCTGAAGAGCAGGGCGAAGTAGGCAAGCGTGCCCACCACCCCGGTCTCGACATACGCTCGAAGGAAGTCGTTGTGCGGCTCCTTCTGCGCGGTGGTCGCAAAGGAGCTCATCTTCAGACCGATCCCGGTGATCGGGTCCTTGCTCGCCAGGGGGAGCACCTCTCCCCAGTAGTTGAAGCGCCAGGTCAGCGAGTTGGACGCGGTGCCGGACGCGTTGGTGGACTGGCCGAGGTCGGCGAAGCGTGACGCGATGGTCGGCACGGCGACCAGCGAGAGCAGCATGCTGCCCAGCATCAGGCCGAGCATGAGGCGACGACGGCCCAGGTAGGCGACGACGAACAGTCCCACCACAGTGGCGATCCAGGCGCTGCGCGTGTACGTGAAGTACAGGCTGACCACGCTGCAGAGCAGAAGCGGGGCCATGGCCAAACGCTTGCGGACGGTGAGGTGGGGAAACAGCGCCACACCCATGACGATCAGCATCGTCAGGTAGATGGCGAAGGGGTTTGGTTGCGAGAAGGTCCCCTGGTAGCGGTCGAAGCCACCGCTGGTGAACTGCGCACGATGGAAGAGGACGTTGAACATGGTGAGTCCGACCGGCACCACGGCCGAGACGTACACCGCCCCGATCAGTCGCTTGATGCTCTCGCGGTCGATGAGCAGCACCTCGAGAACTGCGAGCATGACCACGACCGCGGACACGCGGATGGCCTCGAGAAGGCTGACGGAGAAGCTCGCAGAGTCGATGATGCTCAGGTATCCCGCCGCGGCAAAGAGGATCAGACAGACGCGGTGGATGGAGGCGCGGGGGGCCACCCTTCCCTCGCGCTTGCGCGTCAGGTACCAGAAGAACGCGATGAGGATGAAGATCACCGCCAGCCCACCGGCCGGGTCGATTCCCGAGGCCGCCGCGGTGGCCACGCCGGCCGTTCCGGAGCTGGTGGGCGTCGTCTTGACGACGTCCATGCTCGACCGGATCACGATGGTCGCGTACACGAACGACTCGAAGTTCACCAGCCCGAGCAGGACGAGTCCGAGACCGGCAAAGATCGCGATCGGCAGGATGACCAGCAGCTTCGAGCCGCCTGTCGCGGCCACCACAGTGCTCTCGATGGAGAGAACGATGATGACAACCCCACACATCGCGATGAGCAGCCGCCCCCGAGGGGTCGACATCGGCCCGCCGGGATGCGCTCGGGATCCCCGTCGGCGTCGTAGTGCGAAAGTTGCCATCAGATCACTTACCGGTGGAC
>DAINCY010000064.1:7028-9554 GCA_036732145.1 Candidatus Dormiibacterota bacterium
GATCCCCGTCGGCGTCGTAGTGCGAAAGTTGCCATCAGATCACTTACCGGTGGACTGAGCCCGAAGGCTGACAGTACACGCGAACCCCCTTCCCCCGTGGCGTCCCGACCATCCCACTGACGATGGGCAGACGCCGATACATGTTGCATCATAAGGGATCAGGCTGTTCATGACAAGCTCTCCGAATCGGTCTGCAGCGTCCGTTTCCTGGGCCGGCCGCGCAGCGAGCGCCAGCTCGTCGACAGGTCCCTGCCGGCGAGGATGAGCATGGCGGCGGCGAGGATTGCGGCGCCGCCGAGGCCCGTCAGCGCGGTGCGCAGAAAGAGAGTGCCGCGTGGGAGAGCGTCGTCGAGCTGGAACAGCAGCACAGCGCCGAGCATCGCCGCTCCGCTGATCACCGATGCGCCGATCAATCGCGGTGCCAGCCGCGCCAAACCGCGCCCCGGAGACCCGATCATGCGGCGCAGGCGGTGGCGGGCGTGGGCAACGTTGACGAACTGGGCGAGGGAGTAGGCCAGTGCGATGCCGATGATGGCGTTGGGATTGCCCCATCCGAAGGGCAGCGTCAGCAGCGGCAGCAGCGCCAGGTTGGCGGCCACGCCGTAGATGGTGTTGCGCAGCGGCGTGCGCGTGTCCAACCGCGCAAAGAACGGCGCCAGCAGGACGCGCTGCAGTGCAGACCCGACCAGGCTGATCGAGTACACAGCCAGGACGATCCCGAGCAGGGACGCGCTCGCGCTACTGAAGTTGCCACGCTGGAACACGACCATCGCGGCCGGCTTGGCCAGCACCGCCATGAAGACGGTGAGCGGGACGCTCAGCGCGAGCATGATTCGCATCCCCAAGCCGGTGATGCGCAGCACCTCCTGATCGTCGCCGCGCAGGTGCGCCTCGGTGAGGCGCGGCACCAGTGCGACCACCACCGAGCGAAAGAAGATGGTGCCGCCGATCGCCGAGGTGAGCCGGTAGCCGTAGTTGAGGATGGTGATCGAGCCCGGTGGCAGAAACGAGACCATCAGCTGTTCTCCCAGCCGCGCCAGCGGGTTGCAGCCGGCGGCCGCGAACGGCCGAACCGACAGCGCACCGACGGCGCGCAGCTCCGGGTTTCGCAGGTCGAGCGCGGGACGGAGGCGCAACCCCCGTCGCGTCGCCATCGCGACCGTGAAGGACACCTGGCCGACGGCACCAACGAGGTAGCCCCAGGCGACCACGTTGATGTCGTGCCGCGGTCCGATCAGGATGACGGCGGCGGCCAGGCCGCTGAGCACAACGTTCATCAGCGCCGGTGCGATGAACGCATAGCGAGCGTTGAGGAATGCGCGCATCACCTCCGACACGGCGATGAGCGGCACGATCGCGAAGACGATCGGCACCATCGCAGCCGCGGTCGACACCTCGGCGGCCGAGATGCCGGGAGCGGTGATGCGCACCAGTTGGTAGGCGAGCAGCGACACCACCAGCAGCAGCCCCGCCCCGGCCAGGATCACAGTGCCGACGATGCGCGACACCAGCCGGTTGGTGGCGGCGTCGCCATGCTTGGTCATCGAGGTGTTGAAGGCGGGCACCAGCGCCTGGTTGGCCACCACCAGGACGACCGCGACCAATCCCAGCGGGATGCGCGCGGCCACGAAGAAGGCGTCGGTGGAGCGGCCGGCGCCGAAGCGCGCGGCGATGGTGATGTCGAGGAGCAGACCGAAGGCGACGCTGGCGCCTGCGGCGAGGCCTGTGAGTCCCGACTGGCGGATCACCGCCCGGTCGGAGTCGCGTGGGGCACGACCGGCCCCGTTGCCCTCCCGGCGCCCGGTCACGCCGCCCACTGTTGCCGCTGCCGGCGCTGCACGTCATCGAGGCGCGTCGCCAGTTGGTCGCACAGGATGCGAACGCGGGGGTCGATGTCCAGCCGCCTCGGGCCGCCGGGCGACGGGGCCCGGAGGTGAGAGACCAACCGGGGGCGGTAGGGCAGATCGAGGAACGAGCAGATGGCGCCCATGGCTCCGTGTGGGTCGTGCAGCAGGTCCTGGTACGAGGCCAGCAGCACGTCGCCGCGGAGGTCGAGGCCAAGCTCGAAGTACAGCCCATTGCGCATCCACCACACCAGGGCCGCGGCGCTCTCCGGGCTCATCGCGTCGTAGTCGAAACTGGAGATCACAGCGAGCGTCTCGGGGGACAGGCGCTGGGCCTGCCACATCTCATCGCCGAGCCCTTTGGCGATGTCGCCGAGCACGAGCAGGTTGTTCCGGCCGAACTTGCTGACTGCGGAGCGAACCCGGCCGTCGACGTCGCGGTACGCCCAGATCGCCCGTCCCGGCGAGGGCGTGGTCACGTCGTCGAGCAGGTGGTCGACGCGGTGCGAGTCGCAGAGTGGCTTGAAGAGCACATAGCGGTGGCGACTGGCGAGCACGATGCGCCGCACCACCTCGTCAGAACGAAGCTGGAAGAGGTGGAAGGCCTCGCGGTCGTTCTCGTTGCGGACCTCGAACTCCGGCGCGGTGTCGAGCCCGCGCGCCAGCATGTTGGTGCCCGAAC
>DAINCY010000065.1:0-8979 GCA_036732145.1 Candidatus Dormiibacterota bacterium
CCCGCGCCTCGGCGCGGACGTCCACGCCGGTGACGAAGGCGCGGTCGAGCTTGATGACGTCGACCGGAAGGTGCTGGAGCCTGGCCAGGGACGAGTACCCGGTGCCGAAATCATCGATGGCCACCCGGACGCCCCGGCAGCGCAGCCGGTCGAACGCGATCCGGATCGGGCTGATGTTGTCCATGAGGGCACTCTCGGTCACCTCAATTGTCAGCGCTGTCGGGCTGAGGCCGGTGCGCTCCAGGACCCCGTCGACCCACTCCGCGAAGCCGCCGCCGATGAGTTGGCGCGCGGAGACGTTGACCGAGATGTACACGCCGTTCTCGCGCTGCAGCGACAGCGCGTCCTCGCACGCGGTGTTCATCACCCACTGGCCGATGGGGACGATGAGCCCGCTCTGTTCGGCGATGGGGATGAACTCCGCCGGCGAGACGCCGCCCCGCTCGGGGTGGGTCCACCGCAGCAGCGCCTCGGAGCCGAGAATGCGCCGGTCCGAGAGGCGGACGATGGGTTGGTACACAAGGCCCAGCTGCCCTCCGCCCAGGGCCTCCCGAAGCCCGTCCTGGATGGCGAGCCTGTCCTGGACCTCGCGGCGCATCGCGGCATCGTAGAGACGGTACTGGCCGGTGCCTGCGCTCTTGGCGTGGGACAGGGCCGAGTCGGCGTTGCGAATCAGCGTCGAAGACGATCCGCGCGCTTTCTCGACGGCGACACCGACGCTGGCGGTGATCCGGAGAGCGTGGCCGCCGACCTCCAGGCTCGAGTCCAGGACGGCATGGACGCGTTCTGCCGCCTCCACCGCCTCCGCCCTGGCCACAGCGAAGGGTGCCAGCACAGCGAACTCATCGCCGCCGTATCGGGCAACCATCAACCCCGGGAAGGCCTCTGACACCCGGCGGGCGACCTCGAGAAGGACTGCATCGCCCACCTCGTGGCCGAGGCTGTCGTTGATGAGATTGAACTCATCGAGGTCGAGGAGCAGCAGGGCTCCGGCGCCCAGACCGGAGCCGGCGAGCTTGTTGATGTGCTCGACGAGCGTGGATCTGACGGGGAGGCCGGTGAGCAGGTCATGCCGGGCGGCGAACAGGCGCAACTCGTCGGCCCGCCGGCGCTCCTCCTCGGCGGCCACCTCGACCGTGATGTCGGTGGACACCGAGGTGACCCCGACGATGCCCTCCTCCTCGTCGCGCATCGGCGCGTTCACGGTCAGGTAGGTCTTGCCGTTGACGAGAGTCCGTGTGGTCGACCCGATGCCCGCAAGCGCGCTCCTGAGCGCAAGGAAGGCCTCCGGGTCGTCGGTGAACTCCGAGACGTGCCTGCCAAGAAAGTCCTCGCGCCGGTTCCCGTGGCGGTCGAGACCACCGGCAATGGCTGTGAACCGGAGATTGCTGTCCAGCGTTGTGAACGTCACCGGCAGGGCCGCGACGGCCGCGTCAATGAGGGCCTGGCTGCGGCGCTGCGTGCCTTCGGCCATCCGCTGCTGCGTCAGGTCCTGCGCAACCACGAGGAGTTGGATGGGCTGGCCGTCGTCGTCGCGAACCACGGACACCGTCGACTGAATCGGGAGGAAGCTGCCATCGCCGCGTTGCAGGAACCGCGTCGCGGAGTAGCCGTCCATCGTGCCGTCGGCCAGGCGTTCGAGGAGGTCGGGGCTGGGGTTCTGCTCGACTGGAAAGATCTGTGACACATGATGGCCGACCAGCTCGGCCGCGCTGACCCCGATCATCGTGCAGCAGGACCTGTTGACCGCGTCGATACGAAAGGACGGGAGCGCGACGACGAGTTGCGGGAGCGCGCCACGCTCGAACATCGTCTCGTAGACGTTTGGGGGGGTCAGGTCGACGTTGTCAAGACGGCCGGCACACTTCGCTAGTTAGCCACCTCGGATCCGATCCCACGCCCCGCGACGCGCACGCGCCCACTTTGGTCGCAGCGGCGAAACAATTTCAGTGACTTCGGTGCCGTGGTGGGTGACCTGGGTCACACTCCGGCCAGGGATCCTCCCGCGGCGATGCCCTCAAGGCGCTCCTCGTTCACAACGATGAGGCGCCCTGGATGCGTCTCGATCACACCCTCAGCTCTGAGTGCACGGAGCTGTCGACTGATGACCTCCCGGGCCGTGCCCACTGCGTCGGCAAGGCGTTGATGGCTGATACGAGCGACGGCACGTCCGTCGGGTGCGCGCAGCGTCATCTCGCGAAGGTGACGCGCGACGCGCGCCGTCATCGGTTGAGAGCTGTTGTCCGCCAAGGTCAGCACGGTGTTGCATGTCAAGGTGGCGATGTGCTCGGCGATGAGCCACGGGAGATCCGGGTGCAGCGTCGCGGCAGCCTGGACCTGCTCGATCGTCAGCACGGCGAAGGTCGTGGGCACGACTGCCTCCGCATTCCACGTGTTGAAGCCACCGAGCAGCGGCGTCAGGCCGATCACATCGCCCTGACGGGCATAGCGAATTGTCAACTGCCGACCCGCTGCCGTGTGGATGAAGACGCGGACGACGCCCGCGCGGATGAGAGCGATCCTCGGGGCCTCGCCAGCGCGGAAGACCAGTTCTCCGGCAGAGACGTAAGCTTGCGCGGCTGCGTCCCCAAACGCTTCCTCCCACATGGTGGGTATGATGTTCTGGACTTCTGGGTACACAATGACAAATAATGTACCAAACGGTCTCAAAATCGGATCCGGAGGGCTCCCCAGGGGCCGGCCGCGAGAGTTCGACGTCCAGGAGGTGGTGGGCGCTGCCAAGGAACTCTTCTGGGAACGCGGCTACCAGGGGTGCACGATTGCCGACCTCGAGACGGCGACCGGCCTCCACCGATCCAGCCTCTACCAGGCCTTCGGCACCAAGGAGGCCCTGTTCGGCGAGGCTCTCGAGCTGTACATCGACAGTTTCATTGCACCCCGTCTTGCTGCCATGGAGCGGCCTGGCGCGGGCCCCCGCAACGTCCGTGACTTCTTTCGGGGGCTGGCCAAGCTCTATCGTGAGGACGCCGAGGTGGGGCGCCGCGGCTGCCTGTGGGCGAACTCGCTCGCTGAGTTCTCTGGCCGCGAGCCGCAGCTCGATGCCCGTGCTGCCGAGTATCCGCAGCGGCTGAGGGTCGCCTTTGGCAACGCGCTGTCGGACGGGGCCAGGCGCGGTTCGCCCGCTGCACAGCTGGTCGAGCGCCGCAGTCGGACGCTTGCCACGACGACCATTGGGATCTGGCTCAGCGTCCGCGTCGATGCGAGGGAGGCGGCGCGGACCTGCGATGCCGTGGCCGCGGAGGTGAGTTCCTGGACCCAGGAGAACGCGATCGGCCGCGGCTGATCGTGCCGTACAGGCGCCGGCAGTAGCCCGGGCCATGCGGCCGTCAGTTGAACTCCACCAGAAAATCCTCGGGAGCTCGATACACGGGACTCGCGGTCACCTCACTCCCGTGAGTCACCTCGGGATGGGTCCGGCGCGCGTCGGCGACCACTGCGGCCGGCAAGGAGGTCACGTCGTAGCAACAGACGAAGCTGACCGGCGATGAGGCCAATGCGAGGTTGACCAGTGATTCGTACCGAGTCCAGGCGGTGACCTCAGCCTCGGATTTCTCCGCCAAGGGGAGCTCGCCGACGACTCGAACCCAGGCCGCGCCAGCATCGAATTTCTGCGTCAGGTAGGCGCGATAGCGGCTCACCGCTTCCCCGGGCGACCGATACCAGTCCACCGAGTCGGCGAACTCGACGTGTTGGGACCGGTCCTCGAGGGTCTCACGGAGAAGTCCTATCTGCGCCGGCGTGGTCACCGCGAGAAGACCGTGGGACTGCTCCAAGCCTTCGGCGAGGAACGGAACCGCAGCCGCGAGAAACTGCTCGTCGGACTGGTACGCGAGGACTCGATGCTCCAGCAGATGCGGGGACATCGCGGCGGGCCCGATGAGGTAATCGACGCTGACTCCCAGGGCGGCGGTGAGGGCCGACAGACTGCTGAGGCGGACGTCCTGACGCCGGCCGGACTCGATCTGCGCGATCGCTGACCAACTGAGCCCGGAGTGGTACGCGAGTGCCTCGCGGCTCCACCCGGCGCGCGCACGAGCCGCCTTCAGCGATTCTCCGATTCGGGACGATTTCATGGGTACCACCTTATTGCGTCCGCACGGCGGCAGACCAACTATGTCACATGACAGGGTCAGTTGACACGAAGGCCCGCGGAGGGGATACTGTCCGGCGTGGTGCTGCCCGCGGCGCTCCCGCCGCACCCTCAACCAGCGGGCTCCACGTCCGAGCCACCGACTGGCGAAGCCTGCACGAGGCACGAGCTGTCCACGCAGCAGGCGCACGAGGCGGCATACCGCTTGGTTGCCCGCTACTACGACTACGAGAGGATCCCGCCGATTCTGCAATTGCTCGATGCGCTGTGGGGTATCGGCGATCAGCCGCCTTCCAATGAAAGGGCATGGGCGGTGTCCGCCGTGTGGGAGGACTGCGTCCAGAAGACCCTTGACGGGGCGCCGTTGCCGGAATTACCGCCGCCCTGGAATTCCTAGATAGCTGCCCGACGCCGCCTACTCATCGGAACCCTGCCACTGGAAACTCTGGCCGCACCCGACGCACTTGAGGAGGGGTCGATCGGGTCCCCTGGGGTCATCGTGTGCCGGAATCGCGTAGCTCAGCGGAAGAAGCTTACCGCCGCATACCGCACAGCTCACAGTGTCGTTCCAGGATGTCGGGGGGTCAGGGCTCATGTGACCAGGATCACACGCAGCACGACCCCAGTCTGCACCCGGGCGGACAGAGCGGCATCGGCCGCGCTGGGGTTGGGGTCATGCCGCTGTTCGGTCTCGGCTGCTCGCCGCGGGCCTTCAAGAGATGGCCTTCTGTCTGCTGATCACGGGGCGGAGAGCCACCCCGCGCGGGGGTAGATGGGACGCCTGCACGACGCAGTTGCGGCCGGACTCCTTGGCGGCATACAGGGCGCGGTCCGCGGCCGCGATCAGCGACGCGGCTTCCACGGCGTCGTCCGGCAGGGCCGCCACGCCGAGCGAGGCGGTCAGAGCGAGGGACCCGGTGAAGCGATCCGCGATGCGCGTGCGCAGCCGCTCGGCAACGGCGGCCGCGGCGACCGGGTCGGTCTCGCGCAGGAGCACACTGAACTCCTCTCCGCCGTATCGATACGCGGTGTCCGTCTCGCGCAGGGCATCCGCCAACGAACGGCCGAAATCGGCCAGGATCTCGTCGCCCGCCTGGTGACCGTGGGTGTCGTTGAGGGCCTTGAAGTGGTCGATGTCGAGCATGATGAAGGCGAGCGGTCGCTGGAATCGGACGCTGCGCGCAATCTCCGCCTCGAGGTCGGTCTCGAGCCGGCGACGGTTGGGAAGGTTGGTCAGCGCATCGGTGTGACTCATCTCATCGGCTCGCTGATGGAGGCGTGCAGCCTCGACTGCGGTGGCGGCCTGGCCGGCGAGACTGCGAATGATGTCGAGCGTTGGCTCGTCGACTGAGCGCGGTGCGTCGGTGGTGAGTTCGAGGACGCCAACGACGCGAACCCCGACGATCATGGGCACAGCCAGCACCGCAGCGGGGATGTCGGCGCGGTGTTCTTCTGCAAGCGAACCGTCCGGACCAGTCGACAGCGCCCGGCCGTGCTGGCCTGCCGCTCCCACAAGTCCCTCACCGAGCCGGATGCTGTCGCCCTCAATGCGACGGCCATGTTCGACATTCGTGTCGTGCACCGCAGTGAAGGTCCCCACGTCGTCGGCCAGCAGCCAGGTCCTCGCGGCGTCAAATCCGGTGATGGCGATCGCTGCCTGGGCAACGGCTTTGCTCACGTACTGCACGCTGAGACTGCCGGCGATCTCGCGGCCCACCGCGACGATCAGATGGAGGCGTTCGGCCTCCGAGCGTGCGTGGCGCTCGAGCGCGGCGATGCGGAAGCGCTCCCCGACCAGAGTGTCGGTCATCTGGGCAAGGTCGGCAGCAACCTCACGCAGCTCCGGTGGGCCGATGCCGGCGGGCCGAGCGGTGAGGTCACCACCGCGCACCAGTCGCATGGTCGAGAGCAGGTTGGCGACGGGCTCCACCATGGCGGCGCTGAGCCCGCGATGCTGCCGCCTGGCCACCACCGTCGTGGCCAGGAGCGCGACGCCGGCCAATCCGGCGCCGATGACGACGACGTTGTGCTCGACCGCGCGCTCGGCTGCGATGTCGGCGCTGAAGCGCCCGTCGACCAGGGCCTGCGCCGTCCGATAGCTGTCGAACAGTCTCTTGTCTGTCAACAGGAAGGCAGCGTGCTGCGTGTCGGTCATCGTTGACGACGCAGTGCTCAGCGCTGGAGTCGCCCACTCATCGAGCCATGCCCGCTCGGCGACGCGCATGTCGAGCATCGCCCCAGCGAGGTCGTCCGGCATGGCCAGACCGACCAATCCTGCCTCGCCGCTGGCGATCTCCTGCCGGCCGGCGGTGTACGGTTGCAGGAACGTCGTGTCGCCGGTGTCGAAGTACCCGCGCAGTCCGGTCTCTTCATCGAGCATGCCCTTGCGAATGTCGTCGACGTGGTCGTGACCCGCGATGAGAACGCTGATCGAGGGCTCGAAGTGGGCGAGAACCAGGACGAAAGCCGTGGCGGCGATGGCCAGCGACACGCTGATGAGCAGGGCGACGACGATGAAGGCATGCGACAACCGCTGCGCCAGGCTACGGTCCGCGGCGGTCCGGGCTCTGAACATGTGCCACGCAGTCTTGGTGACTCCCGTGACGAGCGGCGACGGTGGAACACGCTTGTCACCGACCTGACGCGATCAGCGCCTGGC
The DNA here is from genome assembly GCA_036732145.1 of Candidatus Dormiibacterota bacterium. Lineage (GTDB taxonomy): Bacteria > Chloroflexota > Dormibacteria > Aeolococcales > Aeolococcaceae > Aeolococcus. The sequence continues at coordinate 6,771 of DAINCY010000065.1, forward strand.
CTCGCTCACCGCAGACGGCCGCGGACCCACCACAGGGTGAACCCCAGGCACAGAGCCGACAGCCCGCCAAAGATGCCGGCCTCGATGAACTGGAACTCCCAGAAGCTGCCGGCCGACCTGTCAACCTCACAGAGGCGCCGCGCAACCCCAGCTGGGGTGCCCACGTCCGACAGAGCAATTGGGAGCATTCGGCGCGCCGCCACCAAGCGCAGATAAGCTGCGGCTGGTGAGCACTGAACGCCCACTCCATGACCGCGTCGCCGTGGTCACCGGCTCATCTCGCGGCATCGGGCGCGCCATGGCTCTGCGCCTCGCCAAGGAGGGCGCCGCCGTTGTCGTCACCGGCAAGTCCGAGCACTCCACCGAGACGCTGCCAGGCAGCATCCACAGCGTCGCCGAAGAGATCGTCACCGCGGGCGGCCGGGCCATCGCCGTCCACCTCGATGTGCGCAAAGAGGAGGACGTGGCCGCCATGGTGCAGCGCGCCGTCGACGAGTTCGGGCGGCTGGACATCCTGGTCAACAACGCCGGCGCGCTGTGGTGGAAGTCCTTTCTCGAGACCCCGCTGACGCGCTACGACCTGATGTGGCAAGTCAACGTCCGCGGCGCCTTCCTCTGCGCCCAGCATGCGCTGCCCCACATGCTTCGCAACGGCTGGGGCCACATCGTGATGTGCTCGCCGCCCATCGGCACCGACGCCAACCCTGGCCATGTGGCCTACATGACCACCAAGATGGGGATGACCCGTCTGGCCATCGGCATCGCCGCCGAGCACGAGAACGACAACGTGGCCTGCAACTCGCTCTGGCCGGTCACGCTCATCGAGAGCCTTGCCACCGTCAACTACAGCGTCGGCGATCGCAGCCTGTGGCGGTCGCCGGACATCCTCAGCGACGCGCTGATGGAGATGGTCACCACAGCACCCCGGCAGCTCACCGGGCGGCAGCTCCTCGACGAGCCCTTCCTTCGCGAGCGCGGCTGGACCCAGGAACGCCTCGACGCGTACTGGCTGGAGGGTCCTCCGGCCCGGCCGGTGTTCATCGACGGCCGTCCGGGGTCGTCGATGTGAGGACCCCACCTATCATCGGTTGATGCCCCGGCTTCCCACGCCCACGATGCGCCAGGCGCTGGGCGCGGGCGCGTTCGGCGCTGGGGCGGTGCTGTCTGCCCGGGCGCTGCTGCGTCCGCGGAAGGGCGTCGAGGCGCGGTTGATCGACTGGGAGGCAGTGCGCCACACGGCGTACGACCGCGGCGCCTCGGGCGCGAGCGCGGTCGACGCCGCCACCGCAGCCGACATTGCCGGCGCCTGCGACCGCATCGCGGCAGATCTCGCGCCTCTGATGGTCGAGGTCTGTGAGCGCCCGCTGGTGCACTTCCCGCGCTTCGCCGTCCTCGATCGGCACGGGTTCGTGGATGTCAACGTCGACATCGCGCGACGGCTGCTTGTCCCTGTCGAGGAATTGCGCAGCACTCTCGGGGATTCGCGGGCCACAGCTCTCGGCCGCGGAGCCATGAATCGCTACGTCGGTGTCCTCTTCGGGGTCATGTCGCAGAGGGTCCTCGGCCAGTACGACCCGGTGCTGAGCCTCGGTTCACGGCCGGACGGCGCCGATCCCGCGCTGTACCTCGTGGAGCCCAACCTGGTCGGGTTCGCGCGCATTGCCGGCGCGCCCATGGAGCCGCTGCGTCGGTGGCTGATCCTTCACGAGCTGACCCATGCGTGGCAGTTTGGCGAACACCCGTGGCTGCGCGAGCACCTGGTGGAGATGATGGACGGGATGATTCGGAGCAGCCTCGCCCATGCCACCGGGGACGCCAATGGCAATCACCCGAGCGCGCGTCAGTTGCTGGAACGCATGCCGGACGCGGTGCGCACTCAGCTCCGCGGAATTGCCAAGCTCCAGGCAGTGATGTGCGTGCTCGAGGGGTACGCAAATTTCGTCATGCACCGCGTCGGCCGCCGGCACCTCGATCACTTCGACGATCTCGAGGCGGCCTTCGCCCGCCGCCGCGCCCAGCGCACCATTGTGGAGCGTGCTGTTCTGGCCATCACAGGCATCAACATGAAGATGCGCCAATACGAGGTGGGCGAGCGCTTCTGCGAAGCCGCGGCCAACGCCGGCGGGGTGACGCTCCTCAACCGCGTCTGGGAGGGGGCGGAGATGATGCCCTCGCCGGCGGAGCTGCGCACGCCCGAGGCCTGGATCGC
>DAINCY010000066.1:0-8871 GCA_036732145.1 Candidatus Dormiibacterota bacterium
ACCACCTCGTCGTGTGACAGCGGCAGGATGAAGTTCTCCGCCCACGCGTACCACACCCCGAAGGTGAGCAGCTGCTGGTGATAGCGCCGGTAGATGGTGTCCTTGCTGATGTAGTCGAGGCTGTCGTGCATCCACCCCATGTTCCACTTGAAGGTGAATCCCAGCCCGCCGCTGGCCACCGGTCGCGACACCGCCGGCCAGGCCGTGGACTCCTCAGCGATGGTCATCACCCCCGGATGCGTGGAGTGCACCTGCTCGTTGAACTCGCGAATGAAGGCGATGGCCTCGAGGTTCTCTCGGCCGCCGTGCTGGTTGGGCTCCCACTCCCCCGCCTTGCGCGAATAGTCGAGGTAGAGCATGGAGGCCACCGCGTCGACACGCAGCCCGTCGATGTGGAACTCCTCGATCCAGAACAGTGCGTTGGCCACCAGGAAATTGCGCACCTCGTTGCGCCCGAAGTTGAAGACCAGCGTCCCCCAATCGGGTTGGGCGCCGCGTCGCGGATCGGCGTGCTCGTAGAGCGCGGTGCCGTCGAAGCTGGCCAGCGCCCACTCGTCGCGGGGGAAGTGGGCGGGCACCCAGTCCACGATCACGCCGATGCCGCGCTGATGCAGATGGTCGACGAACCAGCGCAGATCGTCGGGCGAGCCATACCGCGAGGTGGGGGCGTAGTAGCTGCTCACCTGGTACCCCCACGAGCCCCCAAAGGGGTGCTCGGCGACGGGCAGCAGCTCGATGTGGGTGAAGCCCATCTGCAGGCAGTGGTCGGCGAGCTGCGGCGCCAGGTCCCGGTAGCCGAGAACGCCGTCGCCGTCGCCGCGGCGCCAGGAGCCGAGATGCACCTCGTAGATGGACATCGGCGAGGTGGTCGGATCGACAGTTCCGCGCCGGCCGATCCACTCTCCGTCATCCCAGGCGTGCGCCGCCTCGGTGACGACGCTCGCGGTCCCCGGCGCGGCCTCAGCCGCGCGCGCCAGCGGGTCGGCCTTGAGGACCACCCGAGAGTCGGCGCCGATGACGCGGAACTTGTAGCGGAGCCCAGCCCCGACATTGGGGATGAAGATCTCCCAGACACCGCTGCCTCCGAGCGAGCGCATCGGCAGGGTGCGTTCGTCCCAGCTGTTGGTGTCGCTGACCAGCGAGATGCCGCGAGCGTTCGGCGCCCACACCGCGAACGCGGTGCCGTGGACCCCCTGGTGGTCGATGACCCGTGCGCCCAGCCGCTCCCAGAGGCGATAGTGCGTGCCCTCCCCGATGAGATGCAGGTCGAGCTCGCCGATGGTGGGCAGGAACCGGTAGGGGTCGTCCACCTCCCACTCGAAGTCGCCGGTGCGGAAGCGCAGGAGGTAGCCGGGAAGCTCGGCGGCGTCCACCTCGGCCTCGAAGACCCCCGCGTCGTCGATCCGCCTCATCGGGACGACGCCGCCGGGATGGGCGACCGACACCGCCACTGCGTCGGGATGGAAGGCGCGAACCACAGTCACCCCTCCCTGGGGATGCACGCCGAGGATGCCGTGGGGATCGCGATGGGTCCCGTCCGCCAGGCTGCGCAGCTCGCCGGCGCTGCCGGCAGCGAGGAACGGCGTGACGCTCACGGGGTCGCCTCGAGCAGGAAGGCGAGCGGGACCGACACCCAATGGGGCCGGTGGGCCAGCTCGTAGCTGACCTCGTACACGGCCTTCTGGATCTCGAAGGCGCGCCGCAGGGCCAGGGCCGCACCCGGGTCGGGAAGGAGTCGGGTGCCGGCGGCGCGCTCCACGTAGGCCGCCCAGAACGCCTCGCGGTTGGCGATCGCCCAGCTGCGGCCGATGGCGGACAGCTGGGCCCAACCGGGGTCGGTGGCCGGGATGCGCTGGAGGAGCGCCACGGCGGCGGCATACTCGAAGGAGCGCAGCATCCCGGCGACGTCGCGGAGTGGCGAGTGGCGACGGCGGCGATGCTCGACCGACCGCCGCGGCTCGCCTTCGAAGTCCAGCACCGTCCATCCGGAGTCGGTGCGGAGCACCTGGCCGAGGTGGTAGTCGCCGTGAATGCGAATCGCCAGACCGGGCAGGGTGAGCGTGCGGATCGCGGAGATCCGCTGCTGGAGCGCAGCCCGGCTGTCGCCCAGTCCCCGGACGGCCTCGCTCTTGGTGGCGATCAGCGAGGCGAGGTCGGCGAGCATCTCGTCGGCCCATCCCTCGAGGAGGCTCGACGTGATCGGTTGCGGGGCGACGTCGGATCCCGTGGCGCCGGTCATGGCCAGGTGCATCTGCGCGGTGATATCGCCGAGGCGGGCTGCGTCGGGGGTGAAGCTGCCTCCCGCCTCCTCGACCGCCTGGGCGCGCTGGACAGCGTCGCCGGGACTCCGTTCCTCGGCGTCGGCGTAGAGGTCGCGCAGCGATGTCTGGGCCAGCATCCAGCCCTCGGTGCCGTTGTGGAGGTAGGACTGCGTCAGGGCCAGCAGCGCACCGTGGGGCTGATCGCGGCGCTCGTAGTGCAGCCACGCCTCTGTCGGGGCGAGATGCTCGAAGCCGGCCGTCGCCAGCGCCCGGGTCATCTCCAGCTCCACGGACGGCTCGAAGACCACCTTGCGCATCACCTTGAGCAGATGATTGCCACCGACCACCAGCGAGGTGTTGGACTGCTCTCGCACCAAGGGGCTGATCTCGGTCACTGAGGGGTCGAGGCCGCCACCTCCGACCGCCAGGCGTCCGCCGTGCAGCTGGAAGCTGGCTCCGCCGGCGATGATCCTCCACAGGGGTGCAGCGGTTCGTGCATCGGCGAGCGCATCGAAGATCACCGTGGCCTCGTCCTGGTGAATGATGGCGGCGGGGTCGCTGGGGCGCAGCCCGTGCGATGACCCGACGGCAACGGGGATGTTGTACCTGGCCTGGCTGCCGTCCTCGTGCTCGACGGCGACGACACACACGGCCACCAGTGGATCCCCGTCGGCGATCGAGGTCAGCTCCTCAGAGTTGACGCTGCGGATCGCCGGTCCAACGCCGTACCAGCGCTGGCGAGGCAGCCACGATTGCAGCGCCTCCTCCAGGGTGGCGCGCACAGAATCGACGTCGACGGCCGTGTTCATCCCCGTGAGTCCTCAACGGTGAACCAGTAGAAGTTGTGTGGGGCGATGGTGAGCAGGTAGGGCAGTTCGCCGATCTTCGGGAAATGGACGTGCCCCAGCATCTCGACGGGCGTGCGGCCCTCGAAGCGGCGCAGGTCGAGCTCCACCGGTTGCGCGAAGCGCGAGAGGTTGTTGACGCACAGAATGACATGGTCGTCGAGCGTGCGCAGGAACGCAAAGATCGACGGGTTGGCGGCGTCGAGTGCCTCGAAGGTGCCCTGACCGAACACGGCCCAGCGCTTGCGGACCGCGATGAAGCGCCGCATCCAGTGGAGTAGCGAGGACTCGTTGCGCATCTGCGCCTCGACGTTGACCGCTGCGAAGCCGTACACCGGGTCCATCAGCGGAGGCAGATACAGCTGCGCAAAGTCGCTGCGGCTGAAGCCACCATTGCGATCGCCGTTCCACTGCATGGGTGTTCGGACTCCGTCGCGGTCACCAAGGTAGATGTTATCGCCCATGCCGATCTCGTCGCCGTAGTAGAGGATGGGCGAGCCCGGAAGGGAGAGGAGCAGGCCGCAGAAGAGCTCCATCTGACGACGTCCATTGTTGAGCAGCGGCGCCAGGCGGCGACGGATGCCCAGGTTGAGCTTCATGCGCGGGTCCGAGGCGTATTCGCCCCACATGTAATCGCGCTCGTCCTCGGTGACCATCTCCAGGGTCAGCTCGTCGTGGTTGCGCAGAAAGATCCCCCACTGAGCCGTCGACGGGATGTGGGGGGTGCGTTCGAGGATCTCGGTGATGGGGTAGCGCTGCTCGCGGCGAAGACCCATGTACATGCGCGGCATCAGCGGGAAGTGGAAGCACATGTGGCATTCCGGGCGTTCCTCGGTGCCGAAGTAGTCGATGACGTCCTCTGGCCACTGGTTGGCCTCGGCGAGCAGAGCCTTGTCGGTGTACTCACTGTCGATGGTGGCACGCAACGTGGCCAGGAACTCGTGGGTTTCGGGGAGGTTCTCGCAGTTGGTCCCCTCGCGAGCGAACAGGTAGGGCACGGCGTCGAGGCGGAAGCCGTCCATGCCAAGGTCCAGCCAGAAGCGCATCACGTTGAGAATCTCCGCGCGCACCGCCGGGTTGTCGTAGTTGAGGTCGGGCTGGTGGCTGAAGAAGCGATGCCAGTAGTACGCGCCTGCCTGGTCATCCCAGGTCCAGTTGGAAGACTCGCTGTCGACAAAGATGATCCGGGCGTCGTGGTACCGCTGCTTGCTCTCGGACCACATGTACCAGTCGCGGTAAGGGTTGTCCAGCGATGAACGCGCCTGCTTGAACCAGGGGTGCTGATCGCTGGTGTGGTTGATGACCAGGTCCATGATCACGCGCATGCCGCGCTCGTGAGCCTTGGCGACGAACTCGCGCACGTCGTCGACGGTGCCGTAGTCGGGCAGCACGTCGTAGTAGTCGCTGATGTCGTAGCCGCCGTCACGCAGCGGGCTCTGATTGAAGGGAAGCAGCCAGATGCAGTCCACACCAAGCCACTCCAGGTAGTCGAGGTGGCCGATGAGGCCGCGGAAGTCGCCCACGCCGTCGCCGTTGCTGTCGGCAAAGGCGCGCACCAGCAGTTCGTAGTACACCGCCCGCTTGAACCACAGCGGGTCGGATGCGGGCACCGGATGCACGGCCGCGCCGCCGGTGGGGATCGGGTCCGGCTCGACGGGCGGAGCGGGGAGCGCCCGGCTGCGGCGTTCGGTCGCGGTCATGGCAGTGGTCGCAGGTGGAGGACGTGGGCGGGCTGCACCGCGGGATCGAGGCGCACGTAGTTGACGGGCCCCCACCAGGTGTAGGTGGCGTCGGTCAGCTCGTCGTGAGCCGCGAACGGCGCGTCGGCTGGAATGCCGAGCGCCTCGAGGTCGAGCCACGTGGTGCCCTCGTGGGCCGAGTGGGGGTCGAGGTTCACGATGACCAGGAGCACATCGCCGCCATCGTCGCTGATTCGCGCGACGCAGAGCAGATGTTCTGAGTCGATGTGGTGCACCTGCAGAGTGCGCAGCAGGCCGACCGCCTCGGCGTGGCGCCGGCGAATCCCGTTGAGGTGAGCGATCATCGGCGCCAGCGAGCGGGGGTCGTTCCAGTCACGGGCGCGCAGCTGGTACTTCTCGGAGTTGAGGTACTCCTCGCTGTCCTCTCGTACCGCGATGTTCTCGCACAGCTCGTAGCCGCTGTACATCCCCCAGGACGGCGCGGTCAGGGCGGCGAGGACCAGGCGCAGCCGGAATGCGGCCGGACCACCCCGTTGCAGGAACGCATGAAGGATGTCGGGCGTGTTGACCCAGAAGTTGGGCCGGAAGTAGTCGACCATCGCCGTCGAGGACAGCTCCGTCAGGTACTCGGTGAGCTCGTACTTGGTGTTGCGCCAGGTGAAATACGTGTAGGACTGGGTGAAGCCGATCTTGGCCAGTCGCGTCATCACGGCCGGGCGCGTGAACGCCTCGGCGAGGAAGATGACGTCGGGGTGCTCGCGCCGCACTCGCGCGATCAGCCATTCCCAGAACGCGAAGGGCTTGGTGTGGGGATTGTCGACACGGAACACGCGCACCCCGTGGGCGATCCAGAAGAGCATGACGTCGCGCAGCGCATCCCACAGCGCCGGGGCGTCCTCGGTGTCGAAGTTGATGGGAAAGATGTCCTGGTAGCGCTTGGGTGGATTCTCGGCGTAGCGGATGCTGCCATCCGGCCGGTGGCGGAACCACTCCGGGTGCTCGGTCACCCAGGGATGGTCGGGGCTGCACTGCAGCGCGTAGTCGAGGGCCACCTCGAGACGGGCCGCCCGTGCCGCAGCCACGAATCCGTCGAAGTCGGCGAGGGTCCCGAGATCGGGGTGGATGGCGGTGTGGCCGCCTGTGCGCGCCCCGATCGCCCATGGGCTGCCGGGGTCGTTCGGGCCCGGGGCCAGCGCGTTGTTCGAGCCCTTGCGGTGGGTGCTGCCGATGGGATGGATGGGGGGCAGGTAGACGATGTCGAACCCCATCTGCGCGATGCCCGGCAGTCGCGCCCGCGCGCTCCGCAGCGTCCCGGAGCGCGCGGCGGTCCGGCCCTCCGAGCGCGGGAAGAACTCATACCAGGCTGAGAAGGCGCCCAGCTCTCGGTCGATCCATAGCGGGAACGGTCCTGCCACGCTGGCGTCGGTGCGGTCCATGGTGCGCTGCAGCAGGGCCACGGCGGCCGGCCTGCCCGCCGCGCTGACCAGCGGCCCTGCCTCGCGCCGCGCCCGCAACGACTGCGCCAGCGCGGCCAGCGAGCGCCGGTCGGCGGCGCTCACGCCGGGGCGGGCCGCCCGCCTGTCAGCCATCAACGCCCCCTCCTCCAGTTCGAGAGCCACCTCCTGCCCGGCGTCGAAACGGAGGCGCAGATCCCGCAGCCAGCTTCCGTAGTCGTCGGGGACGCCCACCACCTCGAAGCTCCAGGGCCCGGCAACGGTGGGCAGAACGTGGGCGGTGAACAGGTCGTTGCCGGCCTCCGCCATGGGCAGCTCGCGCCAGCGCGCGGGGAGTCTGGACGCCGGCGCGGTTGCCGCCGTCCGCGGGGGGCCGTGGCGCACCCAGGCGAGGAGGCGGTCGTGGCCGTCGGCGAACACCGTGGCGCTCACCAACAGCGGTAGGCCGGTCGCCCCCTTGGCGGCAAGCGCGCCGGAGTTGACGGCCGGGTGGACGTCTTCGATCACCACCCGTTCCAGGGCTCGGGGCACGCCGGTCCTCCCTGATCGTTCTCTTCGCGGCGAAGACAGCCTAGCGGCCTCACCAGCTTCCGGGACGAACGCCGCAACGGATGTGCCGTGAACCCGTGCGTACAGGCCCTTTCCGCCTCGGACTCGAGCGCAGTGAACGGTTCCCACGGACCGGTTGCCGCGTACTGTGAGAGGGATGTCGCGTTATCGCTGGGCACTGACCGGTCTGGCCGGGGTCGCGGCGGTCGCGGTGCTGGTCACCTGGTTGGCGCAGCCGACCCCGCGGGCCGCAGCCGTGGGAATGGGCAACGCCGCCCTCATCCCCGTCGACCAGCGCATGGCGGCGGTCGAGTTCACCGGCCTCGATGGCTGGTTGAACAGTCGGCCCCTCACCGTCAGCGGCCTGCACGGCAAGGTGGTGCTGGTCGACTTCTGGACCTTCTCCTGCGTCAACTGTGTGCGCACCTTTCCGCACCTGCAGCACCTCAAGGACACGTATGGCAACCGCGGGCTGGTCATCGTGGGCGTCCACTCCCCCGAGTTCGACTTCGAAAAGCAGCCGGCCAACGTGGCGGCGGCGGTGAAGCGCCTCGGCGTCACCTGGCCGGTCGCGCTCGACCCGCAGATGAACACCTGGAACGCCTACAGCAACCAGTACTGGCCGGCCGAGTACCTCATCGATCAGTCGGGCAGGGTCGCCTACCTCCACGATGGCGAGGGCGACTACAACGTGACCGAGTCGGCGATCGCGGCGCTGCTCGGCACTGGCGGACCGTCGCCCACGCCCGCGCCGCCCACACCCGACGTCAGCTCGCAGACGCCCGAGCTGTACGCTGGCAGCGCGCGCGGCCAGCAGCTCGGCGATGGGGAGGGCTACGCCCCCGTGGGCCAGCCGACCAACTACCCCGGCTCCCGCACCCCGAGCGACACCGACCGCATCGTGGTTGGGGGCACATGGGCCGACCACGGCCAGTACCTGGTGTCGACCGCCCCCGGTCACGTGCTCCTCAACTTCTCGGCGCGTGACCTCTACCTGGTCGCCGGTCCGGACTCGTCGTCGCCGGTGCACGTCACCGTCAGCGTCGACGGCGGCGCTGTCGCGGCCGCTCAGCTCGGGCCCGATCTGACCGCCTCCGGGCTCGACGTCGCCGGCCAGGAGCTCTTCCACCTGCTCACCGGCGAGGGCGGCAACCGCCACGTCATCGACCTCGCCGTGCCCGGCGGCTTCCGGCTGTACACCTTCACCTTCGGCTGATGTGATCACACTCGCCGCGCTGGTGGCGACCTTCGTCGCCGGCCTCGCCTCATTCCTCGCCCCGTGCTCCGTGCCGCTCCTGCCCGCCTACCTCTCGGCGGTGAGCGGGGCCGCCGCTGTCGACCTCGCCGACCCCGCACGGCGCCGCGACGCTCGCGGGCGGCTGGTGGCGGGATCGATCCTCTACGTCGCCGGTTTCACCACCGTCTTCATCCTGCTCGGCATCGGCGCGGCGGGCATCGGCCACTCCGTCCGCCAGGTCGAGCGGGGGGTGGAGATCGCCGGCGGCATCCTCCTGGTCGTCTTCGGGCTGGTCATCGCGGGGGTGCTCCGCCTGCCTGCGCTCGAGCGGGCGCGCGGGCTGGCCCTGCCCGAGCGGCTGCGGGGCCGCGGGGTGGCCGGGGCGTACCTGGTCGGCGTCGTCTTCGGGATCGGCTGGACGCCCTGCGTTGGGCCGTACCTGAGCGTCGCGTTCGTGCTCGCCGCCAGCAGCGCTCATGTGGCCGCGGGGGCTGTGCTTCTCCTTGCCTACTCGGTCGGCCTCGGACTTCCCTTCGTCCTCATCGCTTTGCTCTGGGCGTCCCTGCCCACGCTGCCGAAGCGAGTGGCCAGGCTGGCCGGCCCCATGACGCGGGTGGGCGGCGTTCTGACCGCTGCGCTCGGGCTGCTGCTGCTGAGTGGCTGGTACACGCACCTCACCTCCTACCTGGCGCAGATCTCAACGCCGAGCTGAAATCTCGCATTCGCCTCGCGCGCCGGAAAGTGCACAGCCAGCGCCGTCCGCCCTGCGCCGAGTGGGATGATCGAGCCGTGGCATCGACGAGCAGCGCGGATCGCTATGGCGCA
>DAINCY010000067.1:0-8762 GCA_036732145.1 Candidatus Dormiibacterota bacterium
GTTCGCGACTGCGCCTTCCGCGATCCCGCGGGCAACCTGATCCGCATCAACGAGCGGCGCTGAGCCGTCCGGCGATCGCAGCCATGACCTGCACAGACGGTGGCGTGAGGCGCTGAGACGAGTGCACGTCCCCACCAACTTCGCGCGGTCAGGACGCACGACGGAGGCCACCGGTCACGGCTCGATGGGTGGATCCCCATCGACGCCGTCGCTTCCACCGATCCCCGTCGCACGGGGGTGGCGCAGCTGCTCGAGCCGGCTGCGCACGTCGGGATCGATGCGGTCCTCCAGACGGTTGGCGAACCCGGCCTCGCGACGCCGGCGCGCACTGTGTTCATTCAGCTCAGCCTGCGCCCCGCGCACCAACTGAACAAACGCCGTGGCCCCGATCACGGCCGCCCCCATGGCCATGACCATGTCCCGTTGCAGCCGGTCGCTGGTGGCCACCGTCACCGACCTCGCCTCGCCATGGCCGGCGGCGATGGACACCCGGCGTTCGATGACGTGGTCGGCGGTCTGCGCGCTGCTGCCGAAGATCACCGTGACCCCGTCAACGCTCTCGCCGCCGCCGTGATCAGGGGCGCGGGCGTGCGCATCAAAGACCACCGTTACGTGCTCACCGGTGGATGCCGCGTACTCCCCCAGCATGGCGATGAGCCGGTGGCGCGCCTCCTCGACCTTACCGCCCTTGATCAGCGGAGACAGTTCGGGCCACGCGTGGATGATGTTGTAGCCGTCGACGATCAGCTCACTCATCCCCAATCCCTCGCGTCGCGAAACCGCGCTGGCGCGCCACCTCGTAGAGCAGGACTGCCGCCGCCGCTCCGGCGTTGAGGGATGAGACACGGCCGGCCAGCGGCAGAGACACGACGGCGTCGCAGTGCCGGCGAGTCAGCGAGCGCATCCCCTCGCCCTCGGCACCGACGACGATCGCCACCGGTACAGTGAGGTCGAAGCCGTCGTAGCGGGTCTCGCCATCAGCCGCCAGGCCCACCACCCACAGGCCTGCCGCCTGCATCTGCTCGAGCGCGTGCACCAGGTTGGTGACAACAGCGACGGCAACGTGCTCGGTTGCCCCGGCAGAGGCCTTGGCCGCAGCCGCGGTGACAGCGGCGGCGCGGTGGCGCGGAAGGACGATGCCGTCGGCGCCCACCGCGTCAGCGGTACGGATGATCGCCCCGAGATTCTGCGGATCCTGGATGCCATCGAGGACGACGATCAGCTGCGGGGGGCGGGAATGGGCGAGGAGGTCGTCGAGCGACAGCGACGGGCGTCCGTGAAAGTACCCGGCGATCCCCTGGTGATGTTCGGTGTGGGAGATGTCGTCCAGGCGGCGTCGTGAGCTCTCCTCCACAGGTATGCCTCGCTCGCGCGCCAGCCCGAGGATCTCGTCAATCCGTCCGTCCGGCGCGGTTCCGGTGGCAACGACGAGCTTGCGCGCGGCGCGCCCCGCACGCAGGGCCTCGAGCACCGGGTTGCGCCCGTAGAGGATGTCCACGCGCCGAGTATCGCCGACGCCACCGTCGCAGCCGGCGGGATCGCCGGCGGCCCGCTGTGAGCTTGGCTCGTCGCGCCAGCGCTGACAGGGGGGTGGATGTCTACAGTGGCGGGATGACGATCTCGCGCCGATCCGGCTGGTTTCTCCTGCTCTTCGCGATCTGGAACGCCTACGTGTGGGGAGCCTTTGTCTACAACGTGTACCCGCAGCACCATTTCGACAGCTTCTTCATCGTCCACCTCGTCATCGGTGCGTTCACCGTGGTGCTCGGAGTGGGTGTCGGACTGATCGGGTGGCGGCGCATCCGCCACCGCTGATCACGCCACCGCCCGGCCGAAAGCTCGCGCGGCCAGCAGCACGGCGATGATCCCCAGGCAGAGCATCACAGCGAAGCCCTGCGCGACGGCGACATCGGTGAGGTGCGTGTTGAACGCCGCCCGCGACGCGTCCACCGCGTACTTGAGCGGGTTGAACGCGGCGACCACGCGCAGCCAGTCGGGCGCAAGCTGCAGCGGCAGAAGCACGCCCGAGAGAAGCAGCAGGGGAAGCGTGGCACCGAAGACGATGGGGGCAAAGGCGTCCTCGCTCTTGACCGCCAGCGCGATCGTGTAGGAGAGCGACGCGGTCATCAGGCCGATGAGGGCGATGAGCAGCAGCACCACCAGGATGCCCCCGCCACTGATGGTCAACCCGAACGGGATCGCGCAGATGATGAGCAGCAGCGACTGGGCGCTGATGATGACCACGTCACGCAAGGCACGACCGAGCAATAGCGAGATACGGCTGATCGGCGTCACCCGGAAGCGCTCGATGACACCCATGCGGAGCTCGGAGATGAGCCCGAAACCGACCCCCGAGGCGCCGAACAGTCCCAATTGCACGAGCAGGCCGGGGATGAACACGTTGTAAGCACCACCCTGCGGGAAGCCCGGCGCCGACGACGCCACCTTGACCAGCAGTGGCGCGAACAGCACGAGGTACATGATCGGCTGCACGATGCCGAAGAACATCCACACGGGGTTCCTCAACGTCTGCAACATGTAGCGGCGGAAGACGAGCGCGGTGTCGCGCAGTGGGGTCAAGGCTGCTCTCCGGAGTGCATGCGTCAGTTGGAGTTGTCGTCGCGCAACGAGCGACCGGTCTTGGCGAGGAACACGTCGTCGAGGCTGGGCCTCGCCACCGTCAGCGTGGCCATCTCGAGGTTGGCGGCATCGAGCGCGCGCATCAGCGCCGGCATCGCGGTCTCCCCGCGATCGACGTACAGGCGGATCAGGCCATCCTCTGCGCTCGCCTCGCGAACAAACGGAAGGGCCTGCAGCTGCGCGAAAGCATTCTCCGGCTCACCGAGCAGCGACAGAGTGATCGCGTCGCCGGCCACCTGCCTTTTCAGTTCATCCGGTGTTCCCTCGATGACGATGCTGCCATGGTCGATGATGGCCAGCCGGTCACAGAGCGCATCAGCCTCCTCGAGGTAGTGGGTGGTGAGGAAGACGGTGGTACCGCTGTCACGAAGCTCGCGGACCTCCTGCCACAGGTGCGCCCGCGCCTGGGGATCGAGCCCGGTGGTGGGTTCGTCCAGGAAGACGAGTTGCGGCCGGTGCATCAGCCCGATCGCGATGTCCAGGCGCCTGCGCTGACCGCCGGAGTACGTCTGAGTCTTGCGGTCCGCGCAGCTCACGATCTCCAGCGACTCGAGGAGTTCGGCAGCCCGCCCCTCTGCCTGCGTCTTGCCCATGCCGTGCAGGCGTCCCTGGAAGACGAGCTCGCCGCGCCCCGTCTCCACGATGTCGCTGCCGCCGGTCTGACCGATGTATCCGATCCGGCGGCGCACCAGGTTCCCCTCGGTGAGCAGGTCGGCACCCGCGACAGTCGCCTCACCGCTCGAGGGCACAAGCAGCGTTGCGAGCATGCGCAGGGTCGTCGTCTTGCCGGCGCCGTTGGGTCCGAGGAACCCGAAGATCTCGCCGTTGAGCACCTCGAGGTCCACCCCGGCGACGGCCTCGACGGTGCCGCCACCTCGGGTGGCGAACGTGCGGCGCAGCCCGCGAGTGCGGATGGCGACGCCGGCTTGGGGAGCTGTGCGGTCATGGGTCGACGGCTGAACGCTGGTCGTCATGAGTGATGTCCTCGTGTCGTCTTGGCGATCTCGGTGTCCGGCAGGTGGGTCTCCCAATGGAGCCCGCCCCTTTGTGATGTCGTCGAACACAGGACGCCGTTAGCTCGGCATGGTGATCCGTGGCGACGTATCGCCGAGTCCGCCGCCGGCGCGGTCAGGCGTAGACGGGCTGGGGCCTCGAGAGCAGCGACATCAGCAGCGCCCCACCGTACACGACATCCAGGGTGAGGCTCACCAGACCGAGGATGCCTGCGGTGCCCGCGTGTGCGGTGCCACCCACGCCCGCCAGGGCATCGAAAATGGCGAGCATGTCGAGGAGCAGGAAGATCACACGCGCCGCGGTGTACTTGGTCAGCCACGCAAAGAGTGCGCAGACAGCGCCCACCATGACTGCCGCGATGGCGAACGCGGGGCCGATGTTGAACGTCTGGATCGTGGCGATCCCGGTGGTGGGGTCGGTGATCGGGACATTGATGTGCTGGATCAGCAGGCCGACGGCGATCAGTGACAGTGCGGCGAGGGCGCCGTAACCAATCGTGATCCACCGGCAGATGGCCACCCAGTCGGTGCCCCCAGACGAGGTCACGGTCTGGTGGACAGGGCCGGAGAAGCCGACCGCCCCGGCGGCAGCCTGCGCCCCGCTGTATGCGAAGGCCGCCGGGGGAGGCGGTGGTGGCGGATCCGAGAGCACCGCGCCGGCGGTGCGGCCGTCGGAGAGGATCAGCGGCGATCCACAGCGCTGACAGGTGGTCCGCTTGCCGAGCTCCGACCAGGTCCAGCAGTTCGGGCAGCACACGCTCTGAGGCATGTCTCGGATTGTTCCCCGGGAGGGCGCTCCCGAGCCGTGCCGTCATCGATCGGCGGCTTTTCCGTGACCATGCCGCCAAACCATTGTCTCCCAGGACCGCTCTCCGCCTACTACCATCCGGCCAGCGGCATCAGCCACTGGAAATCGGAGGAGTCCACCCACGTGAACAGCCTGCTTGAACCACCATTCGCCAAAGACCCTCCCGTCAAGGTGAACGTCAACGCCAAGACCCTTGGGCTTGTGCTCCTCATCCTTGGCGCGATCGGGATCCTAGTCAACGCTCTCGGACTGATCGGGATCTTCGGCTTCTGCGGTACGTATTCCATCTACGGCGGATGTGGCTTGCCGGTTCTCTGGCTGCTGGGTGATCTCATCGGTCTCGCTGCGGTCATCATCGGCACCATGGGCGCCTACCGGATGTACCAGGGCAACCGAGAGGGCAAGTTGCCTGTGATCTACGGACTGATCCTCGGGGTCGCCGGTGCGGTCATCACCCTGATCGGCAACCTGGCTGCCTACAGCGGCCTGATCGGAGTCGGGGCGGGCGGCACTGTCGTGTTCAGCCTCGTCATCGACCTGATCGTCTACTTCGTCGTCTACTACCTCGTCGTGGTGAGCCGGTTTCCCGGTGAGGCTCCACTCTCGCCTCCCTCCGCGACGACCTGGGGCGGCGGACCCAGCGCACCGCCTCCCCCGCCTCTCGCGTAGCGTCCATCCAACCTGGCCAGCTGGGGCGCCGCACCCTCGGGGGCGGTGCCCCAGCCGCGGGATCCGCCGCGCTCGCTGGCCCGAATCAGCCAGCCGGAGGTGCGGGTGGCGGAACGCCGCTGAGGTCGGCGCGTCGAGTCAGGTAGTCATCGCGACTGACCTCACCTCGCGCGTAGAGCATCTCCAGCTCGGCCATCGCCGGATTGGGCAGTGGTGGCGCGGAGGCGCGGCGGCTGCGGATGGCGGCGAGGATCTCGCGCACCAGCCATGCGGCGGCAAGGATCAGGAGCACCCAGATGGTGAACTTCAGGACGGTCGCGAGCACGGACACCGCGCCGTCGCCACCCCGGCCGAACAGGTCGCCGCCACGATCCATCTGTCAGCGTCTCCTCTGTCGCGGCTCGCGCCCGCTCGCTTTGTGCCTGCGGTCGGCCAAGCTGATGATCACGACCCAACCTTGCACGCGAGTGACCGCCGCTACTCTGTCACAGGCGGTGCCAGCGCTGCCCCTCAGCCGTGTCGTCCACGCCGATGCCGCGATCGGCAAGCGCATCGCGGAGACGATCGGATTCCGTCCAATCCCGCCGGCTGCGGGCGACCACTCGCGCTTCGAGCAGGGCCAGCTCGTCCTCGCCGAGCGAGGACCCGGCGCGCTCCCGTGCCACCAGGGTCCGCACCCCGAGGACGTCGTCGACCTCGTCGAGGAAGGCCACCAGTGCGCCATTCGATGCGGCGTCGAGCGCTGCGCTGTCGAGCTCGCGGTTGAGGGTGCGGATGAGCGTGAAGACGGCGCCCATCGCCTCCGGCAGATTGAGATCGTCATCCATGGCCGACTCGAATGCGGCGCGCGCGTCAGTGATCCGTGCGTCGGCGCCGCCGCTGCCGGCCGGCCGTGGCTGGTGAGCACGGACCCTCGTGTCGAAATCGGCGAAGCGATCCACCGACTCGGTGGCCGCGTGGAGGGACGCGTCGCTGTAATTGATCGTCTTGCGGTAGTGCGCCGTGGCGGTCAGCAGGTAGCGCACCGCCGACGGCCGCGCGCCGATGCCGACCAGATCCTGCAGAGTGGCGAAGTTGTCCAGCGACTTGGCCATCTTTTGGCCTCCGATGCGCAGGTGCGCCGAGTGGCACCAGATCTGGACGAACGGCTTGCCGGTGGCAGCCTCGCTCTGGGCGATCTCGTTCTCGTGGTGGGGGAAGATGTTGTCGACTCCGCCGCAGTGGATGTCGAACGACTCGCCGAGCAGAGCCATGCTCATCGCGGAGCACTCGATGTGCCAACCGGGCCGACCGCGACCCAGGCGCGTGTCCCAGCCGATGTCCTCGCTGCCCACCGCCTTCCAGAGCGCGAAATCGCGCACGTCCTCCTTGTCGTACTCGTCGGCGTCGACGCGCCCGCCTGCACCGGCGACCAGCCCCTCTGCGCGCGCGCCGGAGAGCCGCCCGTAGTCCGGGAATGCGGCGATGCGGTAGTACACGCTGCCGTCGCTGCGGTACGTGACCGCGGCCGCTTCGAGCCGCTCGATGAGCGCGACCATCTCCTCGATGTACTCGGTGGCGCGCGGGTAGTGGTGCGCAGGCCGGATGTTGAGGGTGTCGAGGTCCTCGGAGAACGCCTCGATCCACGGCGCTGTCTCGGTGTCAAGGTCGTGGCCCGCGGCCGACGCGTTCCGGATGATCTTGTCCTCAACGTCGGTGAGGTTCATCACGTGGGTGACGTCTGGAAAGCGACGCTCCAGCCAGCGACGCAAGACGTCCTCGACGAGAAAGGTGCGGTAGTTGCCGATGTGCGGGCGGGCGTAGACGGTCGGCCCGCAGGTGTAGAGACGGACGTGCCCGTTTTCGAGGGGCACGACCTCACGGAGTGCGCGCGTCAACGTGTCGTGGAGCCGCAGCGTCATGGCGCGACAGTCTATCGGCGCACCGCGTCAGCGTCGCGCCGGCGCCTCAGACGGGAGCCGGCACCCGGTGTTCTCGGCGGCTGACGATCTGGTCGATCAGACCCCAGTGCAGCGCCTGCTCGGCGGTCATGTAGTTGTCGCGGTCCAAGTCGCGCGCCACCTGCTCGGCGCTCCGCCCGCTGTGGCGCGCGTAGATGTCGACGAGGAGGTCGCGCTGGTGCAGGATCTCGCGCGCGTACACCTCGAGATCGGTCGCTTTTCCCTGCAGTCCAGCTGACCACGGCTGGTGGATCAGGATCAGGGAGTTGGGCAGCGCGAGCCGCAGCCCCGGTGCGCCGCCGGCGAGCAGCAGCGACCCACCGCTGGCCGCCATGCCGAGACAGATCGTCGAGACGTCGGCGCTGACGTACTGCATGGCGTCGTACATCGAGAGCGCGCTGGTGACGCTGCCACCAGGCGAGTTGATGTACAGGCTGATGGGCTTGCCCGGGTCCTCGCTCTCGAGGAACAGCAGCTGGGCGGTGACCAGGTTGGCGACGTCGTCGGTGATCTGATCCCCGAGAAAGATGATGCGATCGCGGAGCAGCCGCGAGTAGATGTCGTAGGAGCGTTCCCCGCGGGTGGTCGACTCGACGACAGTCGGCACCAAGGTCATGGCACGTCCTCTCTGCCCGGGATCGCGAACCCGATCCGCCGCCGCGCCGGAGAGGCCGCCGAGCTCGCCAGATAGGTGCTGAACTGGGCGACCGTCCGCAGTGCGTCGGAGCTGAGCGCAGCCGCGGCGAGCCTGAGCTGAAGACCCGGATCGTGGCTGGTGGCGCGGGCGTCCGTGAGAGCGTGCGGAGTGAGCCGATCGGCGATGTCGGCGTACAGAACGTGGAGAGGCACCTCGAGCGCCGCGGCCATCGCCACCAGGCGCTCGGCGCTCACATCCTTGCGGCCGCGTTCGACCTCAGAGAGGTGCGCCGGCGAACAGTGCGCGGCCGCGGCGACGTCCGCCAGAGACCGCCCGGCCATCTCCCGGTGAGCCCGCAGAACGGCGCCCTGGGTGCGGCGCAAACCGCCGGCGCGGGTGCGGTTGTTGAGATGTTCTTCGCTGTCAGCGTAATCCATTTCGCTGTGAGTAGCGTACCAGATGTTGCTGCGGCGCGAATCCGGCCGTTCAGGCGACGATGTCGACCAGCGCCACGGCGGACGCTGCGATTCCCTCCGACCGGCCCGCGACGCCCATGCCGTCGCTGCTCGTGGCGGTGATCTGCAGCAGTTCGCGATCAATACCGAGCGCGGCTGCACATGTGACCGCCATGGCCTCGAGGTGGTCGGCCAGCCGTGGCTCCTCAGCGACGGCCACCACCTGCGCGGAGACGACGCGCAGACCGCGGTCGCGGAGCATCGTGGCCACTGCACCCAGGAAATCGATCCCAGGTCTGTCGCGCCAGCTCTCAACGGTGGATGGGAAGTGGCGGCCCATGTCGCCGAGACCTGCCGCTCCGAGCAGCGCGTCACAGAGCGCGTGCGCGACCGCGTCGCCGTCGGAGTGGCCCGCCAGGCCGCGGTCGTGGGGGACGTGAACGCCCCCGAGCATCAGTGGGCGCCCGGCGACCAGGCGATGGGCGTCGACCCCGTGCCCGATTCGCAGGCTCACGAGCGATGGGCCAGCAGGGCGCGAAGCAGCACCAGGTCGCGGGGATGGGTCACCTTGAAATTGTCAGGGCTGCCGGCAACGATGTG
>DAINCY010000068.1:0-8473 GCA_036732145.1 Candidatus Dormiibacterota bacterium
GTCGGAGTGAATCCGACCGCACTCACCCCTACCCCTCGGCGCGCCTCGCGCGCCGCTGTCGCTGCGCGACCGGAGCGGGGCAGATCCCCGCCGCTGGTCCGGTCGGAGTGAATCCGACCGCACTCACCCCTACCCCTCGGCGCGCCTCGCGCGCCGGGGCTGGGACAGATCCCCGCCTTTGCGCGGTTGTCCGCCGGTTGTCCGTTGGCGAGGCTCAGCGTCAGAGCGATGACCGCCCCCTGCCTCGCCTACCATCCCAGCCATGGGGCGGTGGGATCGACAGCCGTGAGCACGCAGGGCGGCGGCGGAAGGCTGAGCGACGGACGGGGACGCACTGCGCTGGTGGTCGGCGATGGCATCGAACTCGCCGTGGCCCTCCGCGACCGGCTCGACCGCGCGTACCTCACCGTGTGCGATGTGCGACCGGCTGAGGCTCTCGCCGCCGCGGGCGCCTGCCGGCCCTGGCCGTGGATGGTGATCGGCGACAGCGCAGGGATCGGCGAACCGGTCGCGTGCTCTCTGGCACAGCACCCGGTGCTCCTGCTCTGGCGCGGCGCGCGGCCAACCGGTCTGCCTCCGCACGCCCGTGCGTTCGAGCGGTTCTCGGAGCTGGCCGGCTCACTCGAGGCGGCCTTGAGCGCCGAGGTTGGCGGGATCCGCCTGGCTCCAGGGGGCGGTCTCACCATGGCCGACGGGGCGCACTCAGGCAACGCCGCTCTCGAGGCGCTGGTGGCCAACCATCCCCACCCCGTCTTCGCACCCAGGGGTGCCTTTCGCGGTGCGGTCATCGCACTTGCATCGCACCGGGTGCCGTTTCGCCTCGCTCGCCATGGTGGTGGCGTGTCCCTGGTATCTTCTGCGCGGGGTGCGTGATGCGGGCCAACGCCGAGGTGCTCATCCTCGAGGACGACGCCGAGACCCTCGACGAATTGCGGGCTCACTTCTCGCGCAAGCGCTTGCATCCGCTGGCGGCGCGCAGCGCGGCACATGCGGTCAGCTGCCTGCGCAATAACGCGGAATCGACGCGGCCGGTGCTGGCTGTGATCGACTGGGACCTGTCCAAAGCAGTGGACCAGACACTGACAAGCAGTGATGTGCTCGCCCTGCTGGCGCGCGAGCTGCCCGACTGCCTGACCATCGTGTACTCCGCCAACATCGACTCGTTCCGGGTGCGCAGCGAGATCCATCGCTCCCATCCCAGGGCATGGCTGCACGACAAGCGCGACGGGGACGTCTCACTCATCGACCGCGTCGACCGCATTCTCGATCTCACAGTCGAGGATCTCCGCATCAAGGACGGCTCGGTGGTCATCCACCTGCCCACCATGGCCGAGCATCACCATCGTGAGGCAGTGCGCCTGGTCGTGCACTACCCCGAACTGGTCACGTTTCACTCCGATACCGCCACCAAGGCTGTGCGGCGCTTCGGAGACTGGTTGAGCCGCAACGGCTCTCGCGTGGCCGTGGTCAGTCACGGCAATCGCAAGTACCGGCTGGCATCGCGGCCGTGAACCTCACGGTCGCTGAGCTGGCGGAGCTGCCGCTGGCAGCGGCGCTGTTCGACGGCCGGGAGATCGTGGCTCGGACGCCGGAGTGGCGGGACGCGGCGCCGGGGGCAGTCGGGTACCGGGTGCGGCGCAACCGCCTGGTGGTGAGCACCGACGAGACCCATCCGATGTGCGCACCCGTGCTCGACCAACTTCTCGACGAGATCGACATCACCGCCTCGTCCTTGCCGCGGCGTCAGGCGTTGCGCGTGACCATGCTGGCAGCCTCCCTGCGCATCGTCGCCGGACGCGCCGTGTCAGGCTCTGGAACCAGCGCCGACGTGCTCGAGCACGCATGCGCCGGCATCGCATCGCGCACCGCGCTGCAGGTGTCGCTCGAAGAGGAGGAACGTTTTGCGGTCCAGGCCCCCGCGGTTGCCGCCCTCGTGCTCGTGCAGTTCGCCACCAACGCCGAGCGCCACGATCATGCCGAGTCGGTGGTGCTGCGCTCGGCGGGAAGCTCCTTCACCGTCAGGTGGCAGGGATCGCCGGGGTCGCCGGGCGCGACCACCGCGAGGCGCCGGGCCGAGCGGCAACGATGGGGGCTCGGGTTCGCTCGCATCGCTGCAGACACCATCGGCGCCATGGTGTACCCACCGGTGCAGGAAGGCGAGGGAGCTCGCAGTGCCGCCCTGGAAGTTGGGCTCAACCATCTCGCGCTGCCGCTGGCCCTGATCCGCGATGGGAGCGTGCGCAAGGGGACCCGAGCGTGGGATGAGGAGACGTCTCTGCTCCCCGGCGCCTCGGTCGCCGGGGACGGACGCGCCGGCCGCTGCGCTGCTGCCGCCGCCGCCGAGCCCGGCGTCATCGCCCGGGTAGATGGCTGGAGCGCGAGGACCGGCCGGGATGGCGTCTGGGTGGCGATCCCGCCTGACGCCATCGTGGATCGCGCCCGCGATGTGCTCGACGGGATGGTCCACGAGAGAGCGCTGTGGGACGGTGTCCCCGAGACAGGGGGGTCGAGGATCGTCGCCCTCGCGGCCATCCTCGCCGCCATGCTGGGCGCTGACCTTGACCGCGTCCCCGGCGACACCTGGAACCGGCGAGCGCAGGAAGCCGCCCGCGCATATGGCCTGACGATGCCGGTGCCGCGCTTCACCGGAGTCGGCGCGGTCGATCCCCGAGTCGCTCTGTTCCTGGCCGCCGAGTTCGGCGAGGCTCTGGAGATCGACGGCGACGACCTCTACCTGCGCATCGCGACGGATCGGCGCGATGCGCCACTGTTGCGCGCCTTCCTGTCGCCTGGCGACGACTCGCTGAAGCTGAGTTGAGCCAGGCCTCGGCGCCCCATGCTTGGGACGCAGCTACGATCTTCCCGCCGAATCGTCATCCGCGATGTCGAAAGGCAACCGCGGGGCCCCGGACCAAGGTGCTCGTCCACATCTGGGCCAACCAGCGCTCGAGCTGCTGGTCCGACCACCCGCGCTCCGTGACCAGCCGCTGCCACAGCGCCCCGTCGGTCGTTGCCCAGACCACATCTCGGCACTCTTGTTCCGAGACTGCCAGTTTCCCCGTGGCGGCGGCGGCCTTCGCCATCACACCAATCCCGACCAGGCGCTGACGCTGGATCTCGGCCAGCATCTCCGCGGCGGCCGGCTCTGCGCCGGCGGCGCCCTGGATGGCGAGCAGGAACGGCACGATTCGTCGCGCGGTCGCAGTGAACAGGGCTGCCTGGAGCGAAAAACGCCGCGCCAGATTCGGCTCGGCGAGCAAGGCCCGTACCTCGGGTCTGTCGTGGTAGGCAACATCCTGATCGTCCGCGCCGATGGTGACATCCCACACTCGGTGAAGCAGCGTTGCCTTGGTGCCGAAGGCGCCGTACACCGTCTCCACCGAGACGCCCGCACTGCGGGCCACATCGGCCATGGTCGTCCGCCCGTACCCCTGGGCCACGAACAGGTCGTGGGCCGCCGCCAGGATCGCACGCTGGGTGGTGCGGGCTTGCTCCTTTCGCCATGTCGAGTCGTAGCGCCGCGCCCGCTTGACCTCGCTCTCCATATCCGCTACATTACCGCTGTGTTGAATACTGGAACACTGTAACGGAGCGTGTACCCATGACAACGTGTACCTCTGATTGGAGCAACGTGGCGCCGTCGTGGGACGCGTGCCGCGGCCACATCGAGCGCATGAAGGAGCCCCTGACGCGGGAGTTGCTCGCGGGCCTTGACCTGCATCCGCGAGAGCGGGTGCTCGAACTTGGAGCCGGGACGGGTGAGTTCGCGCTGGTACTGGCGGAACGGGTCGGTCTCCAGGGGAGCGTGATCGCCAGCGATGTCGCGCCCGGGATGGTCGAGCTGATTGAGCGGACCGTTGCCGCCTTCGCCAACGTCGAGGTGGCCCGGATTGACGCCCACGACATCCGCCTACCGGATGCATCCGTGGACGCCGTGGTCTTTCGGATGGGGTTGATGCTTGTGGACGGGCCTGCCCGCGTGCTCCACGAATGCCACCGAGTGCTGGCACCAGGCGGTCGGCTCGGCTTGGCGGTCTGGGCCGGGCCAGAGCACAATCCGTGGCTCACATGCATTGGCATGGCGGCAATGATGCACGGCCTCGTCAGCGGTGGCCCGCCCACCGGTCCCGGTGGTCCGTTCTCCATGGCCGATGCCGATGCGCTCGAGCGCATCGTGCGTGACGCCGGCTTCAACGACGTGACCGTATCCGTGGTCGAGACGCCGGCGACCTTCGCGAGCTCCGATCAACACTTCGACACCGTCCTGGCACTTGCCCCACCGTTGGCAGCCGCGTTCCGAGGGGCACCCGAGGTCACGCGCGCCGCCGTCCGCGGAACCGCCGCCGACCTGGCGGAACGCCACCGCACCGACAGCGGCCTCGTCCTGCCTGGCCGCACCTTGCTCTGCACAGCACGGTCCTGACGGTTTTCGACGGCGGGCGCCAGAGGAAGGCGATCAGGTACACCGAGGTGAGGAGGGGCGTTCGGCGGCGGCTCGCCCTCGGTCGGCCGCATCGTGCTGCTTGCTCTCTCGCCACAGCGCGTTCCACACTGCGCGGATGGGTGTCGCCACGAAATCCACCTCTGAGCTGTATCAGCGCTACCTCACTCTCAGCGCCGTCGCCAGCGTCGAGCCCATCACCGTCGACCATGGCCGCGGCGCCGAGCTATGGGACGTCGACGGCACCAAGTACCTCGACTGCTTCGCGGGAATCTCGGTGGCAAGCACCGGGCACTCCCATCCGCGCGTCGTCGAGGCCGCCCTCGCTCAGATGGAGCGGTACATCCATTGCGGCACACTGCTGTACCACCTCCCCGTGGTCGGCGAACTGGCGGAGCAGCTCGCGGACGTGACCCCGGGCAGGCTGCAGAAAACCTTCTTCAGCAACAGTGGAGCGGAGGCGGTCGAGGGGGCGCTGCGTCTGGCCCGGGCGTTCACCGGGAAGACCGAATTCATCGCCCTGGAGACCGGCTTCCACGGACGGACCAACGCCGCACTCGCCGTCACCGGGAACCGTAAGCGCAAGCAGAATGGTGGCCCCTATCTCGGCGGTGTGGCCTTCGCACCGGCGTCGAGCGCAACCCGGTGCCGGATGTGCGGAGGTCCGTGCACCCTGCGCTGTGCCGATGCGGTCGAGGATGTCATCAACTACCAGACCTCCGGGGATGTCGCGGCGTTCATCGCCGAACCGATCCTCGGCGAGGCGGGGATCGTGGTGCCCCATCCCGACTATTTCAAGCGGGTCAAGGAGATCCTCGACCGCCATGGCATCCTGTTGATCGTCGATGAGGTGCAGACCGGGTTCGGCCGCACCGGGCGACTGTTCGGAATCGAGCATTTTGGTGTCGAGCCGGACATCATGACGATGGCCAAGGGCATCGCCAGCGGGCTCCCTCTGGGTGGCTTCATAGCGCGCGACGAGATCGCGGACGCGTTCCACCCCGGCGAGCATCTCTCCACCTTCGGCGGCAACCCGGTTGCCTGCGCCGCCGCACTCGCCACGCTGCGAGTGATCGATGAGGAGGGCCTGACCGGCAAGAGCGACCGCCTCGGTGCGTGGCTGCTGGGACGTCTCGAGGAGGTTGCGGCGCACCACCCGGCCGTGGGGGAGGTGCGCGGCAAGGGGTTGATGATCGGTATCGAATTGGTCGAGGACCGCAACACCAGGGCGCCGGCGGCAGAGCTCGCGCAACGGGTTCGCGCCGGCTGCCGAGAGCGCGGTCTGATCGTCGGGATCGGCGGATTCTTCGGCAACGTCGTCCGCTTCCAGCCGCCGCTGGTGATCACGCAGGATCAGCTGGCCGAGGCAGTCGGCACGCTGGAGTCAGCGTTGGAGGCAGCGCGACCATGATCGGCACCGGTGCTCAGTCACCGCCCACCGAGGTGGGGATGAAGCGGATCAGCCATTGGATCGGCGGCCAGCTGGTGGCCGGCACGTCGGGGCGGCAGGGACCGGTATGCAACCCCGCCACCGGCGCCCAGACGGGACTCGTCGACCTGGCCTCGCCGGCCGAGCTCGACGCCGCTGTCGAAGCCGCAGCAGGCGCATTCCCGGAGTGGCGGGCGACCCCGCTTGCGCGTCGCACCGAGATCCTCTTTCACTTCCGGGACCTCCTCGAGCGGCGCCAGATGGATATCGCGCGGCTGATCACCGCGGAGCACGGCAAGGTGCTGTCGGATGCCCTCGGCGAGGTCGCCCGCGGACTGGAGAACGTGGAGTTCGCGTGTGGCATTCCGCACCTGCTCAAGGGCGGGTTCTCCGAACAGGTGTCGCGCGGCGTCGATGTGTATTCGATCTGTCAGCCGCTCGGCGTCGTCGCAGGTATCACGCCCTTCAACTTTCCGGCCATGGTGCCCATGTGGATGTTCGCCAACGCCATCGCCTGCGGCAACTGCTTCATCCTCAAGCCCAGCGAGAAGGACCCGTCGCCCTCGCTCCTCTTCGCCGAACTCTGGCTGGAGGCAGGGCTGCCGCCCGGCGTGTTCTCGGTGGTGCAGGGCGACCGCGAGGCGGTGAATCGCATCCTCGAGCACCCCGACATCGCCGCTGTGTCATTTGTCGGTTCGACACCGATCGCGCGTCACGTGTACGAGACGGGCACACAGCACGGCAAGCGGGTGCAGGCGCTCGGCGGCGCCAAGAATCACATGGTGGTGCTGCCCGATGCGGACCTCGACTTGGCAGCCGACGCCGCGGTCTCCGCGGGATACGGTTCGGCGGGAGAACGGTGCATGGCAGTGTCGGCGCTCGTCGTCGTTGGCGACATCGCCGACAAGCTGGTGGAAGCGATCGCGGCGAGGATTGCCAAGGTGACGGTCGGGCCCGGCGACGAGCCGGGTTCGCAGATGGGCCCGCTGGTGACCCGCGAACATCGCGACAAGGTGGCGTCGTACCTTGATGAAGCAGCCCTGGGCGGTGCCAAGGTCGTCGTGGACGGACGCCACCTCGAGTTCGCCGGGGATGGTTTCTTCCTCGGCGCCTCTCTGGTCGATTGCGTGCACTCCGGCACCAAGGTGTATGACGACGAGATCTTCGGACCGGTGCTGTCAGTGCTCCGCGTCGAGACGTATGAGGACGCGGTCCGCCTGGTCAACGACAACCCATACGGGAACGGCGTGGCCATCTATACGCGGGACGGCGGTGCCGCCCGGCGTTTCCAGTTCGAGGTGCAGGCGGGAATGGTGGGCGTCAACGTCCCCATCCCGGTACCGGTCGCGTATTACAGCTTCGGCGGCTGGAAGGCCTCGCTGTTCGGTGACACGCACATGTACGGGCCCGACGGCGTGCATTTCTACACTCGGACCAAGGTCGTGACGTCCCGGTGGCCGGATCCCAGCAGCAGCAGCGTCGATTTGGGCTTCCCCCAGAATCGCTGAAATGGAATCCTTACCGGAGGCCTGGGAGCGTGGCCTCGCCATCGTGGCGCATCCCGATGACCTGGAGTACGGCACCGCCAGTGCTGTCGCTCGATGGACTCAACAGGGCAAACAGGTGTCATACCTACTGGTGACCAGCGGAGAGGCCGGCATCGACAGTCTTGACCCGGTGGAGGCGAAGCCGCTACGCGAGGAGGAGGAACGCCGCGGAGCCGGAATTGTCGGGGTCACGCACGTCGAGTTCCTCGGTCACGCGGATGGCTTCGTCGAGTACGGACTGGGATTGCGTCGCGACATCGCCCGAGCGATTCGGCGCCTCCGGCCGGAGATCGTGGTCACCATGAACTTCGAGCTGACATGGGGAGCTGACGGTGGGGTCAATCACGCGGATCATCGCGCCACCGGTCTCGCCGTCCTCGATGCATGCCGCGATGCCGCGAATCGATGGATGTTCCCGGAAGACGGCGAGCCTTGGCAGGGAACGCAGGCCGTGTATGTCGCCGGGATGGGGCCGCCGACGCACTTCGTCGACGTGACCGACACCATCGGCGCGGGCGTGGAGTCGCTCCGCGCGCACGACGCCTATCTTCGTGGACTCGGCAGCGGCTTCGACCCCGAGTCGTTCCTGCGCGGTTCGGCACGCGCCGGTGGCCAAACCGCGGGCTGTGAGATGGCCGTGGGATTCCGCCGACTCAGCGTCTGACATGAGACAGCCTGGCGCCGAGCCGGGCGTCAGAGTGCCGCGGCCGCGGATCGGAGCATGTCGATTGTGGATGGCATGTCATTCGCAATGGTGAGACGGCTGCCGGGCGATGGCAGACAACCCGTCCCTTGCTGCACTACTGTTAGCGCGCCCAGCTGGCGTACGTCTGATGGTCGAGGCTCGGAGAGGAGGAGACAATGGCTACGGTCACGGAGCCGCTAGTTCACGGGAAGGCGGTCGTCTCGCAGCTCAAGACGAATACCCTGACCCTGTTCGACTCGACCGTCATCGCCACCTCGAGCGTGGCTCCCGCCTACACCCTCGCGGCAACGGCGGCGGTGCTCGTGGCCGCGGTGGGCCTCGCCTCGCCCGCAGCCATCCTGGTCGGATTC
>DAINCY010000069.1:0-8267 GCA_036732145.1 Candidatus Dormiibacterota bacterium
GGGCGGGGATCTGCCCCGCCCCTGTCAGAACACGGGTCACCGCTGACCCGTGTCGCGGTGCCCGCGGCCGCGCAGGCGGTCGAGAGGAGTGGCCAGCCAGCTGGTGCTGAAGGCCACGACGGTCCGTGGGGTGATCGGCTGCACGCGGTGGACCGGGGGGGCGCCCTCAGATCGTGCCAGGGCGTCGTACACGCGCTGGCGGCACCACGGGAAGGCGGTGCGGGGAATGCCCTCGGCGGTGACGAAGACTGTCCGCAGAGCCTCGATGCTCCAGCGGGGATGACCACCGGCGATCTCGGCGAGGAAGACGGCGTCGGCCGCGTTGCGCAGTCCGCTCCATGAGTACACGCCGACCAGACCGCGGATGTTCACCCGGTAGCCCGTTTCCTCCTCGGCTTCGCGGACCGCCGTCTGGGCGGGGTCCTCATCGCGCTCGACGTGGCCGCCGGGCAGCTCCCAGCCGGGAGGGAAGGGACGCAGCTGGAGCAGCACACGTGAGCCGTCCACGATCGCCACCTGGGCGCCCTGCACCGGCCACACGACTCCGTCCACGACGACCTGCGATGGACGTTCCGACCGGCGGTCGCGCCGGATCAATCTAGCTCGACGCGCTTCGGGCGGCGCGAGGCCGGCTTGCGGGGGGCGCTCGAAGCCCGCGGCCGCTTCGGAGTGCGGCCGCTGTTGTGCTCGATGATGCCAGTGATGGCCAGAAGCAGCTCGCGCTCAGCGTTGAGCAGGTGGAGCTGGGCCTCCTGGGGAACCAGCTCCCCCACCGAGGTGGCCAGCAACCGCGCCGCATCGCTCAGCCCCTTGGTCGAAAAGATGCTCGACTCGCTCATTTGGACACTCCCGAAAAGGTGACGCGAAGGACTCCTTCGTCGAGCTTTCCGCGTGTGACCTTGGTGCCGTTGAGCACGCGGGGAAGGCTGATCTCGCGCTTGTAGGGGCCGACGCTGACGAACAGTTCCCCGGGCCGGTGGGTGATGTCCACCTCGTCCTTGCCAACAAACGGCAGTTGCAGCCGGAGCTCGTAGTTGTTGCCCACCTTGGTGAGGTGCTGCGGGACGGTGGTGTGAAAGTGCTTGGTGGGATCGGTGTCGCCAAAGATCGACTCAGCCATCTCCGCGAGCGACTCCAACCCGACGATCTCGTGGTCAAAGAGCGGGGTGCGCCGGATCGGCACCGGGGAGAAGGCGGTGTCGACCATGGCGTCGTACTTCTTCTGGGAACGGTGCCACGCCGCGAAGTAGTCGTCGGTGACCTCCTCGGGGAGCACGCGGTTCACGACCACCAGGTCGGTGAGGTAGTCGTAGAGGCAGAGGTAGGTGAAGGCGCGCTGGGCCTCCTTCACCACCATCTTCTCGAGGTTGAGCACCAGGCGGATGGTGCAAACCTTGGGGTCGCCGAGGATGTTCTTCATGCCGTCGAGGTCGAAGAGCAGGTCCTTGACGTGGCCGAAGATGTCGTCGGTGGGAAGAGGGATGTTGGTGAAGGGTTGAACGATCGGCCGGGCGGCCTTCCACACCTTGCGTTCCAGCGGGAAGATCTTGGTCAGGTACCAGCGGGCGACATCGGGGAATGCCAGCAGCTGCAGGGTCTCACCGGTGGGCGCGCAGTCGACGATGACCACGTCGTACTTGCCCTGCTCCTTGTGCCGCTTGATCCACATCAGGCTGGCCACCTCCTCCATCCCCGGGGGCGTGGCCATCTCCTCGGCCACGAAGTCGTCGACGCCCCAGGACGCGAAGAGCGAGAGCAGATAGCGGTGGACGCGCTCCCAGTGCTCCTCCATCTCGTGGAGCGCGTTGATCTCCTGCCCGTCGAGGTTGGGCGCAATTGCGGTGGGATGGTCGCCGAGTTCCATGTCAAAGGAGTCGCCCAGAGAATGGGCCGCGTCTGTGGAGATGATCAGAGTGCGATGACCGAGCTTGGCGCACGCCACGGCGGTGGCGGCTGCGACGGTGGTCTTACCGACCCCGCCCTTGCCCGTGTAGAGGATGACACGCACCGCGCCCTACTTCACCACGTTGCTGACAATGATGTCCGCAATGATGATGAGCGCGATCATCAGCCCGGCGATGATGGCGACGCGCCGGAGGTCGGCAGGGACGTAGGGGACGCGGTCAAAGGGGATGGCGGCGTCCTCGCTCTCCAGTGGTTGGATGTATCCGGCGCCCAGCCCGCGTGCCGGCCTCGGGCGGGCGACGGGGGCGTCGGCTGCCGAGACACGCTCGACCCGGCGGCGCCCGGGGTCGACGGCGGCCAGCTCGCCTGACTCCTCGGGGGCGGGCTGGAGATCCTCCGCCTCGACCCCGACTCCGGTGGACGTGATCGCGGTGGGCCGCGCCACGGACGGGCCCGGGCGGCGCGTGGTGGCACGCTGCTTCTGCTTGCGGGTCTTCTTGGCCATGACGCGCGGCAAGGGTATCGGATCGGCAGCGAAGCTGAGTTCGACGCCGCCCTGCGCGAGCGCCCCGCCGGGGAAGCGTGGGGCTTGCATCGCCCCCTGCATGATGTGGTACTGTCACTGAGGAACCACAAGATGTTGGGTTCACCTCACCCTCCATCGGGATCCATGGGCAGCAGGCGCCGGGAACCCACACCGCTCCCGGCTTCACGTTCTCGTCGAGGCCCGACCCATCCGGCGTCTGCAGATCCCCCGCGCGGCTCAGAGCCGCGCGGGGGGGCCCTGCGTCTTGACAGAGGGGCGATGCGCCCCTCTCGGCCATCCGGCGGAGCCGGCCGGCCTCACTCCCCACTCGGCGCGACTCCGCGCCGCGCGCGGGGGCCTCGGTGTCTGTCAGACGTTGAAGCGGAAGTGGACGACGTCGCCGTCACGGACCACGTAGTCCCTTCCTTCGAGGCGCTGCTTACCCTGCTCGCGCACGGCGTTGTACGAGCGGGCAGAGAGCAGGTCCTCCGCGTCGCAGACCTCAGCCCGGATGAATCCCTTGGCGAAGTCGGTGTGGATGACGCCGGCCGCGTCCAGAGCGGTGAGACCGCTGCGCAGCTCCCATGCCCGCACCTCCTTCTCGCCGGCTGTGAAGAAGGTGACCAGGTCGAGCAGGCGATGGGCGTGGCGGGCGAGAAGGTCGAGGCCTGGCTCCGCGATGCCGAGATCTGCCAGGAAGGCCTCGCGATCGGCAGGATCGAGCTCAGCCAGCTCCGATTCGATGCGCGCCGAGATGACCACGACGTCTGCGCCACTCTGCGCGGCTCGTTGGCGAATTGCGGCTGACGGTTCCGCGGAACGGGCGTTCTCGGCGACGTTGACGACCACCACGAGCGGGTTCGCGGTCAGCAACCAGAGGTCGTGGAGGATCGCCCTTTCCGGGGCGCCGAGGTCCATGGTGCGGACCGGTGCTCCGCTGTCGAGGTGTTCGCGCACGCGCTGCAGGACCGCGATGGCCTCGGCCGCGCTCTCCTTGTCCTTCTGCAGTCGAACCGTTTTCTCGGCCTTCTCGAGGCGCTTGGTCACAGTTTCGAGATCGGCGAGCTCCAGCTCCAGCTCCACCACATCAACGTCTCGGACCGGGTCGACGTTGCCCTCGACGTGGGTGATGTCGGAATCCTCGAAATCGCGCACCACCAGCGCGATGGCATCGCATTCGCGGATGTGGCCGAGGAACTTGTTGCCGAGTCCCTCTCCACGGCTGGCTCCGCGCACCAGGCCGGCGATGTCCGTGAACGTGACAGTCGCCGCGATCACCTTGGGGGGGCTGAACAGCTGCGCGAGCTGGTCGAGGCGCCGGTCGGGCACGGCCACCACACCGGTGTTCGGCTCGATCGTGGTGAACGGGTAGTTGCCGACCGTGGCGCCGGCCGCGGTCAGCGCGTTGAAGAGCGTCGACTTGCCCGCATTGGGCAGGCCGACGATGCCCACCGACAAGCTCACGGTGGCGCGGTCACAGCAGGTCGAGCTCGAGGGCCCGGTGCAGAGCCCGGACCGCGTCCTCGACCCGGCTCCTGTCGATGATGCAGGTGACCCGGATCTCGCCTGTGCTGATCATGCGGATGTTGATCGACTCGCGCGCCAGCGCTTCGAAGATGCGGGCGACAATGCCTGGGGTGCCGAGGATTCCCGAGCCCACCACGGTCACCTTGGCGATGTCGCGGTCGGCGTCGTAGCCGTCGGCCGCGACGGCGGCGACCACGCGGTCGAGAACCGGACGTGCCCGCACCAGGTCGGACTCCGCCAGCGTGAAGGAGAGGTCGGTGTGGCCTGAATGGCTGACGTTCTGCACGATGATGTCGACGTTGATGTGGGACTCGCCGAGCGGTCCGAACACCGCGGCGGCGATTCCGGGTCGGTCGGGCACACCGAGCAGCGTCACCTTGGCGACGTCTGTCTCGTGGGCGATGCCGCGGACCTTGGGGCGGTCTTCCATCCCTTGCTGCCTTCCGATGAGGGTGCCGGGGCCATCGACGAACGCCGAGCGCACCCGGATCGGCATGGAGTATGCCTCGCCGATCTCGACAGCCCGCGGATGCATCACGGTGGCGCCGGCCGCGGCAAGCTCGAGCATCTCGTCGTACTCGATCACGTCGACCAGGCGCGCATCAGCGACCACCCGCGGGTCGGCGCTGTGGATGCCGGCCACGTCGGTGTAGATCTCGCACTCCTGGGCGTGCAGCGCCACCGCAAGAGCGACCGCGGTGGTGTCCGAGCCGCCCCGTCCCAGGGTGGTGACGTCGAGCTGTTCCGACACGCCCTGGAACCCGGCGACGATGACCACGCGTCCGGCGGCCAGCTGGTTGATGATCCGTTCGGGGACGATGTCGGTGATGCGCGCCCTGCGGTGAGTGCCGCTGGTCCTGATTCCGGCCTGCATGCCCGTCAACGACACCGCGTCAACACCACGCGCGGTCAGTGCCATGGCCAGCAGCGGCGCCGTCACCGTCTCACCAGTGCTCAGCAGCATGTCCATCTCGCGGGACGGGGGGTTCTCATCGAGCTGGTGGGCGAGGGCGGTGAGCTGGTCGGTGGTGTCGCCCATGGCGCTGACCACCACGACAACGCGCTCGCTGTCGCGCCGCGTCTGCGCAATGCGCTCGGCGACGGCGCGCAGGCGATCGATGCCGGCGAGACTGCTGCCCCCGTACTTCTGCACGACGACCGTCACGCGCGCACCTCGACCCGCGCGCCGAAGTTGCGCGGCCGGAGCCGCAGGACTGTCCCCGGCACGTCGAGGCGGGCGGCGGCAGACCGCAGCCCGTCCTCGACTGTCGCGGGATCGTGAGCGCAGAGCGCGAGGATCGAGGGCCCGGCGCCGGCCAAGCAGGCTCCGTCCGCGCCTCCCGCGTACGCCGCCTCGATCAGTGGCGCCATGGGCGGGAACAGTGCGGCCCGCTGCGGCTGGTGCCAGCGGTCATCCATGGCCTCGCGAAGGGCCGCGTAGTCGCCAAGCGTCAGAGCGCGGATGAGCAGCGCGCAGCGCGATGCGTTGAACACGGCATCGTCTCGCGAGAACTGCTCAGGCACCGCCTGGCGTGCCTGCTGGGTGGCCAGCCGCTCCAGCGGCGCGAACACAATGGCGTGCAGCTCATCGGGCACATCGATGCGCTGCACCAACGCCCCCGGTGCGCAGATGGCCAGGCCGCCGAACAGCGACGCGGCGAGATTGTCCATGTGCCCCTCGAAGCCGGCCGCGCAGTCCAGGATGTCCCGCTCATCCCACGGGGCGCGGTGCAGTGCCACCGCCACCAGGACGCCGCTGAGGGTGGCCGCGGCGCTCGATCCCAGGCCGCGCGCCACGGGGATGGCGTTGACGCATCGCAGGTGCACGCCGCGCTCATGCTCAGGCACGTTCAGGCGCGCGCAGCTCTCGACGTAGGCACGCGTCACCAGGTTGTGGGCGGGATCGCGAAGTTGCGCGTCCGCGGCGTCTCCGTCGATGTCGATGGTCACGGCTCCGTCGTCGGTGGTCTGGGCAGTGACCTCGTTCTGCAGTTGCAGCGCCAGGGCAAGAATGTCGAAGCCGGGCCCGAGGTTGGCCACGCTGGCAGGGACCCGAACCGTGGCCCTCATCAGAACCCCAGCGCCGCGGCCAGCGACACCGCGTCGCCGTCGACGGGGATGGGGTCGCGCAGCCCCTGAGCGGCCACCACGGCATCCTTGAGGCCATTGCCGGTGAGCACGCACACAGCGCTGGTCCCCGGGGCCACCGTGCCGTCGCGCACCGCTGCGCGCAGCACGGCGAGGGAAGTTGCCGACGCCGGTTCGCAGAACACCCCCTCCAGAGTGGCCAGATCGCGCTGGGCACTGAGGATGTCGGCGTCATCGACCGCCAGGATTGCGCCCTCCGACTGATCGCGCGCGTCGATCGCGCCCTGCCAGGACGCCGGCTTGCCGATGCGAATTGCGGTCGCCACGGTGTCCGGCTCGGCCACCGGATGACCGAGAACGAGCGGCGCCGCGCCGGCCGCCTGCCCACCGAGCATGCGGGGCAGCCTGGTGCACAGTCCGTCCGCAAAATATTCCCGAAAGCCTCGCCAGTACGCGGTGATGTTGCCGGCGTTGCCGACCGGGATGGCGAGCACCTCGGGGGCGTCACCGAGGTCGTCGACAATCTCGAAGGCGGCAGTCTTCTGGCCTTCGATGCGATGTGGGTTGACCGAGTTGACCAGGGTCACCGGGTGATCGGCGGCCAGCTGGCGCACCGCGGCCAGCGCTTGGTCGAAGTTGCCAGGCATGGCCAGAACCTGCGCGCCATGCACCTGGGCCTGCACCAGCTTCCCAATGGCGATCCGCCCTGCCGGAATGACCACCACGGTGCGCAGACCAAAACGTGCGCCGTAGGCCGCCGCCGACGCAGAGGTGTTTCCAGTGCTTGCGCAGACCAGCGCCTGGCTTCCTGCCTCGAGGGCTCGTGCCACAGCCACGACCATGCCGCGGTCCTTGAAGGACCCGGTCGGGTTGAGCCCCTCCACCTTGAGGTGCAGTGAGGCCAGGCCGAGCTGTTCGCACAGCCGGGGCGCGGGGAGGCATGGTGTCTCGCCCTCGAACAGCGTGATCCGTGGGGTGGCCGGGGTGATCGGCAGGCGACCGCTGTAGCGGGCGATCACGCCTGGTGTGGCCATCAGCCCGATTCCGCCCAGTCCATGACCGCAGCCACCTCGGCCACGACAGCCAGGGAGTCGAGGGTCTCAGTGGCGCGTTCCAGCATGGCGCGAGCCACGGCGCCGGTGAGCAGCGCGAGCTGCGAGCCACCGTCAGGGTCGGCAAGGAGCGTCGAGGCGCGCACCGGAATGCCACGGTCCTCGAGCGCCTGGAGGACCAGCTGCGAGGCCTCGGCCACCGGGCGCAGTCGCACCCGCATGTAGCCGCCACGCTCGACGTCCGCGCCGTCGCCGACGGTGACCGCGGTCCCGGGGATCGGCGGGGCCATCGAAGGAGCGCGCACGGTGGCGACGATGTCCGACACCACCGCGCTCGCGGTGCTGTCGCCGCCGGCCCCCAGCCCGCCGAGCAGGACCCGCCCAGCCAGGTCGGAGCTGATCAGCACAGCGTTGTCGGCGTCGTCGACGCCGGACAGAGGGTGGTCTGCCAGCAACACTGTCGGATGCACCGACAGTGTCACCACCTCCCCGCTCAGCTGGGCGCTGGCCACGAGCTTGACGGTGCCGCCCAGCAGAGCGGCGCAGGCGAGGTCCTGCGCAACCACCTCGCCGATGCCGACTCTGGCCACGTCGGCCATGGTGAGCGGTGCGTCGAATGCCAGCCGGCTCAGCAGCACAAGCTTGGCGGCGGCATCGTGGCCGTCGATGTCGGCGGAGGGATCGGCTTCGGCGAAGCCGCGCTCCCTCGCCTCGCGCAGAGCCTCATCGAGCCCGACCCCATCTCTCTCCATGCGCGT
The DNA here is from genome assembly GCA_036732145.1 of Candidatus Dormiibacterota bacterium. Taxonomy (GTDB): domain Bacteria; phylum Chloroflexota; class Dormibacteria; order Aeolococcales; family Aeolococcaceae; genus Aeolococcus. Next base: position 7,857 of record DAINCY010000069.1, read on the forward strand.
GAGGATGACGTTGGTGGTGCCGTTGATGATCATCTCGAGCCCGCCGATGCGGTCGCCGCGGAGGCTGTCGCGCAGCAGTGCCACCACCGGCAACCCGGCTCCGACCGCCGCCTCGTAGCGCAACGACACGCCACGGTCCGCCGCCACCGCCGCCAGCTCAAGCCCATGGGCGGCGAGGGCTGCCTTGTTGGCCGTGACGACGGGCTTGCCTGCCCTCAGCGCGCGCTCGATGAGGGCGCTGGCCTGGTCGATGCCCCCCATCACCTCGACCACGAGCTCGACCGCATCGTCGTCGACGAGGGCGGTCGCGTCGCCGTCGAGGTGGACCCGGGGCAGAGCCAGGTCGCGAGCGCGGCTTGGATCGCGAACTGCGACCCGGCGCGAACGGTGCGGGCGATTACGATCCTTCGA
>DAINCY010000070.1:0-8045 GCA_036732145.1 Candidatus Dormiibacterota bacterium
GCCTTTGAGATGCTCGACGCTGCGGCCGAGCTCGGTGTCACGGTCCTCGACACCGCGGTGAGCTATGCCGGCGGCGAGAGTGAGGCCGTCATTGGTCACTGGCTTTCCAATCGCCGTTCGGGCGTCGTGGTGACGACCAAGGCTGGCGGCGTCGTCGAGGATGGCACGGCACGGATCGACCTGTCGCGGGACAACCTCTCGCGGCAGCTGCCCGTGAGCATGGGTCGCCTCGGCCTGTCGAGGATCGATCTGTACATGACGCACGCTCCGGACGATGAGACGCCGATCGCCGAGACGTTGGAGGTGCTCGCGTCCTTTGTCGAGCAAGGGCTGGTGCGGAGCATTGGAGCCTGTAACGTCACCGATGAACAGCTGCGCCTCGCGCTGGACACCTCCGACCGTTTGGGGCTTCCGCGATACGAGTGGGTTCAGAACGAGTACAGCTTGCTGGCTCGATCCGACGAACGGATGGTCATCCCGCTCTGTGCAGAGCGCGGCCTCGGCTACACGCCACATAGCCCGCTCTGCGGAGGGATTCTTTCGGGAAAGTACCGACCAGGGGCAGGTGTGCCTCCCGACTCTCGTGTGGCGGTGCGCGCGGCGCCGTACCAGGAGTACATGACTGACCAGACGCTGGAGGGGGTTCAGCGATTCGCGAGTGAGGCCGATCGCCGAGGCGTCTCCCCATCCGGCCTGGCACTCGCGTGGGTGATGTCACGTGCCAACGTCACCGCTCCTGTGGTCGGACCGCGCCGCCTCGAGCACCTCACCGCCGTCCGAGAGGCGCTGGAGCTGCGCCTCGACGTTGACGAACAGGAGTACCTGGCAAGCCTCATCTCTTCCTGACCGGCACGTCCGCTGCTGTTGTGTAACCCGTGGTGGGAGGTGGGCATCTCGGAACGCGACCAGGCGCGATGAATTGCCGCTTGGGATAGCCAGAGCCGCCGGCTCAGCTGACGGCGGCAGGGAAGAAATAGTAGTAGAGCACGCCGATCACCACCAAGTATGCGAGCAGCACGAGCGTCCATGGCAGATTGTGGCGGATGACCGCGCCCTCTTTGCGCACGTAGCTGGTCGTCGACACTCCAACGCTTGCCGTCTGCGGGGCAACCGGCTTGCCGACCTCGGCTCCCACGGAGTTCAGGGAGGGCAGCAGCAGCAACGGGAAGTGCAGCAGCTTGCCGATGGTGTTCTGGAAGGCGCCGAAGAGAGCGTTGGTTGAGGTGTTGCTCCCCGACAGCGCCACGCCGATCCAGCCCAGGATCGGAGCGATGAGGATGAAGGCCGTGCCCGCCTTGGAGAAGGCGAATGCGAGCGAGTTGCCCAGCCCGCCGAAGGTGAAAACGAAAGCGAGCCCGAAGATCACGATGCCCACGATGACGGCACCCCACATCTGGTGGAAGGTGCGGGCTGCCACGTCCCGCACTTGTGCACCGGAGGGTCGGAGGAGCAGAAGCATGACCACCCATGCGCTCAGGATCGCCGTCCCTGCGATGAACGGCGTGAAGTTGAACAGCGAGACCACGGGTTTGCCTGTGATGGAGGAGAGCGCCGTGACGCTGTGCTTCGCCAAGCTGTACGTGGGCAGCTTCGACCAGGGCCCGGTCCAGGCGACGACCACGGCGATGAGAACGAAAAAGGGCATGAGAGCCCCGGCGACTTGGCGCAGCGGGAGCGGCGCCTCGGGGTGCTGCGCATCGTCGGCGATGGGCACGCCGCCGTAGCCGAGAACGGTGCGGGGACGCCACACACGCAGGAACAGCAGTGTGGCGGTGAACGCCGTGAGCGCGCCGACCACATCGGGCAGATACGGCCCGAAGAACTGCGACGTGGGAAATTGGCCGAGGATGTACCCAAGCGAGCCGACAATGGCGAGCGGCCATCCGTCTCTCAGTCCGCGGCGCCCGCTCACCAGGTAGATGAGGATCCATGGCGGCAGCAGAGCGAGCACGGCAACGATGCGACCGATCGACGCTGTGAGGGCGTTGAGCGGCAGGCCGGTGACGGTGGCGAGGGAGATGATCGGTGCGCCCAGCGCCCCAAACGACACCGGTGCGTTGTTGGCGATGGCGGCCACGCGGATGGCGTCGATCTCGACAACGCCGAGCGCGATCAGGATCGGAGCCACCACAGCCCAGGGGTAGCCGAAGCCCACGAGTCCCTCGAGCAAGGCTCCGAACGCCCATGCGAGGAGGATGGTCTGGACCCGGATGTCCGCGGTCGCCTGCGAGAGAAGCCAGCGCTGGAAGGTGGGAAAGACACCCGTGACCATCAACGTGTTGAAGATCACCACGCCCCAGACGGTGATCCAGTCGATGGCGATCAGCCCGGTGAGGGCACCGTACAGAAACGACTTGCCTGCCAGGTCGACCGGCGTGTGCCAGACGGTGATCGCGAGGCCGACCGTGACCACCGCACCGATGATCGTCGCCACCCAGGCTGTGACCCGGAAGACGGCGAGGACGACGAGCAGCACGATCAGCGGCACGAGCGCGATCAGCGCTGTGAGAGCCAGGTTGCTGGCAGGATCAAGAACCTGGTGAAAGGCAGATGCGGCGACCATTTCCTCCTCCGGGCGGTGGCCGGCGAGCCGGGATCATAGATCCTCCAGCGTGCCGTTTGGGAAAGTCAAGATCCCTGGCCTATGCTCCGTGCATGGAGGCGCGCGCGCTCGAGGCACTTGGCCGGGCCGTCGGCCCCGGCGGACTGATCACCGCCGTCGAGCAGCTGCGCACCTACGAGTGCGACGGGCTGACCGGGCGCCGTGTGGTGCCGCAGGCCGTGGTCCTCCCCACGACCACAGAGCAGGTGGCCGCGTGCGTGCTCGTCTGCCACCAAGCGGCTCTCCCCTTCGTCGCCCGTGGTGCGGGGACAGGGCTCAGCGGTGGGGCCCTGCCCGTCGCCGAGGGCATCGTCATCGGCCTGGCGCGGATGCGCTCCATACTCGCGATCGACGTCGACAACCGACGCGTCACTGTCCAGCCCGGGGTCACCAACCTCGAGGTGACAGAAGCGGTCCAGGACGCCGGCTATTACTACGCGCCCGACCCGTCGAGCCAGTCGGTGTGCACCATCGGCGGCAACGTTGCGGAGAACAGCGGCGGGGCCCACTGTCTGAAATACGGATTCACCACCAACCACGTCGTCGGTGCCACGTTCGTGACGCCGGATGGACGGATCGCTCACCTGGGCGGCATGGTGGCCGACGCACCCGGGTACGACCTTTTGGGTGTCGTGGTCGGCAGCGAGGGAACCCTGGGCATCGTCACGGAGGTTGTCCTGAACATCCTGCCGCGACCGGAGCGGGTGCAGACCTTGCTCAGCGCGTTCGGATCGATGGCCGATGCCGGTCGCGCGGTGTCGAAGATCATCGCGGCGGGCATCGTCCCTGCGGCCATCGAGATGATGGACCGGCTCACCATCACCGCCGCGGAGGCGGCGGTGCATGCTGGCTACCCCGACTGTGAGGCCGCGCTGCTGGTGGAGCTGGACGGCCCCGCGGCCGAGTGTGAGTCACTCTTCGCGCTGGTGGAGGCGATGTGCCGGGAGGGCGGCGCCGAGGAGGTGCGCGTGGCGGCCAACCCGGCCGAGCGCGCCCTGATGTGGAAGGGGCGCAAGGCTGCCTTTGCCGCGATGGGACGCATCAGCCCCGACTACTACGTCCAGGACGGTGTCATTCCCCGCACCAGGCTCGGTGAGGTTCTGGCCGGCATCGCGCAGCTGGAGAGAGAGACGGGAATCCGCGTCGCCAACGTCTTCCACGCCGGCGACGGCAACCTGCATCCGCTGGTCCTGTATGACGGCGCCGAGCCTGGTGCATCGGACCGCGCGCTGGCGGTCGCAGGTCGCATCCTCGACATCTGCGTGGCTGAGGGAGGCTCGATCACCGGCGAGCACGGCGTGGGAACCGACAAGGCGTGCGCGATGCCGAAGATGTTCAGCGCGGCTGCTCTCGAGGTGTTCAGCCGTCTGCGCCGGGCCTTCGACCCAGCCGAACTATGCAATCCGGGGAAGGTGCTGCCCACCCCTCGGCTCTGTGGTGAGGTTCCCGGCCCGTACCGCGTGCATCCGCTGGAGGCGGCGGGCATCGCTGCGCGCATGTGAGTGTCGCCACGGCTGCGCTCGCGGCCTTCAGCGATGTGGTGGGAGCGGCGGCGGTACGCGAAGCAACGCGCCACGACGCCGTCCAGGGCGTGATCCCCCAGCTGGTGATCGAACCCGGGGATGAGGACCAGGTCGCGGCCACACTGCGCGAGGCGACTCGCCGCCAGCTCGCGGTGGTGGCGCGAGGAAGCGGCACCAAGCTGGAGTGGGGAGCGTCGCCGTCGCGCTGCGACGTGATTCTGTCGACGCGCCGGCTCGACCGGCTGGTCGAGCATCAGCCCGACGACCTCATCTGCGTCGCCCAGGCTGGCATGTGGCTGGCATCGCTGCAGACGGCGCTCGCCCAGGCGTCGGGGCACCAGCAGCGGCTCATGCTCGACCCGCCGCAAGGAGATGCGGCCACACTTGGCGGAATCGTCGCGACCGCCGCCACCGGCTCGCTTCGCTCGCGTTACGGGACGCCTCGGGACCTGCTAATCGGGGTGCGCTTCGCCCTGGCCGACGGCACGGTGGGGCATGCTGGCGGCAAGGTTGTCAAGAACGTGGCCGGGTACGACGTGGGCAAGCTGCTGACCGGGTCGCTGGGGACGCTGGCCGTGATCACCGAGCTCGCCTTCAAGTTGCACCCCTGCGCGCCGGTGTCGCGTTCGATCGTCTTCGAGGACGCCTCGGCGAGCGGGCTCGCCGGCTTCGTCCAGCGCCTGCGGTCGCTTCCGGTCGCGCCCTCGGTCGTGGACATTGCGTGGCCCGATGGCCTCGTCGCGGTACGGGTGGACAGCTCCGAGGAGGGCGCCGAACGACAGGCGGCGACGATCATCGCTGCGGCCGGCGGCCGCGCGCTCACGGAATCCGAGGCAATCGGGCTGAGCGCCCGGCTGGCGCACCGGCCCTGGGACCGACCGGGTGTCATCGCGGCGGTGACGGTGCCCGCCACCCGCCTCGCCCAGCTGCTCCAGGTCTGCGCGGACTTTGCCAGCGAGGCGATCGTCCGTGGCCTCGTCCCGGCCGGCGAGGCTCGCCTGCCCCAGGACAGCGGTGATGTGATCGCCATGCGCACCGCCGTGGAGCTGCTCGGCGGCCATCTCGCGCTGCATCGGGCGCCTGCAGCCGTCGCAGAGCTGGCCTGGCCCGCCCGTGAGGGCGCCGAGGTCGACCTGATGCGCTCACTCAAGCAACAGCTCGACCCTGCCGGCATCCTGTCGCCGGGACGCCACCTGGCCGGCGTCTGATGGCATTCGACGCCCACCACCCGCCGGCTGGCGAGCTGATCGACGACTGCGTCCACTGCGGCTTCTGTCTGCCCGCCTGTCCCACGTACGTGCTCTGGGGTGAGGAGATGGACTCTCCACGCGGGCGCATCCTGCTCATGGACGCTGCGGTGAAAGAGCAGATCGAGCTGACGCCCGCAGTCGTGCAGCACTGGGATTCCTGCCTTGGCTGCATGGCCTGTGTCACCGCCTGCCCGTCGGGCGTTCAGTACGGCCGGTTGATCGAGCAGACGCGGCAGCAGGTGGAACGGCGCCACCGCCGCCCGCTCCGCACGCGGGCCCTGCGCGGGGTGCTCTTTGCCGCCCTGCCATATCACCGACGGATGCGCGTGCTCGCCGGCCTGCTCGTCGGTTATCGCGCCAGCGGCGTGCAGCGACTGGTTCGGCGCAGCGGATTGGTGCGCCGCCTGCCCGCTGTGCTGCAGAGCGTTGAGACGCTCGCTCCCCAGCTGCGGATGGCCAGTCTGCGCTCCGCTGCGCCGCGGCACCTCGCGCCGGTCTCGGGGCAACCGCGGCTGCGCGTGGCGATGCTCACTGGCTGTATTCAAAGAGCGTTCTTCGGCGACGTGAACGCCGCCACCGCTCGCGTCCTGTCGGCCTGGGGATGTGAGGTGCTGGCGCCGCCGGAGCAGCGGTGCTGCGGCGCACTCGAGTTGCACGCTGGACGCGAGGAAGCAGCACTCAAACGGGCGCGCTCGCTGATCGCGGTGCTGGAGCGTACCGGCGCCGACCGCATCGCCGTCAACTCTGCGGGCTGTGGCTCAGTGATGAAGGAGTACGGCGAGCTGCTCGCCGACGACCCCATGTGGGCGGCCCGCGCTGCCGCGCTGGCGCGGCGTGTGCGTGACGTCTCGGAAATACTGGTTGAACTCGGCGAGCCTCTGCGGGAGTTGCACCCGCTGCCGCTGCGGGTCGCTTACCACGATGCATGCCACCTCTCGCACGCTCAAGGCATCCGAGCCGAGCCCCGCGCTGTGTTGGCCGCCATCCCTCGGCTCGAGGTTGTGACGGCGAGCGAGCCCGAGCTCTGCTGCGGCAGTGCCGGCGTCTACAACCTGATCGAGCCGAAGACAGCGGCCGAGCTGGGTGAGCGCAAGGCAGAGCGTATCCGCGCCGTCCGTCCCGACGCTGTGGCCGCGGCCAACCCCGGGTGTCTGCTGCAGATCGGCGGCTGGCTGGCCCGCGGGGGTGTGCCGCTACCGACCTTCCACCCGGTGGAGCTGGTCGACGCCTCGCTTCGGGCGTATCCCGCCGACCGCCTAATTGATGAGCGCCGGCGGCTTGCCGCCAGCGCAGGGCCCTGAGGACGAAGTCACACGCCTCCGGCCAAGCTCGACGCATGACCCAGCCATATCAACGATTTGAAGCACTCAGCCGCGTGACATCTGCGGAACCCGGGAATGAGTTAGCCCTTGCAGTTGGGAGGATTCAGGTGTCCGAACGTCAGATTCCGAAGTGGTCCGAGCTCAAGCCGCTCTTGCGCCCCAAGCCGATCGAGTTGAACCTGACCAGGCGCCGCCTGGACAGGGCCTTGACCATCAACGACCTGCGCGCGGTGGCCCGCCGCCGCACCCCACGTGCGGTCTTCGACTACACAGACGGCGCCGCCGAGGGGGAGATCAGCCTGCGCCGCGCACGGGGCCTCTTCCAGAGTTTGGAGTTCTCGCCCTCGGTCTTGCGAGACGTGTCCAGCGTTGACACCACGACCTCGTTGCTCGGCCGCTCGTCGGCCCTCCCGTTCTGCTTCGCACCCACCGGTTTCACGCGGATGATGAACCATGAGGGTGAATGCGCAGTGGTTCGGGTGGCCGAGAGGTACGGCATCCCCTATGCGCTGTCTACCTTGGGCACGACGTCGATTGAAGACGTGGCAGCCGCAGCACCTGGCGCACGAAAGTGGTTTCAGCTCTACGTCTGGAAAGACCGTGCCCCCTGCGAGGAGCTGATGACGCGCGCAAAGGCCGCCGGCTTCGAGGCTCTGATGCTCACTGTGGACGTCCCCGTCGCCGGCATGCGCCTGCGCGATATCCGCAACGGCTTCTCCATCCCGCCGGCGCTGACGGTTAAGACTGTGCTCGACGCCGCCACTCACCCGGCCTGGTGGATCAACCTTCTGACCACCACGCCCCTCTCCTTCGCCTCCTTGAGCTCATGGGATCGCACCGTCGCCGAGCTCATCGATGAGCTCTTCGATCCAACGATGACGATTGCGGATCTGGAGTGGTTGCGGTCCTTCTGGGACGGGCCGCTGATCATCAAGGGCGTCCAGACAGTCGATGATGCCCGACGTGTGGCCGACGCCGGTGCAGATGCGATAGTGCTGTCCAACCACGGCGGGCGCCAGCTAGACCGTGCCCCCGTCCCTCTGCGGCTTGTCCCGGACGTCGTCGACGCCGTCGGGGATCGCACCGAGGTCTGGCTGGACACTGGCATCATGAGCGGTGCCGACATCGTTGCTTCGGTGGCGCTCGGCGCGAAGGCGACGTTGGTCGGCCGGGCGTACCTGTACGGACTGATGGCCGGCGGTGAGCGTGGCGTGGAACGCGCTGCGGAGATCCTTAGTCGCGAGATTCGTCGCACCATGCAACTCTTAGGCGTGCGGAGCCTACGCGAGCTCGGCCCACAGCACGTGAAACTACCTTGAAGCACCTCGCTCGCCCCGCAATTCTTCTC
>DAINCY010000071.1:0-7963 GCA_036732145.1 Candidatus Dormiibacterota bacterium
CCCTCGCACGGTCGAAATGAATTCGACCGTGCACACCCACTCCTCGCCGCGCCTCGCGCGGCGCTGTCGCTTTGCGACATTTCAACACTCCATATCCCGACCTCCGCCACCTCGCGCGCCGGCGACATCACCACCGGATAGCCCACCACCTCGGCGGTCGCGTAGGGACGGGGGTAGCGGAGCAGCAGCGTGTCGGTGGCCCCGGGCGCGTGCAGGCGGCTCTTGATCACCTCGAGCCTCACCCGCAGTCCGGTGATGTCGCCATGCGCCTCCTGCCACCCCGCGGGCAGGCAGGACAGCGTCAGCGATGACGCATAGGCAAGGGGAGCCGCGGCCGGCGTGGGAGCGGCCACGATGCAGACGGCGCGACACCGGTGAACCGCCTCGACAAGCCCGTTGAGCGCCTGCTCGATCTCGGCGTCACGGGGACGCTGGCGCCCCAGTGCCACCCCCACCCACGGTGAGCCGGCGACCACAAGGGCGCGGGCCATCGCCAGCCCCTCGCGCCAGCGTCCCCGGCCGGGAAGGACGGCGAGGCAGCTGTCGAGATCAGCGCCGAGGTCGGCGAGGAAGCCGGGATCGAGGCTGGCGGCGACGTCAACATACACAACATCGCCCTCGCGGCTGGCCCGGGCGGCCAGTGCCTGGAGCAGGGTGAGCCGGCCGCTCGTCCCCGACCGTGCCGCCTGGAAGAGGGTGATCCTGCCCCGGGGCAGCCCGCCAGGGGCGAGGCGGACGTCGAGGGAGGGGATGCCTGTGGTCCAACCGGCACTGTCACCACCGTCCGGCTCGGGTCCGCGATGCACGGCGGCGCTGCCGTAGCGCCGCTGCAACCCCGCGACAGTGTCGGCCAACACCCGCCCTCTGGTCTCAGCGTGCATCCACCGCTCCTGGTCGTCGGTTCACCGAACCGCCTCATCGGGGACGAGCGACTGGGTCGCGGTCGGGACATTGATGATAGCGAACGGATGTTCGTACGGCAACGTCACGCGCCTCCGCGCATCCTCCGCGCTCACGCCGGATCGCCTCGCGCACACTGCACCCGTGCAGGTGAGCAGCCAATGCCGTGTCGACGCCCCGGTCGCATGGGTTCGCTCCTTCCTGCTCGCCGGGACCCGCGAGGATGACGTCACCGTCGAGGGAGACGTCATCGAGGTTCGCCAGCGCGACCGGCTCATCAACCTCGTGGTGCGCAACACCCTGAGCTCCGACGCCGAGGGCGGCACGGTCGTCGATGTCGACGCCGACCTTCGCCTGCTGGGCGTGGCGCGCGTCGTCGGCGGCCTGTTCCACGGGCGGGTGCGGCGCACCCTCGAGCGCAGCCTCGACAGGCTGCCGACCGCCATGGAGCAGGCGCTGGACGAGGAGCAGGTTCCGTCGGTGGCCGGCCCCGATGAGGACCGCACCTTCGGCGGCGAGAACCAGGCACGTGAGGAGGAGGCGGCCTCGCGGCCGGCGGAGCAGGGCCCGGAGGGCTGATCACCGCCCTCCGGCGTTTTCGTACCCTCGGCGGCGCGTCAGCAGAGGAGGATCGAACAGGTGCGGGTCGCCATCACGGGAGGAACCGGTTTCGTCGGCAGCAACACCGCGCGCGCCCTGCTCGCGGCGGGCCACGAGGTGGCTCTCGTGTCACGGGGCAGCCGCCGCGTCGCGCCGCGTGAGAGGCTCGCCGTGGCGCGCGCCGACGTCACCACGGGCAACGGGCTGGTTGAGGCCTTCGCCGCATGCGACGCCGTCATCCACCTCACCGCCGTCATCCGCGAGAAGGGCAAGCAGACCTTCGACGCGGTGATCCGGCGCGGCACCGAGAACGTCGTCGCCGCGGCGACGACCAGCGGCGTCGGACATCTCGTGTTCATCAGTGCCATCGGCGCCGACCCCGATCCCCGCTTCCCCTACCACTACGCCAAATGGATGGCGGAGCAGGCGGTGCGCGCCAGCGGCATCGGCTTCACGACGCTGCGGTCGAGCCTCATCTTCGGCCGGGGCGATGGGTTCTTCACGACGTTGTGCGGGCTGGTGCGGTACAGCGTGCCCGTCCTCCCCATCGCCGGCGACGGCGGGGCGCTCTTCCAGCCCATCTCCATCGATGACGTGGTCCGCTGCATCGTGTTGTCGCTGGAGCGGGGGCCGGCGATGCGCGAGATCGAGATCGGCGGCCCAGAGCAGCTGACCTACGAGGGAATCGTCGACATCATCCACGACGCCATCGGGGCCGGCATGCGAATCAAGGTGCACGTCCCGGTGGCGGCGCTGATGCCTGTGGCGGCGGTGATGGACAAGGTGCTGCCCAACCCGCCCGTGACACCTGCACAGCTGCGCATGCTGGCGCGCAGCAACATCACCCGCATCGACGCCGTGAGCAGCGCGTTCGGCTTCGCGCCCAGCTCGTTCAGCGACAACGCCGTTTACCTGAACGAGAGGTGATCGCGCTCACCGACCAGCTGGCAGCGCTGGGGCTGACGCTTCCCCAGCCTCTGGCACCCCTGGCGAGCTATCTGCCGGCACGTCGCGCCGGCGACCTCCTCTACCTGTCAGGCCACGTGTCGCGCGCCGACGGCACCGTTGTCGCAGGCGTCGTGGGCGATGACATCGACCCGGCCACCGCCGCGATCCTGGCCCGCGCTGTGGCGCTCGACCTCCTCGCCAGCGCGGCGGCGGCGCTGGGATCTGTCGACAACATTGCCGGCGTGCTGCGGATCACCGGTTTCGTGCGCAGCGCGCCGGGATTCGGCGGGCAGCCCGGGGTTATCAACGGCGCCTCCGACCTGTTCGTCGACCTGTTCGGCGAGCGAGGCCGGCACGCACGCAGCGCCATCGGCGTCGGCGAGCTGCCGCTCGGAGCAGCCGTGGAGATCGAGGCAATCTTCGAGATCGCCGGCTGAGCTAGGTCTGGGGCAGCACCAGCGGCCGCTTCACCAGCTCCTCGAGCACGAAGATGGTCTGGGTGGCGCGGATCTCCTCGCTGGCCTGGAGACGCTCGAGGACGACATCGCGAAGCGTCTCGACATCCCTCACCCGCACCAGCAGCAGCGCGTCGTACTCGCCGGTGGTGAACGCGCAGTACTCGACCTCAGGCATGGACACCAGCCGGCGGCGCAAGGATCGCCAGGCGGGCTGCCGGCCGGAGATGAGCACCAGGGCGGTGACGCCAAGACCGACCCGCGCCGGGTTGACCCGCACCGAGTAGCCCTCGATGACCCCGCTCTCGCGCATGTTGTCGAGGCGGGTGTAGGTGGCCGCCCGGGAGATGCCGGCGCGTTCGGCGAGCGCGGCGACGGAGAGGCGGCCATCCTCGGCGAGGATTTCGAGCAGCCGCCGGTCGATGGCGTCGAGCGGCGGCGCGGCAGATTGTGGGCGCGGTGTGCGGCTGGAGGTGGTCTGGCTGGACACAGTGTTCGTCATGGTGGCTGTTTATGCGCAATCTGTCCAGCAAAGCGAAGGGTTGGTGGACAGATGTAGGCCCTTGTCCCACAATTTCATATGGTTCTTGAAACAGTCGAGGCGCAGGAGGCCAACCATGTCCACCACTGTCAGCGCGTTGCCGCGCACCGCGGTCGGGTCCGATTGGGACACCTTCCTGGACCAGGTGCGCGAGACGGTGATGAGCCATCCCGTGGTCACCAACAACGAGTACTGCATGTGGTTCGACAAGGGAGAGGCAACGCGTGATCAGGTGCGAGACCTGATTCAGCAGTTCTCGGTTTTCAGCAACCTCTTCATCGTCGCCCAGCTGCTCAAGACCATCAACGCTCCAACCATGTCGCAGGCGCGCGAGTCGTGCGAGATCCTCGTCAACGAGCTGGGCGTCGTCTTCAACAACGGCCGTACCTCCCCCCAAGGGACCGGCGCCAGGAGCGACGACGACAAGGACCGCGAGGGCGATCCTGAGTTGGTCTCCACAGAAGGCACCGTCGACGGCGGTGTCTACCGCTTCAACGCCCGACATTTCGAATGGCTGGTCAAGGTGGGCGAGGCCGTTGGCCTCGGCTTCGACGACCTGGGCAAGCGCAGGTTCGGTCGCGAGGAGACGCTGTTCTTCTGCGACGAGTTGTCACGCATCTACGGCAGCGACGATCCCGACGTCGCCGAGGGCGCGAGCTTCGCCGTCGAGCACTGGGCCGCAGCCGGTTTCTGGAAGCAGCTGATCAACGGGCTCGACAATTTCAAGGACCGCGAGTGCCCCGACCTGCGCCTGGCGTTCTTCACCTGGCATGACCGCGTCGAGGATCAGCACGCCGCCCACACCATGGACGAGCTCGAAGGGGCCTTCAAACGGCCGGGCTTCGATCAGCAGAAGTTCCTCGAGGGTGCTGCCGAGATGCTCAACGGGGTAAAGGCGTTCTGGGACGGCCTGGAGAAGCGCCGCAAGGAGCTGGAGCCGGTGGCGGCGTGAACAACGCCCTGGAGACACCGGTCGAGATCGGCACGCCGGTGCTCGAGGGCACCGACCACGTCGAGCTCTGGGTGGGCAACGCCCGCCAGGCCGCGTACCACTACCGCAACGCGTTCGGATTCGATGTCGTCGCCTACGCGGGCCCGGAAACGGGCGTGCGCGACCGCGCGTCCTACGTTCTGCAGCAGGGCAAGGTGCGTCTCGTGCTCACCGCCCCTCTGCATCCCGAGGGAGCGATCGCCGAGCACATCCGCCGGCACGGCGACGGGGTGCGCGCCATCGCCCTGCGCGTCGCCGACGCGCGCGCCGCTTACGAAGCGGCCTGCTCGCGTGGGGCGCGCGGAGTCACGGAGCCGACCACCGTGACCGACGATTGCGGCGCCATCACCTTCGCATCAGTCGCCACCTACGGCGACACCGTGCACCACTTTGTCGAGCGCGACGAGTACGCCGGCCCGCACTGGCCGGGATATCGCGACGACCGCCGCAGCGGCGGTGGGGTGGGGCTGCACTTCATCGACCACACCGTTGGCAACGTCGAGCTCGGCAAGATGGACGACTGGGTGAGCTTCTATTCAGAGGTGTTTGGATTCAACGTCTTCCAGGAATTCGATGAGAAGGACATCGCCACCAAGTACAGCGCCCTGCGCAGCAAGGTGGCACGGGATCCACGCAGCATGGTCACCTTCCCGATCAACGAACCCGCTGTGGGCGTCGGGGCCTCGCAGATCCAGGAGTACCTCGACCACTACCGCGGCAGTGGCGTTCAGCACATCGCCCTGCACACCGACGACATCGTCGCCACCGTGGATGCCATGCAGCAGCGGGGGGTGGACTTCCTGAGCGCGCCCCACTCGTACTACGAGGCTCTGGGCGACCGCGCCGCGGGCATCGACGAGGACCTCGATCGGCTCGAGGACCTCAGCGTCCTCATCGACCGCGACGATGACGGCTACCTCTTGCAGATCTTCACTCGCCCTGTCGGTGACCGGCCCACCCTCTTCTTCGAGGTGATCCAGCGCAAGGGATGCAAGGGGTTCGGCAAGGGCAACTTCAAGGCACTGTTCGAGGCGATCGAGCGCGAACAGGCGGCGCGCGGCAACCTCTAACCTCCACGGGTGAGAACCTACCGCCGTCTCGGCGAGGTGCCCCGCAAGCGCCACATGCGCTTCGAGGTCGACGGCAAGCCGATCTTCGAAGAGCTCTTCGGCCGCGAGGGGTTCAGCGGCCCGTCATCGCTGCTCTACCACCGCAACATGCCCGAGTCAGCCCACAACATCAGCGCCGGGCCGGCCGACCTGATGTCGCCCGAGCGCGAGCAGGTCCACGAGCACGCTCACCTCCAGGGATTCAACCTCCAGCCCGACGGTGACGTCGTGAGTGGCCGCAAGTGGGTGCTGATCAACGACGACATCCAGATTGGTCTGGCGTTCCCGGTCCGTCAGCAGGAGGTGCTCAGCGTCAACGGCAGTGCCGACGAGATCCTCTTCGTGCATCGAGGTGCCGGTGTTCTGCACACGCAATTCGGCCGGCTGCCGTTCGGCAGGCACGACTACGTCGTGATCCCGCGGGGCACCATCTATCGTGTCGAGTTCGAATCCCTCGAGGACGTGCGCATCCTCGCCCTTGAGGTGGCCGGGCTGGTCGATTCGCCGGATCGGTATCGCGCCCGCAACGGCCAGCTGACCGAGATCGCACCGTACTCGGAGCGCGATTTCCGTGGTCCCGAGGAGCTCGAGGCGAGCGCGGACGGGCCCGTCGAGGTGTGGCTGAAGCGCGCCGGCCGGGTGAGCCGCTACCGCCTCGACCACCACCCCTTCGACGTCGTCGGGTGGGACGGCACGGTGTATCCGGTGGCCTTCAACATCCATGACTTCGAGCCGCGCGCCGGCCGCTTCCACGTCCCGCCGCCCATCCATCAGACATTCCAGGCGCACAACGTGGTGATCTGCTCGTTCGTCCCGCGCAAGCTCGACTGGGATCCCGAGGCGGTGATGCTCCCCTACCACCACAGCAACCTCGACTCCGACGAGGTCCTCTACTACGTCGACGGCGACTACGCGGCGCGCCGTGGGGTCAAGCAGAGCTCGTTCACACACCACGTCGGCGGCGTTCCCCACGGTCCGCAGCCGGGCGCGCTCGAGGCGTCGTACGAGCGGCCTCGCGAGACCAATGAGCTGGCGGTGATGGTCGACACCTTCCGGCCCCTCCACCGCACCGAGGTGGCGCGTCAGCTGGTGGACCGCGAGTACCCGTACTCGTGGCACATCGGCGGGATGCGCGGCTCCGAGTCGATCGCCTGAGTTGCTGCGGTGAACCGCTCGCCGCTGTCGCAATGGACCACAGCCCAGGTTGAGGCCGGCGGCTGGATCCGGCGGATGTTCGCCGAGGGCGAGCGGCTCCGGATCGAACATGGCGACGACGCCGTCATCGATCTCTCGCTGGGACAGCCACTCGATGCGCCGGCCGTGGTGCGCGAGGCGTGGACGCGGGCCGCCGCGGAGACCTTCCCGGGCCGGCATGCCTACATGCCCAACCTCGGCTACCCGGAGCTGCGCGAGCGCGCCGCCGAAGACGTCGATTCTCCGGGGGTGACCGCCGCCTGCATCACCATGACCGGTGGGGCGGCCGGCGCGATCTGCCTGGCGCTGCGCGCCTTCGTCGACGCCGGCGACGAGGTGGTGGGAATCGCGCCGTACTTCCCTGAATTCCCGGCCTACTGCGAAACCGGTGGCCTGTCGTTTGTGCCGGTGCGCGCTGACGACGCCAGCCAGCGCGTCGACATCGATGCGTTGGTGAGGGCGCTGGGCGAGCGCACGGCGGCGCTGATCATCAATACGCCGAGCAATCCCACCGGTCATGTCATCGAGCACGACGAGATGACGGCGATCGTCGACGTTCTCGAACATCACAACCGGCGCACCGGGCGTCGCATCCTGCTCATCGTCGACGAGGCCTACGGCAACCTGATGTACGAGCCGGCGCGTCGGGTGGCGCCCTTCGCCTACTACAAGACCTGCGTGCTGGCTCGCTCCTTCTCCAAGGACATGGGGCTGGCTGGAGAGCGGATCGGCTACCTGGCCGTGCATCCCTCGCTGGCCGGTGAGCAGACCGATCGCGGGCTGGAGAGCTGCCTGCGCGCGCTGGGGATGGTGAATGCACCCGCGACGGCGCAACGCGCGCTGCTGCACCTCGATTCCTGGCGCATCAGCGTCGAGCCGTACCGCGCGCTCCGCGATCATGCACGTGATGGCGCCGTCGCCGCCGGCCTCGATGTCGCCGAGCCACAGGGCGGCATCTTCCTGTGGATCCGCAGCCCCTGGCCGGACACTCTCGCCTACGTGAGCGCGCTGGCCGAGGAGCGGGTGCTGGTCACGCCGGGGATCGCGTTCGCTGTTGCGGAGCGGTTCCGGTTGTGCTTCACCAGCACACCGGAGCGGCTCTCCCGCGCGCTGGCCACCGCCGGCGAGGTGGCCGCCCGCGGCCACTAGCGGATGACTGGCGGGAAGGGGGGTGTGCGGTTGCACCACATAGTGCCCACCGCGGCAGGGGCATGTCTCAGGACAT
>DAINCY010000072.1:0-7756 GCA_036732145.1 Candidatus Dormiibacterota bacterium
GCTGTCGGCCGACGGGCGCACCTGGACCGCGACCGATTTCCTCGACCCGGGCGCCTCGTACCAGGTGACGGTGAAGGCCGCCGGGCTCGGCGGCAGCCACACCAGCACCGCCACGAGCTTCTCGACGCTGGGCACGGTCACGGGCCGGCTGATCACCACCTCCACTCCGGGCGATGGCGCCACGGTGGGAGTGGGTGAGCCGATCGACCTGCACTTCAACACGTCGGTGCCACAGAGCCAGAGGGCCGAGGTGGCGCAGCACCTCCACGTCGTGTCCACCCCGGCGCAGGTGGGCGCCTGGCACTGGTTCTCCGGAGCGGATCTCCATTACCGCCCGGCCCAGTACTGGCAGAGCGGCACCCAGGTCACCCTCACCGCCGATCTGCACGGCGTCAACGCCGGCAACGGCATCTGGGGTCTGGCCGGGTGGACCAAGAGCTTCACGGTCGGCGCCAAGCACGTCTCGCTGATCGACGACGCCACGCACCAGATGCAGGTCTACACCAACGATCAGCTGGTCAACACGTGGCCGGTGAGCCTGGGCAAGCCAGGCTTCCGCACCCTCGAGGGCACGCTGGTGGTGCTCTTCAAGACGCAGGCCGTCCTGATGGATTCCTGCAGCACGTTCGGCGGGGCGGCGTGCCATCCGGGCAACGTGAATTACTACCACGACTACGTGTACGACGACACCGCGGTCTCCAGCAATGGATTCTTCATCCACGCCGCGCCCTGGTCGGAACGTTCCCAGGGGTCTGTCGATGTGTCGCACGGCTGCGTCAATCTCAGCACCGCCCACGCGATCATCTTCTTCGGCTACTCCGTGCCGGGCGATGTTGTTGTGATCAGCCACACCGGCAACGTCGCTGACATCAGCAACGGCGAGGCTGACTGGCAGATCCCGTTCGCGCAGTGGGACAACACCGGCGTGGCCCAGGCCGCAGCCACGGCCGCCCCGGCGACCACGGCGGTCCCGGGCGGTCAGTAGGCTTCGGAGGGCGGCGAACCCTCAGGGCGCCTCCGGCGGCCGGCTGCGCATCCCCAGCGCGCGCCGCATGATCGACCGATCCTCGTCATCCGCCGTGCGGAGCACCACCAGCATCACCGCGTAGACCAGCGCCGCCGCGATGGTGACAGCCACCACCGCGAGGCGGCCCTGCGGGTTGAACAGCCACACGAACCCGCCCATGACGACGCCCGCGAGGAAAGGCCTCCAGCAGGTGCGCACCACGTGGAGCGGCCCGAGCGCACTGCGCAAGGCGAGC
This sequence comes from Candidatus Dormiibacterota bacterium, assembly GCA_036732145.1. Taxonomy (GTDB): domain Bacteria; phylum Chloroflexota; class Dormibacteria; order Aeolococcales; family Aeolococcaceae; genus Aeolococcus. Next base: position 1,263 of record DAINCY010000072.1, read on the forward strand.
CAGCCGGTGAGCACCAGGCCCATCTCGGTGGCCACCGTCGCCCAGCTCGCCCCCAGGTAACCGAAGCGCGGGATGAGGATCATGTTGAGGCTGAAGTTGATGGCGAGCCCGCTCAGCGCCACATACGCGTAGAGCTTCTGGCGGTCGATGGCGTTGAGCACGGCGGCGAACGTGTTGTCGACGAACATGAAGACGACGGCGATCGCGAGGATGCGCAGCGCCGCCGCACTCAGCGGGTACTGGGTGGTGAGCAGGTCGATGAACCGCGGCGCGAGCAGGAAGAGCCCGACGGTGATGGGCCAGCCGATGATCGCCAGCCCCTTGAACAGCTTGTCCGCGGACGCGAGCACGCGGTTGGGGGCGTCGCGGTAGTAGATCGACAGCACCGGGAAGACGACGGTGCGCAGCGTCGCCGGGATGAAGAGCAGCGCTTCGAAGAAGCGGTACGCGAACGTGTACGAGCCCACCTCGGCGTACGAGCGGTAGTGCTGGAGGATGGGCACGTCGAGCTTGAAGTACACGGTGGTGAGCAGGTACGTGATCGCCAGCGGGATGCCCGCCCGGATCCACTGACGGAACAGGTCGGGCTCGAGCTGCCAGCGCGGCGTGAGCATGCGCTTGCCGAGCAGGACGGCGATGAAGTACACAGTCGCGAACGCCGCGGCGGCGACGTAGCCCCACAGGAAGAAGCCCGGGCCGGCGTGGATGTGCGCGCCGATCAGCGCCATCCCCAGGATCACCGCCGTCTCCGGGACGATTTCGGCGATCTCGAAGTTGAGCCGTTGCAGGGCGTACAGAGTGCTGCGCAGCAGCAGTGAGTAGCCGCTCAGGACGAGCAGGGCGAACGACGGCAGCAGCAGCGATTCGATGCCTGCGGACCACAGGCAGACGGCGAGGATCGGCAGCGAGACGGCGATCAGGAAGAGCTTGATCGAGGCGACGTTGTTGAAGTAGCGCGTGAGGTTGCTCCGTTCGCGCGCTCCCTCGCGCACGTAGAGCGCGGTGAAGCCGACGTCGGTGATCGCGCCGACCAGCGCCGTGTACGTGATCGCCGTCTGCATCTCGCCGAAGCGGGTGTCGCCGAGCGCGTTGCCGATGGTGACGACGGCGACGAGCGCGAGCAGGCGCGACAGGATGCGTGCCAGCAGGATGAGGATCGTGAAGCGCAACGCCCGCGACCCGAGTCCGCTGGTGGAATCAGGCGTGACGGTGCCGGGAGTGCGCGGCGGCGGCGTCTCCTCCTGCAAGGTGGCTCATTCTACGGATGCAACGGCGCCGCAAACGAGCTTCGCGCCGTTCCCACTCGGCGTCGCCCTCCTCTCCCCCGCCGCGCAGCCTCGACCACCACGGCCCCAGATCGCTGCGGGTGAAGCGTACGCGCTCGCACACGTCGATCGCGGCAACGATGTCGCCGCTGCGCTCCAGCCGGATGGCGTAGCCGCGGGCCGCGCGCAGGTCGCGCAGGTCGTCGAGGTGGAGGCGGCGCCAGATTTCGAGCGCCTCGTCCATGGCGCCGCGCCGCTGCAGGGCCACGGCCAGGCGGTGCCCAGCACGTCGAGCCCAGGGGTCGATCCCGGCGGCCACGGTGGCGCGCAGCTCGACCTCGGCGGCATCGGCGACGCCCTGTCTCTCGAGATGCCGTGCCAGGTGATACGCGTCGGCGGCGTGCGCCGGTCGAACCCTCTCACCACCCACGTGCGCAGCGAGACGGGCCGCGACCACGACGGTGCTGACGATGTCCTGGAGATTGTGCTCGACGACCCCGGCGAGGACAGGCGCGCGCGCACCGCCAAGCCAGGCGCGGTACCGACCCGGCGCCTCGCTGCCGGGCACGTCGTCGATGCGGTGATGGTTGAGCAGAGACATCTCGGCATGGCGGAGGGTACAGGCGCCCAGCCGGTCGCGGAAGAGGCGCCGCACCGGGCCAAGAAGGTCGCCGTGGAGGCGAGGTTGGACGCCGCTGGGATCGAGCCGGTTCACAGTGCAGCGAGCGGCCAGCACGGGGATGTCGAAGCTGCGCCCGTTGTAGGTCAGCCACAGGCGGTGCGATCGGATCCTCTCGACCACCGCCGTCAGCAGGGCCCCCTCCCCGCCCGGGTCCGCGAGCAGCAGCTGCTCGGTTTCGAGGGTCTCGCCGTGCTGGACACCCAGCGCCACCAGGAAGGCCATCACCCCGCTGCCTCGCAGCCCCAGGCTCTCGATGTCGAGCACGCCCACCCCCTCGCCGGCCACCCACACCGGGCCCCCCGGCGCGCAGGGGTGGCCGAGTAGGGCGAGAAGGTCGGCAACCGAGGGAGCCGAGTCCAGCCCGGCGCACGCCAGGAACGGAGAGAGGTCGATGATGCACCGACGCACGAACGCTGTCTCGCCGCCAACGTTCTCCGGTTGGAAACCCAGCTCGGCGGCGCGATCGGTGAGATCGAGCTGGGCGGGTCGGTAACGCGGGGCTGCGGCGCCGGCTCCGCTGAGCGAGGCGATGCGGGCTCGGAGCGCGCTCACCGTCGCTGCCTGGGTTGGGGTCACGCGCGCAGCGTAGCGAACATCTGTTCGTTGCGCAACGCGAGGGGAATGGTCGTACGACCTTGGTCCGATGGTCGCTTCGAGAGACGTGATCGACGATGACCGACAGTCGGCTGCGGCATTGGAGGACGGAAGCCATGACCCGAACCTGGAGCATCGGCCTGGGGCTGGCCGTCGCTGTGGTGATTGCCGTTGTGCTGGTGCTGGTTCTGAGCCATGGCGGCGGGGGCTCACACAGCAGCGGAGGTGGCGGCGGCTACTGAGACGCCGGCGGGATGATTCCTAGGCGCACGGTCCTGCCAGCTGGGCATAGCTGTCAGCAGGAATAGGGAGGGTGCCGAGCGGGTCAACCGCGCCTGCTCCGCGGTGGACAGAACACATGCCCGGTACGGCATGGCCGACGCGAACGAGGTCGTGTGTCGTACTTGGGTAGACTCGGCTCAGGCGCGATGAGGCCCGCTCCTCGAATCGCCGGCAGCGCCGGCTGATGGCTTCTACCGGACCAGCGAATGCCGGCGGGCTGCGTGGCTCCTTCGGCTCACCGGAGGAGCGCCTCGTGAACATTTACGGCGTCGCCGCGGTATGGATGGGAATGGCTCTCGCCGCATCGCTCATCAGCATTCGAGTCGGCATCTCTGTCGCCCTCGTCGAGATCGTGGTCGCTGCCGTTCTCGGAAACCTGCCGCACGTCGGCCAGGGCATCCAGCAGACGGAGTTCACAACCTTCCTGGCCAGCCTCGGCTCCGTGCTCCTCACCTTTCTCGCCGGCGCCGAGATCGACCCAGTGTCACTGCAGCGACATTGGCGAGCGAGCTTCGCGATCGGAGTCGTCTCCTTCCTCCTGCCGCTCGCAGCGGCCTTCGTCTTCTGCCTCACCGTCCTGCACTGGGATCTTCACGCGGCGGAGATCGCCGGCGTGGCGCTCAGCACGACGTCGGTCGCGGTGATCTATGCGGTGATGGTCGAGACCGGCCTGAATCGCCAGGACATCGGCAAGCTGATCCTGGCAGCGTGCTTCGTCACCGACCTTGGCACTGTCCTCGCGCTCGGCCTGCTGTTCGCCAATTACGGGATTGCGCTGCTGATCTTCGTCGGTGTCACCGCGGCGGTGCTGCCGGTGTTGCCGCGAGCGACCCGGCTGGTCATCCGCCATTTTGGCCACCGCGTCAGCGAACCTGAGATCAAGTTCCTACTGCTCGTCCTGCTCGGGCTGGGCGCCCTTGCAACTGGGGGCGGCAGCGAAGCCGTGCTGCCCGCATACATCGCCGGCCTCGTGGTTGCCGGCATCTTCATGCATGATCGCGTTCTCGTCGATCGCATGCGATCGATTGCCTTTGCGCTGCTGACTCCGTTCTTCTTCCTACGGGCTGGACTGCTGATCTCGGCACCCGCCCTGGTGTCCGGGGCGGGTGTGATCGGGCTGCTCTTCGCAGTCAAGATGGTCGCCAAGGGAATTGGCGTCTGGCCGATGGCGGCGGCGTTTTCGATTCCCCGGCGCGAGCGCAACTACACCACCCTGCTCATGTCCACCGGCCTGACATTCGGGTCGATCTCTGCGCTCTACGGGCTGACCCACAACCTCATCAGCCAGGCACAGTATTCGGAGCTCGTCAGCGTCGTCATCCTGTCGGCGTTCGTCCCGACCCTGATTGCGCAGCGGCTCTTCCAACCACAGATCATCGATGTCGAGGAGGAAGAGGCACTCGGAGCTGAGGACGTTGCCATGATCCACCGCCGGTCCGCCGGCCTCGCGCGGCCGGCGCCTGACGCATAGGGTTCGACGTCAGGGTCCGGTGAGGTCAGAGGGGCGGCAACCCAAGGCAATCGCGCAGCGCGTTCTCTACGCGCTCGCCGCGCGCTTGGCTGCCCATGGTGCCGGTGACGAAGGCGATCGCATACGCGCCCCGCGTGCAAGCCCCGCCAAAGCTCCCTCCCGTGCCACCCATGCCGAAGTCGCCGTCATCGAGCGCGAAGCCCAGTCCCCACGCGTTGTGGTGGCCGAAGACGGCATCCACACCTGAGCACTGCGGTGTCGTGGCCTCGCGCAACAGCGCCGGCGAGAGCAGCTCGCCGCGCAGCAACGCCACGTACAGACCGGCGATCCCCCGCGCCGTGCCGTGTCCGTTGATGGCAGGGATCTCGGCAGCGCGCCATGCCGCGCTGTTCACCACCGCCGGGTCATGGGCACCCGGAGGATTGGTGGTCGCGTGGCGGTACAGGTCCGACCCTGTTGTGGGATCGAGGTCATCGAAGCAGGTGAGGTCGACGGCGCGAGCCTGCTGCTCGCGTGTCAGCCCAACGGTGAAGTCGAGTCCGAGCGGTATGCACACCTCGTCGCGCAGGAATTGGCCGAGGCGGCGACCGTCGACGCGGCGCACCAGCTCTCCGACGAGGTGGCCGTAGAAGAGGGCGGATTCGCCGTGGGCCGTCCCCGGTGGCCAGTGCGGCTGCTGCGCGGCGAGCAGCGCGGACATGCGCTCCCAGTCATAGAAGACCTCGGTGGAGGCGGGCGCATCGAGTGCCACCACGCCCGCCTGGTGCGAGAGCACGTGGCGCACCGTGGCAGGCGCGGTGAACTCCGGCCAGTAGCGCTGCATGGGTGCGTCGAGGTCGAGGGTGCCGCGGTCGATGAGGAGCAGCGCACACATCGCGGCGAAGGGCTTGGTGACGGAGTACGGCTGCACGATGCTGTGCCGCTGCCACCGGCGCGTCCCGGCGGCGTCTGCGGTGCCGCCCCAGAGGTTGACGACCCAGCGGCCGTCGTGCCATGCCGCGACGGCGGCGCCGGTGCCACGCTGCTCGCGAAGCACGCCGGCGAACACATCACGCACCGCTTCGAAGCGCGGCTCGACCTCACCCTCCGGGCCCCAGGGTTCCTCAGCTTCCACAGGCGCACGGTACACGTCCGCTCGGCACTCCTCGCGTGGCAATATCTCGTCGAGGTCAGCGCTGCGAGGAGGAGTGTTCTGCCATGGCCACCCTGACCGCCGACGGGGTCCCGTCCGCGCAACCCGCCGCGGCGCCTCGCCGCGCAATCCAGGTCGTGCCGCTCAAGGGGCTGCCGGTCGTTGCGGTCATCGTCGTCGCGCTGATCGTCTCGATCGCCGCCAACTGGCGCTGGGCGCTGATGTTCTTCCACGTGGCCGGCGGCGGCCTGTGGACAGGCATCGACCTGTTCGTCGGCTTCGTGGTCGGCCCCATCCTCGGCCGCCTCTCCATCCCCGCTCGCGCGGAGTTCTCCTCGAAGTTCATGCCGATGATGGTTCTGATCATGCCCACGCTGGTGCTGATGACCCTCGCCTCCGGCTTCCAGGTCGCCGTGGTTCTTGGCAACCTGGATCCCGCCAGTGTCAACCACGCGTGGCTGGTGGCGTCGTTCATCGTCGTCGGGGTGATGGCCACCATCGCTCTCGGAGCCCTCGAACCGGCCAACATCGCGGTGCTCTTCGAGATGAACAAGCCACGGCCCAACGGCGAGGTGATCGCCAGGCTGATGCGCCGCTTCATCTACGCCGCCGGCATCACCGGGGCGATGCAGGTCGCAACCCTTCTCATCATGACCCGGATCACGTCGCAATGACAGCGCACGCCACCGACGCCGCCGCAACCACCGCGCCCCGGTTTCCACCGGTCACGCAGCTGACCATCGGCTCCCTGGCGCTGGTCGTCATCGGTGGCATCGTCATGGCGGGTAGCTTCCCCAACCCGCGCTCCCTCGCCATTCCGGTTGTCCTGCTCGCGGGGAGCGCCGTCCTCTGGGCCGCCAGTCTGCTGCTGCTGTCGCGTCACCCCGGATTCGCCTGGCCCATCTTCTTCCAGGTGGCGCGCTGGGCACTGCTGGCCTACGTGGTGATCGCGGGCATGATCGAGTACGCGTTCGTCCACAACCAGGCGAGCGGCGCGCCACTGCTGGTGGTCAGCCTGATGCTGGTGATGTTCGCGCTCGACGTTGCGCTCAACATCGGCTTCACCGT
>DAINCY010000073.1:0-7611 GCA_036732145.1 Candidatus Dormiibacterota bacterium
AGCAGGTCGGCTCCGGCGAGCAGCGACTTGGTGGGGATGCAGCCCCAGTTGAGGCAGGTGCCGCCCAGCTCAGCGCGTTCGATGAGAACTGTGTCGGCACCGAGTTGCGCGGCACGCAGCGCGGCAACGTCTCCCGCCGGGCCTCCGCCCAGAACGACGACGCGGGGGCTCACGACTCTCCGGCGGTCTTCGGGTCGGCGGACGTCTTGAGGTCGGCGGTCTGCATGTGGCCGATGTCGGCCTGCTTGCCGGCGAGTATCTGCGAGGTGGAGATCGCGGTCTTGACGATGCGCTCCTGCTCGATATGGTGGGATCCCGTCGAGCCCTCGGACGGGCTGGCCCGGCGCGGCCGGCCGATGTAGTCCCAGCCGATGTCGTATGGACGGCGTTTCCCGATGGGCCGCGCCAGGTGCAGCCATGCGCCCATGTTCGCCGGCTCCTCCTGCACCCAGTAGATCTGCTCCAGGTTGGGATAGGTGCGGAGGAGTGCGAGGACCTCCTCGACGGGCAGCGGATTGAGCAACTCCACGCGCACGATCGCCATGTCCTCCGCCTCGCGGCGATCAGGATGCAACTCGAGCTCGTAGTAGATCTTGCCCGTGCAGAGCAGCATGGTGTGCACCTTCTTGCGCTGCTTGGCACTGGCGGATGTCACCGGATCGTCGAGGATGTTGCGAAACTCTCCATCGGAGAGCTCGTCGAGCGTGCATGCGGATTCCTTGAGGCGCAGCAGGCTCTTGGGGGTCATGATCACCAGCGGGCGCGCGGTCGGTGAGATCGCCTGGTCGCGGAGCAGGTGAAAGTACTGCGCGGCTGTCGAGCAGTTGGCCACGCGCATGTTGCCGTGGGCAGCGAGCTGCAGGAAGCGCTCCAGCCGTGCGCTGGAGTGCTCGGGACCGTTGCCCTCGTAGCCGTGTGGCAGCAGCAACACGAGTCGCGAGTTCTGCCCCCACTTGGCGAGCGACGACGAGATGAACTGGTCGACGATGAGCTCGGCGTTGTTGACGAAGTCCCCATACTGGGCCTCCCAGAGCACCATCGTGCTGGGGTCGGCCGCGCTGTAGCCGTACTCGAAACCGAGACAGCCGACCTCGCTCAGCGGGCTGTTGTACACCTCGAAGGTGGCCGCGGCCGACATCAGGTGCTCCATCGGAATCCACTCGGCGCCGTTGCGATCGTCATGGAACACCAGGTGGCGCTGGCTGAAGGTGCCGCGCTGGGTGTCCTGTCCAGAGAGACGGATCGGATGACCCTCGATGAGCAGGGAGGCGAAGCCCAGGGCCTCCGCCGTGCCCCAGTCGATGCCGCCCTCGCTCACCGCCGTTCGCCGCCGCTCGAGCTGCTTGGCCAGCTTGGGAAACACATGGAAGTCGTCCGGGGTGGCCAGGAGCTGCTCGTTGAGAGCCACGAGCGTATCGCGCGCCACCCGCGTGGCGGGACGCGGCGTCTCCGTCTCGGCTGCTTTCGATTCCTCTGTCTCCTCGGCGGGATCGGAGGCCAGCGTCGCCCTGACCCGCTTGTGGGCCTCGGCGAGCGCGCTGTACGCGGTCTCGAAGTCGTTGGCACCGTCGGCTTCGGTGACCAGTCCTTCGCCGACCAGCTTCTGCAGGTAGATGTCGCGCGCCGTCGGGTGTTGCTTGATCTTCTGGTACATGAGCGGCTGGGTATACGAGGGCTCGTCGGTCTCGTTGTGGCCGAAACGGCGGTAGCCGATCAGATCGATGACCACGTCGCGGTTGTAGGTGCGGCGGTAGTCCCAGGCCAACCGCACGGCGTTGATGCACGCTTCGATGTCGTCGGCGTTGACGTGGACGATGGGAACGTCAAAGCCCTTGGCCAGGTCACTGGCGTAGCGGGTGGAGCGCGCGTCGCTGGCCTCGGTGGTGAAGCCGACCTGGTTGTCGGTGATGATGTGCACCGTGCCGCCGGTGGCGTAGCCCGCCAGCGACTGCAGGTTGAACACCTCGGCGACGATGCCCTGGCCGGCGAACGCTGCGTCGCCGTGCAGCAGCACCGGCACGGCCACCATGGGATCCACGTGCAAGGCGCTCGAGCTCCGCCGCGTCTGTTCCGCCCTGGTCCATCCCTCCACCACGGGATCGACCGCCTCGAGGTGCGAGGGGTTGGAAAGCAGTCGCACGGTGATGCCCTTGCCGGTATCGGTCACGTACGTGCCTGTGGAGCCGATGTGGTACTTCACGTCACCCGTGGGGGCGTCGTTGGGAGCGCCCACGGCCCGGCGCAACTCGCCGCGCTCGAAGGCGACCAGCACGGCTTCGTAGGGACGGTTGACGACGTGGGCGATGGTGGCCAGACGTCCGCGGTGAGACATGCCCATGACCACCTGGCCGATGCCGTCGGCGGCGATGACGGTCAGCAGACCCTCGAGCATGGGAATCATGGCGTCGACGCCCTCGGCGGAGAACGTCTTCTGGCCGAGGAAGGTGCGGCGCAGGTAGCGCTCCATCGCCTCGACCTTGGTGAGGCGCTGCAGCAGGCGGCGCTTGTTCTCAGCGTTGAACGGCATTCGGTAGGCGCCGGACTCGATGTGCTCGCGCAACCAGACGCGCTGCTCGTGGCTGGCGATGTGCTCGATCTCGTAGGCGATCGTCCCGCAGTACGTGCGGCGCAGGTTGGGCAGCACCTCCGCGAGGTTGCGCCCGGGCACGTACACGCGAAGGAGATCGGCGGGGATCTGCTCCATGAGGTCGGGGGTCAGACCGTACGTCTCCGGTTCCATGGCCGGGTCACCGAGCGGGAGGGTGCCGAGCGGGTCGAGGTGGGCGCCGAGGTGGCCGTGGGTGCGGTGTGCCTTGATCAGAGAGGTCGCCGCCTGAATCGCGCCGAGCATTTGCCGTGACGGCGTCGCCGCGGCAACCGTCCCGGGCTCGGCCGCAGCCGCCGGGGCTTGGCTGGCGGCACTGCTGCGCGGGATCTCGGCCGCCGGCCGGCCGACCCCGAGGCTCTCGAACACCGCCGTATAGAAGTCGTCGACGCCGTTGAGCAAGGCCTCGATGCGCCCCAGGAACTCGCCCGACTGCGCGCCCTGGATGACACGATGGTCGTACGTCGAGGTCATGATCATGACCTTGGCGACACCCAGATCGCGAATGCGCGACTCGGGGACGTCGCGCCACTCTGAGGAATAGCCCAGCGCGCCGGCGGCGACGATGGTGCCCTGCCCGGGCATGAGCCGTGGCACCGACGCGACTGTTCCGATGCCGCCCGGATTGGTCAGCGTGATGGTGGCACCGCGCAGCTCGTCGGCGGCCAGCGTGTTGCTGCGGGCGCGGTCGATGAGCCGCTCGTACTCCCCGTGAAAGTCGGCGAAGGTGCGGCTGCCCGCGTCCCTGATCACCGGGACCACCAGGAAGCGGGTGCCGTCCTTGCGCCGGCTGTCCACGGCGAGACCGAGGTGCACTCCGTCCTCGACACGGGCGGGTCGGCCCTCATCGGTGCGCGCGAAGTGAGCGCACATCTCGGGCATCTCGGCCGCCGCTTTGACGACGGCGTACCCGATGAGGTGGGTGAACGACACCTTCATCTGCTTGCCGGCTGTGGTCAGACTGAGGTTGAGCTCGCGCCGGCGCGCGTCGAGCACGCTGACTGCGAGGTTGCGGAACGACGTTGCCGTGGGGATGTCCCTGCTCAGCTCCATGTAGTCGACGAGCGCGGCGGCGGGACCGCGGAGCTCCACTGTCTCGCCGCCGGCCGGCGCCACCGGGGCTGTGCTGGGGGGCGGTGCGGCGGCGGCGGTGGGGCCATTGGCTGCGGCCACATCCCCCGCGCGGACCAAGCCGGCCGGACCGGTGCCGGTCACCTCATGGAGGTCGACCCCGCGCAGCGCGGCGGCGCGGCGGGCCAGCGGTGAGGTCGCGATCGCGGCGTTGACGGGGGCCGGCCGGGGAGCCGGGGCGGCGGTCGATTGAGCGGGGAGGGCGGGCGGTTGCTCCGGACCAGGTGCCTCCGTCTCGGCCGGGGGCGCCGAGCCGCTGTCCGCCCCTGACACCTCGGCCGCACCATTGCTGTCGGCCGACGTCGAGCCCGTGGCGGACGGGGCCTGCTTGGGTGCAGCACCGTTGGCCCCGGGCGCGATGGTGGCCAAGGTCGCACCCACCGCGACGGTGTCGCCCTCCTGAGCGACGATGCTCTCGAGCGTCCCTGCGGCGGGTGACGGCACCTCGACGTCCACCTTGTCGGTGGTCACCTCAACCAGTGTCTCGCCTTCGGTGACGGAGTCACCGACGGCCTTGAGCCACCGGGAGATGGTGCCCTCAGCGACGGATTCGCCCATCGCGGGGAGGGTCAGAGGGACGCTGTCAGGCACTATGTGAAGAATTTCCGGTCACGGTGGGAATGGTCGCACCGCGATAACGATTCGGGTTGGGACGAACTCCATCATCGCACCATCCCGCGCACGCAGGCGCGCCGGTTGCTGTCAGCCCAGCTTGTAGATGTGGCCGGTGTCGGACATGTAGAGCGCGTGGTCCGGTCCCTCCACAACCGCCAGCTTGCACTGACTGGGGCCGCTGGTGACGACGGCGTGCGGGCTGGCGGCGGTGGCGACGCGCATGCCGCCCTCGTAGCTGCAGAACACCAGGTGTCCCGCGTACGGCTGCGGTGCAGAGCTGTCGATGAACGCGGCGCCGGTGGGGACGATGGTATTCGCCTCGCTGCTCCAGTCCGGCGGCAGTCGACCCTCGCAGCCGGCCGGCCCCGCTAGCGGGTGCGAGTAGCCGTAACACAGTGGCCACTGGTAGCCGCCGCCGCGGGTCACTGAGAGCATGAGCGTGTCGTAGCCCGTGCCGGGACTGCCCGCGTCGCCGGAAGGCCCGTTGCTTGTCACCGCAATCTGTCCGCCCGCCGACACCGCGATGCCGAAGGGATTGCGCAGCCCATAGGCCCACACCGCGTCGGTGGGGCCGAATGGATTGTCGGCAGGGATGCTCCCGTCGGGGCGGTAGCGCAGCACCTTGCCACGTGGGTCGGAGGTGTTCTGTGCCGCCCCGGCTGTGTGCTCCTCGCCGAGGGTCACGTAGAGCATCCCATCGTGGCCGAAGGCAAGGCGGCCACCCTTGTGGCAGCAATCCGAACCCGAGGGGAGTGTGACCAGCACTGTGGCCCCGGTCCCAACGCCGGCGCAGTCACGCCACCGGATCACGCGCTGCTGGGTGCGGTTGGGGTCCGAGTAGAAGGCGTAGACGTATCGGTCGCTGCTGAAGGTGGGACTGATCGCCAGGCCGAGCAGGCCGCGTTCGCTGTACGAGCCGTTGGTCTCAGTGGTGACCGTGGGCACGGTCGCGAACGTCTTGGTCGCGCCGTTCTGCCAGACGCGCACGGTGCCCGAGCGCTCTGTGTAGAACAGCCGCCTGTCCGGTGCGAAGGCCAGGGCGGTTGCGAAGGTCGCGGCGAAGCCGGCTGCCGGGGGGGACTGCGTGGCGACGGCGCAGGCGTCTGCGGTTGCTGTCGGCGCGGTGGTTGCGGCGGTGGCCGACGGGGTCAAGGTCCCTGCGGCCGGCGTCGGGGTGGGGCTGGCAGTGGGGGTGGACCCGCAGCCAACGAGCAGCGCGGCGGCCGCGGTGACCCACGTCAGCCTGATCCTCGTGGGACTGACCACGCCAATAGGCTGCCACATAGCCCGCGGCCGATGTCGCGCCGGAGAGGTCTGCTACCCGGCGGCTGCCGTCGCCGGATCCGCGACGACCCTGAACCGCTGCGCCGGGAGGACGAGGTCCTGCGCCGGCATCGGTCGGCTGATGAAGTAGCCCTGGGCGACATCGCACCCCACGCCGGCAAGCAGGTCGAGGGTGGCGCGGTCCTCGATCCCCTCCGCGACCACGCGCATCTGCAAGGCATGGCCGAGATCGATGGTCGCCCGGACCAGAGCCAGGTCACGTTGCTTGTCCCCGGTGGCCAGGCCAGTGATGAACGTGCGATCGAGCTTGAGCTCGCTGACCGCGAGTCTGCCCAGGTACGCGAGCGAGGTGAACCCCGCGCCGAAGTCATCGATCGAGACGCCCAGCCCGAGATCGCGCAGCTGCGCGATCAGCAACTTGCATCGGTCGAAGTCTCTGATGATGGTGGTCTCGGTGACCTCCAGCATCAAGGACGACGCCGGCAGGTGATGGCGCGCCAGGGCGGCGGTCACGGAGTTGATGAACTCGGGATCGAGGAGGTTGGTGACCGAGACGTTGACCGATACGGTCATCGGCCGTCCGGACGCGTGCCAGGCAGCGCACTGGGACAGAGCCTGCTCCAGGACGATCGCGGTCAACGCCGGCATGAGCCCCGCCTCCTCGGCGAGAGGAAGGAAGTCGAGCGGCGGGACCAGGCCGATTCGCGGGTGGGGCCAGCGCAGCAGGGCTTCGACGCCGGAGATCTCGCCTGTGTGGAGATCGACCTGCGGCTGGTAGTGCATCTGGAACTGACCGCTCCCGACGGCCTCGCGGAGCTCTTCCACGAGGCGCAGTCGGTTGCCTCCATCGTCGATGTCGTGCCGGTAGGTCTCGAACCGCGACGGTCCCAGCTTGGCGCGATACATGGCGAGATCCGCGCACCGCAGCAGCCCCGTACTGTCTGTGGCATCGGCGGGCGCGCTGGCGATGCCGATGCTGGCGCTGATGCGCACGCTCACGGAGTCGAGCTCGAAGGGTTCCTCGAGCCCAGCGATCAGTCGTTGGGCGACGGTGGTGGCGTAGTCGGAGTCGGTGTCCAGGATGACCACGGCAAGTTCATCGCCGCCGATCCGCACCAGTATGTCGGTGTCTCGCAGCGAACCCGTCAGGCGCGGACCCAGCTGCCTCAGGAGTTCGTCGCCGGCGGAATGGCCGAACGAATCGTTGATCTCCTTGAAGTGATCGAGGTCGACGAACAGCAACGACAGCTGACGGTCCTGAGTCCGCGGGTCGGCGTGATCGGCGAAGAAGGCGTTGAGCAGGTAGAAGAGGTGTCTGCGGTTGCCCAGACCCGTCAACTCGTCGGTGATCGCCTGTCGGTGACGCCTCTCCGTCAGGGATCTCAGCCTCCTGACCGACATCCCCAATCGAACGCCCACGGTCACCAGGGTTGCAGTGGCCAGCCCGATGGCGACCGGCGTGACCGGATGCAGGGTGCCGACGAAGAGGATGGTCAGCCCAGCGCCCGCGCCGAGACCAGGAAGGAGGAAGCCCGCTGTCCTCTGGGCTGCCTGTGGGTTGAAGTGGCCGGGACGCATCCACACAGAGATGGAGATGAGCAGGATCGAGGTTGGCCAGGCGATGCCGTTGAAGATGGTGCCGAGGTGGGACGTCGACCCGGAGGTGGCGAACAGGTTGAACGTGTCACCGATGGCGTTGACGGCGATGGCGCCGGCCAGCAGCAGCCACTGCGGATCCCGGCGACCGGGAATGATGGCGGTGCCCCCGACCGCGAGGATGAGCAGCAGCACGTCACCGATCGGATAAGCGAGGTCGACCGCCACGGTCACTGTGGAGGCATCGCCGCCGACTGAATGCAGGATGGTGTTGAAGGCGAAGCAGGCGCATACCCCAGCGGCGCCGAGTCCGGCCACGGCACCATCGAGCCAGGTCGCCGGCACCAGCTTCCTGATGTGCCGGCGCATCAGGAGCACGA
>DAINCY010000074.1:0-7339 GCA_036732145.1 Candidatus Dormiibacterota bacterium
GGGGTAGGGGTGAGCGTGGTCGGATTCACTCCGACCATGCGGGGGGCGGGGATCTGCCCGGCCCCGTTACAAAACGAATTTGCGCAGGTCGTCGTTGCGGACCAGATCGACCAGCCGGGTGCGGACGTATTCGGCATCGATGTTGACTGCCCCGTCGGTGTAGTCCTCAGCCCGAAAGGACACCTCCTCGAGAACCTTCTCGAGCACGGTGAACAGCCGCCGCGCGCCGATGTTCTCGTCCTGCTCGTTGACGGCGTGCGCCTGGTGGGCGATCTCGCCGATCCCGTCGGCGCTGAAGCGAAGATCAACACCCTCGGTCCCAAGCAGGGCCGTGTACTGCCGGGTGAGGGCATTGCTCGGCTCGACCAGGATCCGCTGCAGATCGGACTCGCTGAGGCTGCTGAGCTCGACTCGGATCGGGAAGCGGCCCTGCATCTCCGGGATGAGGTCGCTGGGGCGCGACATCGTGAAGGCCCCGGCGGCGATGAACAGGATGTGGTCGGTGTGCACCGGACCGTAACGGGTGGTCACCGTCGAGCCCTCGAGCAACGGGAGGAGGTCCCGCTGCACGCCCTCTCCGCTGACGTCGGGACCGTGCTCGCTGTGCTGTCCGCAGATCTTGTCCATCTCGTCGATGAACACGATGCCGTCGTCCTCGACGTCTCGGATGGCGTCGTCGTACACACGATCCATGTCAATGAGGCGATCGGTCTCCTCCTCCACCAGCGCGGTGCGCGCGTCGGCAACCGTCATCCGCTTGGTGCGCTTGCGGGGCGGCGCCATCTGCGAGAAGAAGTCCGACAGCGAGGTGCCCACCTCCTCGAGCCCGGTGCCGGCAAAGCCTTCGAACGCCGGCTGGAATGGCTCCTCCACCTCGATCTCGATGAGCCTGTCCTCGAGTTGGCGGCCGTGCAACCGCCGCTCGAGGCGACGCCGAATCGAGCGCTTCTGTCGCTGCCGCGCCGCGTCATCCTCACCCGCGCCGTCCGGCGGCTTGGTGCGCGATTCGGCGTCGACGAGGGTGTCGAGGATGCGGCCACCGGCGGCCTCGCGGGCGCGCTCCTCGACCTCGGAGATGCGCGCGTTGTGGACCTCGGTGATGGTCTGCTCGAGGAGATCGCGGACGATCGACTCGACATCGCGGCCGACGTAGCCGACCTCTGTGAACTTGGTCGCCTCCACCTTCAGGAACGGCGAGTTGGTGAGCCGCGCGAGCCGGCGGGCGATCTCTGTCTTGCCCACTCCGGTGGGGCCGATCATGAGGATGTTCTTGGGGAGGACCTCCTCGCGCATCTCGTCGCTGAGTCGCTGGCGGCGGATGCGGTTGCGCAGCGCGATCGCCACCGACCGCTTGGCGGCCTGCTGGCCGATGATGTACTCGTCGAGCCGTCGCACGATGTCGACAGGGCGCAGCTCCTCCGGCGATGCGGTGGCGGCAGGCCCGGCAGGCGACGGTGTCGTTGCGCTGGCATCACCGTTGTCGTGCGTGGCGCCGGACCCCGGTCCAGCACCTGGATCGCTCGGAGCGGTTTCAGGCGTCGCCCGCTCAGCGGCAATGAACAGCGCTCCCTGGCCGTTACCGTCCGCAGCATCGCCCGGATCCGCGCTCACCTCGAAGCCGGTGACCGGATCGCTCACGCCCTGGTCCGCTCGACTGTGGCCAGCGTCTCCACGGAGATGTGGTCGTTGGTGAAGATGCAGAGCTGAGCGGCGATCTCGAGGGCCTTGCGAGCCACGTCGGCGGCGGGGAGGTCGGTGTTCTCCACCAGGGCGCGCGCGGCGGCGTGGGCGAAGGGGCCCCCGCTGCCGATCGCGGTGATGTCGTCGTCGGGCTCGATGATCTCACCGTCCCCGCTGAGGAGGAGGAGCCGCTCTTCATCGGCGGCGATCAGCATCGCCGCGAGATGGCGCAGGTACTTGTCGGTGCGCCATTCCTTGCTCAGGCCGACTGCGGCACGGAGCAGGTTGCCCTGGTGTTTCTCCAAGTGCTGCTCGAACTTGTCGAAGAGCGTCAGGGCATCGGCCACGGCCCCCGCGAAACCGACCACGACGCGGTCGTTGAAGAGGCGCCGCACCTTGACCGCGCGGTGTTTCATGACCACGTCGCCGACTGTGACCTGTCCATCCCCGGCGACGGCCACCTCGCCGCCGCGCTTCACGGCAACGATGGTGGTGGCGTGGATGGCACTCACGTGGCCGCCACCTTCTCGACCGCCGCTCCCTTTGGTGGTCGGTACTTGCAGGTCGGGTAGCCGGAACAGCTGACGAACGGACCGTAGCGGCCCTGTCGCTTCACCAACGGCTTGCCACACTCCGGGCAGTCCAGGCCGGTGGCTTCGGCCGCGGCGGCTGCTCCCCCGCCCGCCTGGTTCGAGCCGGCCTGGATGTATTTGCAGGACGGGTAGCCCGTGCAGCCGACGAACGTGCCGCGACGACCGCTGCGCCGGGCCAGCGGCTTGCCGCAGTCGGGGCAGGCGCCCAGCACCTCCGTCGCGGTCGAGCCCGTGCTCGCATCGGCACCGGTGGCGGGCGCGTCCCCCTTGATGTGGCGGCAGGTCGGGTACCCAGAACAGCCAACGAAGGGCCCGCGCCGGCCCTGCCGAAGGACGAGCGGCTTACCACACTCCGGACAGGGCTCGCCGGTCGGCTCCGCCGCCGCCTTGCGGTCCTTGATGTAGTTGCACTCGGGGTAGCGTGAGCAGCCGGTGAAGTCACCGAACTTGCCCTCGCGAATGACCAGGGTGCCCAGCTCACACTGAGGGCACAGTTCGCCGGTATCGCGCGCGGGCACCTTGACCCTCTCCATGTTGGCCTCGGCCTTGCTCAAGGTCGAAGCAAAGGGGTCGTACCACTCGCGGATGGTGGCCTCGTACTCGCGAGTGCCCTCCTCGATGCCGTCGAGGCGCTTCTCCATCTCGGCGGTGAAGGCAGCGTCGACGATGGCGGGAAAGTGCTCGCGCAACACAGTGTCGACGGTCTTGCCCAATTCGGTGGGGTGGAGGCGGCGCTCCTCCTGGCGAACGTAGTTGCGCTCCTGGATGACCTCGATGGTGGGTGCGTACGTCGAGGGGCGGCCGATGCCACGCTCCTCGAGCTCCTTGATCAGCGACGCCTCCGTGTAGCGTGGTGGCGGCTGGGTGAAATGCTGCTCGCGATGGAAGGCCACACAGGGGAGCTGCTCGCCCGACTCAAGCGCGGGCAGGGTGTTCTCCTCGCGGTCCTTCTCCTCGTCGCGCTTCCACACCTTCTGGAATCCGTCGAACTTGAGCACCGAGCCGCTGGCCCGGAAGAGGAAGTCGCCGGCCGCCAGGGAGGCGCGAGTGTTGAGGAAACGCGCCGCCGCCATCTGACTGGCCACAAAGCGCCGCCAGATGAGGTCGTAGAGCCGCTGCTGGCCGGGATCGAGCTGGTCGCGGAGCGATTCCGGGGTTCTGGCGACGTCGGTCGGGCGGACCGCCTCGTGCGCGTCCTGGATGTTGGCGGCGGCGGCACCGACACGCTGGCGAGTTGCCCCGCTGCGCAGGTAGTTCTTGCCGAACTGCGCCGTGATGTGCTGAGCCGCCTGAGCCTTGGCGACATCGCTGATCCGAGTCGAATCGGTGCGCATGTAGGTGATCAGCCCGACCGGGCCGGCACTACCCAGCTCGACTCCCTCGTAGAGTTGCTGAGCCAGGCTCATGGTGCGCCGAGGGGAGAGACGCAGCCGGGTGCTGGCGTCCTGCTGGAGGGTGCTCGTCGTGTACGGGATCGGCGCCTGTCGTGATGTCTCCCGGCTCTCGATTCCCTCGACTGCGAATCGGGGTGTCGCCGCGGTGGGATGCCCCTCCCCAGAGATGCCCAGCGCCTCCGCGACGGCCGTGGCCTCCGCCTCCGTCGCCAGCTCGAGCTTGTCGACCTCGGCGGCCGGCGTCTCGCCCCGTTTGCCCACCAGCCGCGCCGTGAAGGTCGCCGAGTCCTTCTCGAGAACGGCGTCGACAGTCCACGTCTCCTTGGTCACGAAGGCGTCGATCTCCGCCTCACGATCGACGACCAGGCGCACCGCCACGGACTGCACCCGCCCTGCCGACAGCCCGGTGCGAACCTTGCGCCAGAGCAACGGGCTGAGCTTGTAGCCGACCAGCCGGTCGATGACCCGCCGGGCCTCCTGCGCCGAGACCAGGCCCCGATCGATCTTGCGCGGCTCCGCGAGGGCGGCTTCGACCGCGGCCTTGGTGATCTCGTGGAAGACCACGCGGTCGGGGTCCTTGAGCTTGAGGGCCTGGGCGATGTGCCAGGCGATCGCCTCTCCTTCGCGATCAGGATCGGCCGCGAGCAGGGTGCTGTCCGCCTTCCTGGAGGCGGCCTGCAGCTCCTTGATCTGCTTCTCCTTGCCCTTGATCACCTGGTACTCGGGCACGAAGCCGGCCTCGATGTCGACTCCGATCTTGGACTTGGGGAGATCGCGCACGTGGCCCATCGACGCCTTGACGGTGTAGCCGGCGCCGAGGAACTTGGCGAGGGTGCGCGCCTTGGACGGGGATTCGACGATGATCAGGCGGTTGGGCATCTTCTCTGGGAGTGTCGCGCCAGGGGGCG
Source organism: Candidatus Dormiibacterota bacterium (assembly GCA_036732145.1). Classification (GTDB taxonomy): domain Bacteria; phylum Chloroflexota; class Dormibacteria; order Aeolococcales; family Aeolococcaceae; genus Aeolococcus. Next base: position 4,576 of record DAINCY010000074.1, read on the forward strand.
CAGGGGTGGCCGGTGGCGGCCGAGGGCCGGCCGATGATAACAACGGTTCGGACGAACGCCCCGGGCCGACGAGACCGAGGAGCCCTTAAAAGGTACGCGCAACGCGGCCTCCGCAAACATCGGTGATGGCACCGCGGAGCTGGAGGGTGGTCAGCGCCACCGCCAGAGTGGCCATGTCCAGCCCCAGCGCCGCAGCCAGGTCGTCGGGGTGGACCGGGTCCACTCCCAACTCCGCGAGAACGCGGCCGAGCGACGAATCGCTGGTGAACGGGACGCGCTCACTGACATCGAGCTCAGGGCGTGCGGCAGGCTCGGCCGTCATGGCCCGACGCAGGTGGGGTGCCGCCTCGAAGAGGTCGGCGATGTCCAGGAAGGGGCGAACCCCGTCGCGGATGAGGAGGTTGGTGCCCACCGAGCTGGCGCTGCGAATCGACCCCGGAACCGCAAGAACCTCACGCCCGAGGTCCGCGGCCCAGCGCGCCGTGCTCAACGCTCCGCTCCTCGCCGTGGCCTCGACCACCACCACCGCCTCAGCCAGGGCGGCGATGAGCCGGTTGCGCCGCGGGAACCGCCAGCCGATCGGCGGCTCCATGCCTCCATCCTCGGAGAGCACGCAGCCGGTGGCCACAATCTGGTCGCGTAACTCGATGTGCTCGGGTGGGTAACAGAGATCGATGCCGCAGCCGAGCACCGCGATGGTGGCCCCGCCGCCCAGCAGCGCGCCGCGGTGCGCCGCCGCGTCGACACCCCGGGCCATCCCACTGACCACGGTGATTCCGGTCGCGGCCAGCTCGAGAGCGATGTCTCGTGCCGTCAGCAGAGCGCCGGGCGCCGCGCGTCGCGAGCCGACCACAGCGACACACGGCGCGCCGCAGCGCGGCAGCGCGCCTCGCAACCACAGTGCTGCCGGAGGCACGTCGAGGTGCTCGAGGCGGTCAGGCCATCCCGGCGCACCCCGACCCAGGCGGTGGGCCGGGATGGCCACGGTCACGACGGCGGCGCCTCCCCGCGAAACCGCAGAGCTTCCCCGACGTCGGCCGCGCCGACCTCCGGCGCACCACGCAGGTCGGCGATGGTACGCGCCACGCGAAGCACCCGGAAGAACCCGCGCGCGCTCAGCTGCAGGCGCTCACCGGCCAGGCCAAGCAACCGGGTCGCGGCCGCGGTTGCACCGGCTGTGTTCTGCAGCTCCCTGCCGTCGAGGGCCGCGTTGCGTGTTCGCCGTCGCGGTGGTGCCGGGTTGCGCTCCCATTGCAGGGCACGTGCGTTGAGCACGCGCTCGCGCACCGCCGCAGAGGACTCGCCGGCAGATCCGTCGAAGAGGTCGGCAAATCGCTGGCGGGGCACATCGATGACCAGGTCGATGCGGTCGCGGATGGGGCCGCTGAGCCTGCTGGAGTACTCGCCGAGAGCCCGCAGCGTGCAGCGGCAGCCCATCTCGTCGCCGAGGTGCCCGCAGGGGCAGGGGTTGGCCGCAGCAACGAGGACGAAATCCGCTGGGAACAGGACGGCGCCCCGTGACCGCACCACGCTGACCTCGCGCTCTTCGAGCGGCTGGCGCAATGCTTCGAGGTGGCCGCGCGAGAACTCGCAGACCTCGTCGAGGAAGAGGACTCCGTGATGCGCAAGACTGATCTCGCCCGGACGGGCCAGCCCGCTGCCGCCGCCGATCAGACCGGCGCGGGACACCGAATGATGCGGCGCTCGGAACGGCGGCCGCGTGGCCGTCGGTGGCCGTTCGCGCAGCGCCCCACGAAGCGAGTAGAGCGCCGCCACCTCCATTGACTCCTCATTGTCGAGGTCGGGCAGCAGGGAGCAAAAGGCCCGCGCCAGCATCGTCTTGCCGCCGCCCGGTGGCCCCACCATCAGCAGGTTGTGGCCACCTGCGGCAGCAATCTCGAGGGCACGCTTGGCCTGGGCCTGGCCGCGCACCTCGGCCAGGTCGCCTGGCTCCTCCGGCGCCGGGGCTGTTCCCGGGCTCGCCGGCGGCAGCGGGTCGCTGCCGTCGAGATGGCCGACGCAGCGCTGCAGCGAGGAGACCCCGACCACCTCGAGCGAGTCGACGAGCGCGGCCTCGGCGGCGTTCTCCTCCGCGACCGCCAGGCGGCGCACCCCGGCCGCCCGGAGGCAGCGCGCCATGGGCAACACGCCGGTGACGGGGCGCACCGAACCATCGAGGGCCAGTTCGCCGATGAACCCATGACCCTCGAGCCGCAGCGTGCGATTGCCGAGGCACAGGATGGCCATGGCGATGGCCAGGTCGAACGCCCGTTAGTCCCCGCCTTTATAGCCGACCGAGGATCCGGCGCGACGAATCCAGCCTCTCGGGCTACCTCTCGATGTAGGTGGTGATCGGGGGGAGGACGCCGTGGGTCTCCATCAAGGCAGCAGTCTCGGGCGAAGGCGAAGCCAGCGCCGCCTGCGCGGTCGCCACGTCTTGGATGTCGGCTGTGACGGCGATGTTGTTGCTCCCGTCGGCCGCCGCATAGTCCGTCACGTTCGTGGCGAATGCACTGAGTGCGGCCGCGCGTTCGGCCTTGCCCTTGAGCCAGCGTTCGGTATCGACGACAGCGTGAGTCATGACCACCTTCGGCATGCCAAGCCTCCTTCGGGGACGCTCGGAGGGTCTTGGCGAGGATGCCGACCCTACCGAGTACGCGAAAGTATGTGTTTTCGGTATGGGCAAGCGGTGGTCACCCGCTCGCCGCATCCTGACCGACGCCGATTGGCCCTTCGCTTCGAGGCACCCGGTTCGTCAGGTCGA
>DAINCY010000075.1:0-7038 GCA_036732145.1 Candidatus Dormiibacterota bacterium
CCGAGGGGGTCGAGACGGAGGCCGAGGCGGCCACCCTGCTCGACCTCGGGTACACCGCGGCACAGGGATACCTCTTCGCCCGCCCCATGTCCATCGAGGATCTGACCGCTCGCCTAAGCCCCAAGGCCACACCCGTGGCCGGCAGGAAGTCTTCATCTCCAGGCCCAGCGGTCGGATCTGCGATCAGCTGAGCCTGTTCGCGACCGGCTCCGCGCCAGCACCGGCCAGATAGCGTCCGCGCCGCGACTCTCGGGGCCTGCCGTATTCGGCGATTGGCTCGCCGCGCAGAAGAACCTTGGCGATGGTCCCCTGGACCTGACGTCCGCCGTAGGGAGTCCATCCTGCCTTCGAGATCACGCCTTCATCTGTCAGCACTCTCGATCCGGACGGGTCCACGAGGACCATGTCGGCGTCATGGCCGGGCTCGAGCGATCCCTTCGCCGACAGGCCGTACCAACGGGCCGGTGCCTCGGCGTACGCCGCGACAAGTCTCTCCAGGGAGATCCTTCCTCGAAGGGCCGCGTCCAACAACAGCGGGAGGGTGCTGTCCAGACCGGGCAGTCCGAAGTGCGAGTCCCAGATGCCATGCGACTTCTGCTCGCGCGTCGCCGGAGCGTGATCCGTGGCAAGGTGGTGGATTCGCCCGCTGCGGAGCGCATCCCACATCGCTTCCTCGTCAAGCCGGTTGCGGATGCGCGCGGGCGGAGTGAACTTGCGCAGGGCGCCGCCATCCGCAACCTCATCCTCACGCAGATACAGGTACTGGGGACAGGATTCGGCGACGATCGCCGCTCCACGTGCGCGCTCGGTGTCGAGGAGGTCGAGCACGTCCGGATTGCTGGCATGCGCAACCGCTGTCCGTGCGCCGGCCAACCGGGCGAGCAACGCCACCATCCCAGAGGCCACAAGCTCGGCCTCGCGCGATCTCCACTCGGGGATCAGCCCCCCATCGGTGCGTCCGTGGGCGCGGAGAAGACGTTCGTTCTGAGCCGTGATGAGATCGTCCTCACAATGCACCAGGCACACGGCCTGCAGCGTCGCGACCAGCTTCAGGGCGGACAGCATGCGATCCGCGCATGTCGCCGGGACGCCATGTGTCGCGCAGGTGAAGATCTTGAAAAAGACAGCGCCTTCCGCCCAGAGCCCGGCGATCTCATCGAAGTTGTCCGACCACAGGTGCGCCGCCAGGCCATAGTCGACATGAGAGCGCCCGCGGAGAAGGGCGCGCTTCTCGCGCAACCGCTCGACGGTGGTCACCGGCCAGGAGTGTGTGTGCTCGACGATTGTGGTGACCCCATTTGCCGCCGCCGCGGCGCTGCCGCTCGGAAAGTCCTCACGCGTGGTGTCCCCGGGCTCCATGAGGTGCACGTGGGTGTCCACCATCCCGGGGAGGACGAACATGCCCGCAGCGTCGATCGTCCTGCCGGCGGTCACCTCGTGGTTCTGGGGCAGCGTTGCAGCCACCCGCCCATCGCGGATGCAGACGTCGAGCAGCGCCCGTCCTCCCGGCCGGACCAGAGTCCCGCCGCGGACGACCACGTCAAAGGCTTTCGGCATGGCAATACTCTGTCCATCACCCAGATGTAGAACGCGAGCGTTGGCTACCCGACATCTGCCGCTGCGATGTTCCGCTGTGCCGCCACCGCCTCGGCCAGCCTCCATGCGCAGTCCAGCCAGGACTGCAGTTCCTCCAGACTCGGCGGCAGCTCGTACACGCGGACATGACACGCGCGCGACAACCCGTGCCACGTCACGCTGACCCGACCCGCCAGCTCCGGGTCGTGGATGAAATCACCGAGGCACAGCAGCTGACATCTCGCCGTCATTCGCCTCATTCCCGGGGAGCGCAGACGCCACAGATCCTCCATCGACGCCTCGACCGACTGTCGGGCCAAGATCGCGGCACCGCGTGGCCAGAGGCCGGCGGTGCGGGGATCGTCGATGCGGATGAGGTCGCGCGCCGCTCCGACGAGGTCGTGGGCGTCCGCGAGGTCATGGGGCGCCACTGCCCACCTCTCGAATCAGCTTGCTCAGCCGCTCCGCCGAGCGCACCAGCGACAGCAGATCTGCCGGAATGCCGGTATGCGAGCCGCGATTGGCGAGGCCCACGACGTCAGCCGCCCACGGGTACGAGCGGTTGAGCAGGCCCATCACCTCGCCGCTGCGCGCCGTGTCCTTGAGCAGCGCCATGGCCAGCCACGTCATCAGCGTGGTGGGAACCTGCAGCGCGCTCTCGATCTCGGCATGCGTCCTGCCATCGTGCAGCATTCGCTGCGTCACGGCCGCTGCGCACGCCGCCTCCAACGCGTGACGGCAGAAGCCCGGGACAACCCGGCGCGCCTCGGGCGGCAGGTTGCTGCTCATGGCAACCGCAAGCGCATCGTCGATGTGCCGTTTCACCGGGTCGAGGTCCGTGCGAAGTTCCACGACTGAGTTCTCGCGTCGCGACACCTCGATGATGGTCGCCTCCATGTTCAACCGCCGCACCGCGTCCGCAAGGCGGTCGTCGTGGGTGAGAACCACGACCTGCTGCTTCTGCGACACACGGTGGAGAACGCGTGCCAGACCCTCCACCTTGACGGGGTCCATGGCCTGGACGGGATCGTCGATCACCAGGAACCGAAACGGCGATTCGGGCATGGACGCGCGCGGCAGAAATAGGCTCAGAGCCAGGCAGTTCAGCTCACCCTGGCTCATCACGCCCAGCGCGCTTCCGTTCTCGCCGTCGATGCTCACGTCCAGCGTCAGGCGGCGCAGGTTCGACGTGCCGGTGCCCTCGAGGCGCAGTTCGCCCAGCTGCACGCTGCCGCTCTGTCGCAGCTCCTGCCAGTTCTCCTGTACCTGGCCCGCGATTGGCTCGAACCGCTGTCGCCGCAACGCCTCATGCGCATCCTTGATCCACGCCTCCGCCGCCTTCAGGCGGGGCATCCGGGCACGCTCTTCCTCGGCCCGCCGCGCTGCCGGGAGCCACTCGATCAGGGTCTGCGCAACCGGACGCCATCGGTCCTCGCGCCGCTCCAGCTCGGCGCCGGCGGCGCTGCGGACGCCGGCGACAGCGGCGATGAGGTCCGGGGCGACCGTGTCAAGGTGTGTGCTGAGCGCGAGCAGATCTTCGCTGCCCGGCGCAGACGACCAGCGCTGCCACTGAGCAAGGGCAGCCGATGCGTCGACACCAACGGAGGCGGCTTCCGTCAGCGCACCAGACACCGGTTGGATCATGTGGCGAGCCTGTGTGCGGATCTCTGTTGCCTCGCGATGAACTCGCTCGACCGACATGGCCTGTTCGCGCAACTCGGCGATGCGGGTGGTGGTCTTCAGCCGCCATTCATACGTCAGCACGCCGGGGCTGCCGCAGACCGGGCAACTCAGACCCTGGTGCGGCGCATCAACCCTCAGCGCCTGCTCGAGAAGCAGAGCTGTGTCGCGCGCGGCGGCAGCGTCACTGCCACCCAGCCGCCCGATCTCCTCGTTCAACTCGCGCAGTCGCGCCGTCGTCTGGCGAACGCGTTCGCGATCGACCACGGCCAGCGTGGTCAGCTCGCGCAGAGTCTGCAGCGCCGTCCGCTCCTCGACAGCAATCAGTCCGCCCGCGATGACCTGCTGCACGGCGTTCAGGTCCCATGCCCTGCGGCTGAGCGCCGTCAACACCATCTCAGCCCGTTCGTCATCGAGTGACCCAACCCGGGCGCAGATGTCGTCCGCGGCGCGCTGCTGCTCCTTGATCACCCTGTCGGCATTGACGCGCTCGTTTCGGAGGAGTGCTTCCGCCGCGGCGATGTCGGCGAGGCCGAGGATGGACGCCAGCGCGTCGTACAGCTCGGTCGGCTTGCCCTCGAGGATGCGGCCCAGCTCGTTGTGCGACAGCAATGGGGGATAGCTGCGCAGCGCGTGATCCCAGCCACCCTCCTCGAGCGAGCGACGTTTGCCGTCGACGGTGAGGGATGACGCGCTCACGTCCGCACCGTCGGCCCACGTCCGCGCCACAGTCATGGGCGCTGAGCGTCCGTCCACGGCGAATGTGGCGGTGATGCGCGGCGGCCGATGGTGCAGATTGCGCCAGCCGTCGGCCCACACCTTCGGGCGGGCGGCCCAGCGCTGGTTGGAGCCGGTGAGCAGCATCTCGAGAGCCTCGGCCAGCGATGACTTGCCGGACCCGTTGCGGCCGACCACCAGCGTGAGGCCAGGCCCGGGCGGCACCTCCAGCGACACCGGTGGGCCAACGCCGCGAAAGCCCTCCACCTCGACGGCGCGCAGAAAGACACCCGGCGGACGTGGCGGGGCGGCTGTGGCCGGGGATGCCATGGCGCTCTGAGCGCCGGCCAGCGTGGCCTGCAACGACGCAGAGCCCTCGAAGGCCGCGAGCACCAGGTCGCCGGCCCCCGCGACCTGCGGCGGCTGAGCGGCGAGTTGATCGACGACGAGACCGAACAGCGTGGGATCAGGCACGGCAGGGTGGCAGTGTGGAGCAAGGCAGCGCGACGGCGCATGTCCGTCGCTGGACGCCGAACCACGGTCATCCGCGTGCCGCCCCCGCGGGACCCGGTTATTCTCCGGCCGGCGGGCCGCCTACCCGAATCGGCGCACGGGCTCGCGATGCACGGGCCAGTTCCATGGCGACACCCGGTGGCGCAATCGCAGGGCCCGGGCCCGAGAACGCGGCACCCACCACCCGCTGCAGAGGATCAGTGTCTCGGCCGCGGTCAGATCCGGTGCCAGACGATCCGCCGGCCGGCCACGCAGCCTCCGGCCGATCAGCACAACGACCAGAAGCAGATCGAGGGCCGCCAGCGCCGCGAACCATCCCCAGGGGAGGTGCGAGGTCGTCGCGGCCAGCGGATCCCCCACTGTGTTCGAGGAGGCGGGCGCGGCGGCGGCGGCCGGGCCCGGCGCGGCCTGTCGGACAGCCCCGACGGAGGCGGCCTGCCTGGTCGCGACCGGAGCCGGGGGATGCACCACGCCTCCGATCCCAACGAGAGCCCCCAACAGCAGGGCCGCGAGCACATAGCGTCGGACCGGCCACCAGCTGCCGATGTGAACCGCGCCGGCGGGTCTCGCATCCATCGAGGCCAACTGTACCCGCGGGCGTCGAATGCGTCAAACGGCGCGTTCGGTGCGAGGTCGAGAAACGGGACAATCGCGGCGTTGATGGCAGAGACATCCGCCCGCCCGCACGGCCTCGGCGTCGCCGTCGTCTTCGATTGGGCCCTGACCGCCCAGCTGACCACCCAGGCCCTGGCTGCGGCCACCGGCCATCTCGGTCTTGTGCGGGACATCCCCGCCATCGCCGGCCGGCTGGTCGGGGCCGGCATCCTGCTCGCCCTCGGTGAGGGGCTGCGTCGTGGGGTGCCATCCCTGCGCCTCGTTCAGGTGGCGTTGATGGCCCTGATCACCACGCTCGGCATCGTGTCGGCGGTGGTGCTGGTGACGGGCCACGGCTCCGCGAGCCTGGTCTTCTCGACGATCGTCGAGCTCACCTACGCGCCCTGGCTGGTGTGGCGTCTGCTCAGCCGCGAGACCGCCGCCTGGTTTGCTCGCACCCGCGGACGGGGCGGCGCGCCGCGCACGTCAGGATCGGGCTGGGTCACCGTGCTTGCTGCATGGAGCGCCGTGTGGGGGATCGCCGTCGCCTGGTCGCAGTCGCTGTCATGACCACCGCGTGGCTACAGATCAGCCACACAATTGCTCCTGCATCGGAGCGCCCGCCCTGGCCCTGGCTGGCGCTCGGAGCACCCGCCTGCTAGCACTCCAATGACGAGAGTGCTAACATGGCACGACCAAACCGAACAGGTTTTCAGTGTGCTTTGAACTCGCCCACCAGAGGGCGGGAGGAGGGTTTTGATGGCCAAGCAACTGCTTTTCGACGCAGAGGCCCGCGACGAGATGCGCAAGGGTGTTGACCGCGTCGCCAACGCAGTCAAGATCACGATCGGCCCCAAGGGTCGCAACGTGGTTCTCGATAAGAAATTCGGGTCGCCGACGATCACCAACGATGGTGTGACCATCGCCAAGGAGATCGAGCTGGAGGAGCCCTTCCAGAACATGGGCGCCCAGCTGGTCAAGGAGGTTGCCTCCAAGACCAATGACATCGCCGGTGACGGCACCACCACCGCCACGGTGCTGGCTCAGGCGCTCATCAACGCCGGGCTGCAGAACGTTGCTGCCGGTGCCAACCCGATCCAGCTGAAGAAGGGCATCGAGCTCGCCGTCGAGGCCGTCGTCAAGGCCATCAAGGAGCAGTCGGTTCCCATCGGCGACCGCGAGAAGATCGCCCAGGTGGCCGCCATCTCTGCCGCGGATCCGGCCATCGGCGAGATCGTCGCCGACGCCATGGAGAAGGTCGGCAAGGACGGCGTCATCACCGTCGAGGAGAGCAAGGGCCTGGAGACAGAGCTCGAGCTGGTCGAGGGGATGCAGTTCGACAAGGGCTACATCTCCCCCTACATGGTCACCAACGCGCAGCGCATGGAGGCCGTTCTCGAGGATCCCTACATCCTCATCACGGATCGCAAGATCTCCGCGATCGCCGACCTGCTCCCCATCCTGGAGAAGGTTGTGCAGAGCGGCAAGCCGCTCCTGGTCATCGCTGAGGACGTCGAGGGCGAGGCGCTGGCCACCCTCATCGTCAACAAGCTGCGCGGCACCTTCAACGCCGTGGCCGTCAAGGCCCCGGGCTTTGGTGACCGCCGTAAGGCCATGCTCCAGGACATCGCCATCCTCACCGGTGCGCAGGTCATCAGCGAGGAGGTCGGCCTCAAGCTCGACTCCGCGCAGCTCACCTCGCTCGGCCGTGCGCGCCGCATCACCGTCACCAAGGACGACACCACCGTCGTCGAGGGTGCGGGCTCGCAGGACGCCATCAAGGGTCGCATCGAGCAGATCAAGGCTGAGATCGAGAAGAGCACCTCGGACTGGGACAAGGAGAAGCTCCAGGAGCGCCTGGCCAAGCTGGCCGGCGGCGTCGCCGTCATCAAGGTCGGTGCCGCAACCGAGACCGAGCTCAAGGAGAAGAAGCACCGGATGGAGGACGCCGTGTCGGCC
>DAINCY010000076.1:0-6818 GCA_036732145.1 Candidatus Dormiibacterota bacterium
AGGGGTCGGGGTGAGGAGGGTCGGATTCACTCCGACCATCCGAGGGGCGGGGATCTGCCCCGCCCCTGTAAAAACAAGCCCGGCCACGAGGCGTGACCGGGCTCGGCTGGGGAGGGCGGTGGTCAGGAGCAGCCCGATGTGGCTCCGCAGTTGTGGCACTTGTAACAGGCACCGCTGCGCACCATGAGGCTGCCGCAGTCACTGCATGAGGGAGCGTCGCCCTGGTTGACGAACGCAGCCGGTGCGTTGTCGACCACGCCGGCCGGCGTCATCGCTCGCACCGCGGCGAACCCGCTGACGCCGGTGGTGGCGGACCGGCTGGGGGTGGGTGCGGCAACCCGAGCGGCCGCTGCGGCGATCGGCGCGGCATCCTCTTCCCCGTCACGACGGATGATGCCGAGCCGGTCGCGATCCTCCTGAGGCATGAAGCGCGATGCCATCCAGCGGAAGATGTAATCCATCAGCGATTTGGCGATGGGCACCTCGGGATTCTTGGTGAAGCCCTGCGGATCGAACCGCGTGTGCGACAGCTTGTCGACCAACGCCTGCAGGGGCACGCCGTACTGCAGGGCCAGTGATACCGCGGTGGCGAAGGCGTCCATCAGTCCGCTGACGGTCGAGCCCTCCTTGGCCATCTTCAGGAAGATCTCGCCGGGCTGACCGTCGTCGTAGAGGCCGACTGTGATGTAGCCCTCGTGGCCGCCAACCTCGAAGCGGTGGGTCAGAGCATTGCGCTCCGCCGGCAGCCGCTTGCGCAGCGGTCGCTCCACGATCTGCACCATCCGGCCGGTGGTCTTGTCCATCGACGTGGCCATCGGCTGGCTGCGCTTGCTGCCATCACGATAGATGGCCAGAGCCTTGAGCCCCAGCTTCCAGCCGTCGATGTACGCCTGCTCGATCTCGTCGACGGTCGCCTCATTGGGCATGTTCACCGTCTTGCTGATCGCACCCGAGATGAACGGCTGCACCGCCGACATCATGCGAACGTGTCCCTGCCAGGCGATCGACCGAGTGCCGTTCTGCGGGGTGAAGGCGCAGTCGAAGACTGCAAGCTCCTCGTCGCGCAGTGACGGCGCACCCTCGATGGTGTCGTTGGCGTCGATGTGAGCGCAGATGTCGCCCACCGCGGTATCCCCATACCCGAGCCGCTGCAGTGCCAGCGGCACGGTCTGGTTGACGATCTTGAGCATGCCACCGCCGACCAGCTTCTTGTACTTGACGAGCGCGATGTCCGGCTCCACGCCGGTGGTGTCGCAGTCCATCATGAAACCGATCGTCCCCGTCGGGGCCAGAACTGTGGCCTGACCGTTGCGGTACCCATGCTTGGCTCCGAGCTCGTGAGCCTCGTCCCATGCACGGCGTGCGGCGGCCACAAGGTCAGCCTCCACATTCTCGCTGGGGATGTTGTACGCCGCCTCACGATGCTTGGCGATGACGCGCAGCATGGGCTGCCGGTTGACGGCGAAGCCCGTGAACGGTCCCACCTCGCGCGCCATCCGCGCGGACTGTGCGTACGCCTCACCGGTCATGACCGCTGTGATGCAGGCGGCCAGGTCACGTCCCTCCGGAGAGTCGTAGGGCACGCCTCGCGCCATCAGCAGCGCGCCGAGGTTGGCGTAGCCGAGACCGAGCGGACGGAAGTCCTGGCTGTTCTTGCCGATCCGCTCGGTGGGGTAGGCCGCGTTGCCAACCAGGATCTCCTGGGCGGTGATGGTCACGTGCACCGCGTGGCGGTAGCCCTCCACATCGATGCTGCCGTCATCGTTGAGGAACTTCATGAGATTGAGCGAGGCCAGGTTGCACGCCGAGTCGTCGAGGAACATGTACTCGGAGCACGGGTTGCTGGCATTGATGCGTCCGCTGTTGGCGGAGGTGTGCCAGTCGTTGATGGTGGTGTCGTACTGGATACCGGGATCGCCACACTGCCAGGCGGACTCGGCCATCAGCCGCATCACCGCACGGGCCCGCATCGTCTTGACGACGCGGTTGCTATCGGTCACCGCGTGCAGGTGCCAATCACGATCCTCGGCGACAGCCCGCATGAACTCGTCGGTCACTCGCACCGAGTTGTTGCTGTTCTGGAAGAACACCGACCCGTAGGCCTCACCGGTGAAGGAGGAGTCGTAGCCGGCCTCGATGAGCGCCCAGGCCTTGCGCTCCTCGTTGACCTTGCAGGTGATGAACTCCTCGACGTCCGGGTGATCGACGTTGAGGATGACCATCTTGGCCGCGCGGCGGGTGGTGCCCCCGCTCTTGATGACGCCGGCGAAGGCGTCGAAGCCTTTCATGAAGGACACCGGTCCGCTGGCCGTGCCGCCTCCGCCGAGCTGCTCGTTGGAACTGCGCAGCGGCGAGAGGTTGGTGCCCGTCCCGCTGCCGTACTTGAAGAGCATTCCCTCGGTCTTGGCCAGTCCGAGGATGGACTCCATGGTGTCCTCGACGGAGTTGATGAAGCACGCAGACGCCTGCGGCCGCGTGCCGGGGACGCCGATGTTGAACCACACCGGACTGTTGAAGCTCATCTTCTGGTGCAGCACAAGGTGGGTCAGCTCGTCCTGGAACGCCTGCGCGTCCTGCTCGCTGGCGAAGTAGCCGCCCTCGCGACCCCAGTTGGCGATGGTGTCGCACACGCGCGCAATCACCTGCCGGACGCTGGTCTCGCGGCGCGGCGTGCCCAACGGACCGCGGAAGTATTTGCTGACCACAACGTTGGTGGCCATCTGTGACCACGACGAAGGGATCTCCACCTCCGTCTGTTCGAAGACGGTCTCGCCGCGCTCGTTGCCGATGATGGCGCTGCGCTTCTCCCAGGTCACCTCGTCGAAGGGATGGACACCGTCACGGGTGAAGCGACGCGTGACCTTCAGCCCTGTCGCTGGGGAGAGTTCCACGCTGGACGGTGCGGGAGCGCCGCGACCGCGCTGCTTGCGGCCGCTCACGGTGGTGGAGGCGTCGGAGGCGGAGACAGGTCGATCCACTGCATTCCCTCGTCATATCTCGGCGGGGCGACTTCTGGTGCAACGTTGAGTGAGACGGCGCCCCGGGTCGGAGTGTCCCCTGACCTGGCCGGTTGAACCCCGATTATCCCACATCTTGGGGGTCTCCCGCCCGGTGGCCCCCATATGTTGGTACGAGTCGGTCGGAACGTCAAGGGGGTGGCGCCCCCTCATTGTGATCCTGCTGACCCGGCTCTCGCCCTGCTCGGCGAGGCTCAGCGCGGCACCAGGATGGAGCGATGCAGCGCGGGCACGTCGATGCGGATCTCGCACCGCCGCCGCCCCGCCAGCAGCAGGAACTCGCCGCGCGATGCGTGTTCAACGAACCGTCGCTGCCCCTCGGTCAGGCCGAACGCGCGCTCCATCTGCAGCGCCTCGGCCGCGCGGTGGCCCCCGAGCAGCACCGTCGCGCAGTTGGTGGCCACCACCGAGCCCTCCTCGCTGCGCAGCAGGTCCTCGACGTTCTGTGTCGCCACCACCAATGACGCTCCGTACTTGCGGCACCGCCGGGCCAGCTGCACCAGGAGCTCCCGCAGCGGGGGGTGGACGCAGAGCGCGCCCACCTCGTCGAGAACGATGTGGCGGCGCTTCCGCTCCCTGCGCACCCTCGTCCACAGCCATTGCGCGATCAGCAGGGTGGCCGCGGGCACGAATTCGTGGGGCAGGTCGCGCAGCGAGATGGCGCAGAGCTCGCTGTCGAGGTCGATGTCGCTGGGCCGGTTGAAGATCGCCCCAAGCGGACCGCGGCAGACGCGGCGCAACACCATGGCCGCGCGCGGAGCGGTGTGCTCTAGGGACGCCACGCAATCACCGAGCAGCACAGGGCGGTGCCTGCCAGAGGCCGCCTCGACAGCGACGTTGAGAGCGGCGTCGACTCGAGCGCGCTCCACCTCCCCGAGCGCGCTTCCGCAGAGGACGTTGACGAGGTCGACCGCCACCGGGATCGCGTCCCGGGTGGTCGGTGCCGCGTCGAAGACGTTGAGCGCTCCCGATCCGGCAGACCCAAGATGCAGGTACTGTCCGCCGACGGCATGCATGAGGCGTTGGTACTCGCCCTCGGGGTCCACGATGAGTGACCCCACCCCGCGAGTGGCGGCCTCCAGGACCAGCGCGCCGATGGTGAAGCTCTTGCCATGGCCGCTGGTGGCGAACACGGCCACGTTGGCGTTGCTGTGCTTGTCGGTGTCGAAGACATCGACCGACACCGGCATCCCCGAGCGCCGGGTGACACCCAGCCGGTAGCCCTCGGGGTCGTCGCAGACGGTCTCGGTGAGCGGCAGGCAGGTGGCCGCCGAGGCTGAGTCGACGAGCTTCCCCCCGGGCGCCGCCTCGCCCAGCGGCAGAGTGCTGCGCACGGCGGTGGCGTGCCGGAGATGGGCGTGGCGAAGCCTGAGGCCCGCTCCCGCCGCCGCCGCGCGGATCACCTCCGCGGCGTGGCGCGCCTCCGCCTCCGTCGACCCACGGGCCGCGACAGCGATGGAGAGCCGCAGCGGACGCACCTCGTTGCGCGCCAGACGATCGCGCAGAGACCCAGCAGCGTCCAGTCCGACATCGAGGTGGGCGTCCCCGATGCGGCCGCGCTCGATCTCGAGGAGACGGTCGGCGGTGAGATTGCGCAACCGTCGCTCGATCGCCCGATGCGCGGCGGTCGCGTCGACTGGGACAAGATGGATGGAGGCGTCGAACTCTGCGGAGGCGGCGAGCATGGGATGCGGCCAGCCCAGTGCCACCGGCCTGCCCGGTAGTCTTTCCAGCTCCAGGCCGCAGCGAGCGCCTCCGGCAAGCGTGATACAGCCGACGCGCTCTCCCACGCCGGCGGCCGAGGAGGGGTCACCGGCACCGTCGGCCCCACTGGCAACAGCCAATTCGGCGTCGGACAGCGCTCGGGAACGCAAGCCGGCGGAGCGCAGCATCTCGGTCGCCATGGCGAGCTGGCGGTGGAGGGCGGCGACGTCGCCATCTTCGCGGCGCATGACCGCGAGGACGTCGCTGCGGAACGCCGGCAGCGCCGCCAGCATCTCCGCATGATAAATGCGGATCGCCGTGTCGAGCGCTTCGGCGACGCGGCTGCGGGCGACGATCTCCTGGGGCCCGGCGGCGGGAAGCCGGCGTCGCTTGACCACGAACTGGAGCGGCAGCTCGAGGCTGCAGAGCAGGCGCGCCATGGCCTCGATGCACGTCGACTGGGTGGCGGGTTCCAGGGCGGTCAGATCGAGGGAGTCGAGTGCGATGGCGGCGACCGCAGCCACGCCGTCAGCCGCGCCCGGAGCCGCGCGCGCTCGACCACGACTGCTCCGGGCTGGCTGCCCCAGCCAGGCGCGGGCGCCACGAGCTGCGCCAGCCGCCCGCGTTCGCGACGACCATGGCCAGGTGGGTCAGGGCCTCCGACACGGACCCGCTGCCGTCCAATGCGGCGATCCGGTGGCGATTTTCGGCATCGACGACGGCGTGGTCGTCGGGAATTTCCGCCACGATGTCGCCTCCCAGATCGGCCATCGTCTCGCCGAGGTCGATGTCCGGACGCCACCTGTTGACGACGTACGCGATGCGGTCACGCAGTCCCATCCCGCGCAGAACTGCGGCGCTGCGATAGGCATCGACGACGCCGCCTGCGGTCGGTGTCAGCGTCACCATCACCTGATCGGAGCGGTGCAGCACCCGCAAGCACCGGGGGCTGAGGTCGCAGTCGATGTCGACCACAACCACATCGCAGCCCCGGTGCTCGGCGGCTTCGATCAGCGTGTCCGGCAACGACGCGCTGGCGAGGTCTCGCGGCGACGCGGGGACCGGGGGGACGCCGACGAGCAGCCCAAGCTCATGGGTCAGCAGGTAGCCGGATGAGGCGGGCGAGGCACCTCCGAGCGCTGGCGGCGGGGGCGCCATCCCCAGGCGGAGGCCCACCCCGGGACTGCGCTCCGTGAGGTCGAGAAGGCCCACCCGGAGGCCGGACGACCCGGTGGCCGCCGCCGCGCGGCCACGGACTGCCAGGATCGCCGCCACCTCGACGGCCAGGGCGGTGCGGCCGGTTCCCCCCTTGAGGGAGAAGAAGCTGACCACATGGCTGTGCCGGTGCCCGTCAGCGGTGACCGCGGCGCCCGTCCCGGTCTCGCCATCGACCACCGTGAGAGGAACTCCCGGAGCCCGCGCAGCGGCCGGCTCCGCCATCTCGGTGTCACCGTCATGGCGGCGCAACGCCAGGGGGATGACCACCGCCCCCGCCTCCAAGCGTGGTGTCGAGCGCCGTGACCGGCCGACCAAGCGCTGTGGCAACCGCTCCACCAGCGTCGCTGCGTAGCGGGGCAGGCTGCACCGCTGGCAGCGGGCGCGCAGCCGTGCCACTCGGGCGTGGCGGGTCCGGACAAGGAAGCGGGCCAGCAGCAGGGACCACTCCAGCAGCGGCCGCCCAGCCAGCCGTCCCCACGCCAGCGCTGCCCCGCCGGCCACGACGACCACGGCGAGTCCCCAGGCGATGCCTCCGGCGAGGCCACTGCGGAGCACGGCGTACCCGGCCATCAGCGCCAGGACAAAGACCGCGATCTCACCCGCGGCCAGCCCGAAGGCGATCGTCTCGCGGCCCTCGAGGCCGTCGTTCATCGACACCTGATCCATCGCGTCTCCCGACCGAACACCTCGACAACACCCCGGCGAGCCGGTCGACGCTAGCGATGGTCGCCGGACAGCGTCCGGACATCCAACGCGAGGGGCGGGGATCTGCCCGGCTCCGGTCGCGCAGCGACAGCGGCGCGCGAGGCGCGCCGAGGGGTTGTGAGGGGCGGGGATCTGCCCGGCTCCGGTCGCGCAGCGACAGCGGCGCGCGAGGCG
>DAINCY010000077.1:0-5983 GCA_036732145.1 Candidatus Dormiibacterota bacterium
GACGAACCGTGCTGGCTGAGAAGGCTGACCTCGGGGCTGATGATCGGATCGGTGTTGATGTTGTTGTCGAACTGGAGCGGGCCGAGCACGTTGACGGAGTTGTTGAGCGGCACCGCCACGAGCTTGGGATGGGCGGTGTTGGTGTAGTCGGACTGCGCCGCCAGCCACGCCGTCATGTTGTTGGCACCACCACCGCTCGAGCTTGCCGGCGAGAAAGACTGGAAGAGGACGAAGCTGGGCTGCAGGTCACCGGGGAGCGTCACCTCCACGTAGTACGGGACCGTGTCCTGCTGCTGGCCGGCAAGCTGTTGCTGTGCGATGCGATAGCGGTCGCTGCCGTTGAAGAACACCGAGGCATTGGCCACGTGAACGTTCGCGTACACCTGCGCCTGCGCGGTGAACAGGTCCTCGGGGTAGCGGAGGTGCGCGCGCAGCGAGCTGGGCATGCTGTCGAGCGGCTGCATGAGCCCCGGGTAGATGGCGTTCCACGCGGCGGTGAGGGGCTCGCTGAGGTCGACGGCGTAGAGGGTGATCGCGCACGTGCGCGCGTCGATGACGGCCTTGACCGCGTTGCGCATGTACGACGAGCCGTTCTGCACGGCCGCCTCCGGGAAGCGGTCCGTCTGCACGTAGGCGTCCGCGATGTAGTTGAGGTGGCCATTGCTGCTGTCCACAACCACGTACGGGTCGCCGTCGACGTGCAGAAACGGAGCGATGCTGGTGATGCGGTCCTGAATCTTGCGGTGGACGAGGACGCGGCTGTTGGCGGTCAGCGAGTTGTTGAGGAACAGGTCGAGGCTCCCAAAGGAGTCCACCGAGACGGCGAGCTTGTCGAGCGGGTTGCCCACCGCGATGCCCCGCATCTCGCTGCCCGCATGGAAGGTGGCGTCACCGCCTCCCGAGGGGTAGTCGAACTCGCTCTGCTGGGTACCCGTCACCACCGGCTGGGTGGTGGACAGGCCGCAATAGATGCGCGGGTCGC
Organism: Candidatus Dormiibacterota bacterium; assembly: GCA_036732145.1. Classification (GTDB taxonomy): domain Bacteria; phylum Chloroflexota; class Dormibacteria; order Aeolococcales; family Aeolococcaceae; genus Aeolococcus. Next base: position 983 of record DAINCY010000077.1, read on the forward strand.
CGGTCGCGCCGTTGAAGCTGAGGCCGGGCGGCGCATCTGTTGACACCTGCGTCATCGGCTGCCGGCCGACGAGGACCTGTGGCTTCCCCTCGGCGGCGACAGCGTTGACCGACACCGCGGTGATCCCATAGCCGTGGGTGTAGTTGAGCGCGCTGTTGATGAACGATGCGTTGGGGATGTCGGTCTCGGAGATCTCGCGAGGGCCGAGCATCACCTCCGTGGCTCCGCCGCCACTGGCTGCCGGGTACCGATCGACGGTGATCGTTGGATAGTTCTGGTAGCTGCGGCTGCGATCGATCTGCGCGAAGGTTTCCTGCAGCTGGGTGACGTCCTGGATGCGCACGTTGCGCAGCGTCCCCGGGTCAGCGGCGAGGTCGGCCAGCGTTGGTGCGCCGACGGTACCGAAGCTGCGGACCTCGACGTTGGAGGGCTGCAGCGCCCACGCGTACCGGCTGGTGGCGAGGTAGTCGTTGATCGACGGCGTCTGCGCCACCTGGGCGTTGGGGTTGACCGATGCGCCCTGGTAGATCAGCGCGGGCACGCCCTGCACGACCCCGGCCAGGACGAGCCAGCCCACCAGCGTGCCCGCGAAGACCGCCGCGCTCGCAGGGGCGCCGCGATTGCGCCGCACCAGCACCAGCGCCAGGGTGAGCACCGCCAGCGCCAGGGCCACCCACTGGAGAACCCCGAGCACCGGCCGGGTGACGTTGCGCTGGGTGGCGTCGAGCCCGACGAAGTTGTCGTGCTGCGAGGTGGTCAGGTGGTAGACGCCGAAATGGGCACCGAGCGCAGCGAGCACGAAGATCCCGGCGAGAGCGATGCCCGCGTGGGTCACGGCTGAGCGGAAGCCCTCTTCGAAGCTCCCGCCTTCGGGCGGCTTCACGGGCAGGGTCACCTCGGTGGGCGCGTTGGCCAGCGAGAAGGAGAAGGCTGCCAGTCCGATGGCACCGATCAGCCCCACCAGCGCGACCGCCCAGAACAGTCCCTGGATGTCGTCGAGCACGGGCAGGGTGAAGATGAAGAACGAGTAGTCCTGGTGGAAGACCGGATCCTGGGCGCCGAACGACTGCCCGTGGAGCCAGAGGAGGACGTCCTGCCACTGACCGGCCAGGAATGCTCCGCCGGCGATCGCCGCGATCACCGCGACGGCGATGCCGGCCCAGAACGCGATCCGGCCGCCATATCTGTCGAGGTTGCGCGCGGCGCGCACCCAGCCGTAGATGCTCAGCGCCACCCCGCCGCCGGTGATGAGCGCGCCGATGAGGAACAGCACCACCTGGGCGAGGAAGGGTGTCCAGAAGACGTTGGTGTGATTGAGGCTCGCGTAGTAGAGGTAGCTGGCGCGCAGTCCCAGAGCCGAGCGACCGAGCGCCACCACCAGCACGATCGCACCAACCAAGATGACCAGGAAGCGCCGGCCGCGGCGACGCCGCGGCGGGCCGCCCCCGGTGCGCACCACACGGGGTCCGCGCCGGCGTCGGAGGATCTCCTCGGGGTCGAAGCCGAATGCGCTCACTTGGCCCGGAGTGTAGCCCGCAGCGGCCCACTCTCCGCCGCCGGCAAGAGCTCAGCGCCTCTGCAGCAGAAGCCTGACGTCGAAGGGATCACGGCGCCGCCGCACCCTGCGGGTGACCTCGGGGCGCACCTGGATCATGTAGGGCTCCTGCTGGCGGAGCACCTCCTCGATGGCGTCGGTGATCACCATCCCCTCACGGATTGTGGGGACCCGCTCGCTGAGCGCGTCGGCCATGCCGGCCGTGACGATGGTCAGGTCGAGCTCGTGTGCCTGCTCGAGGATGCTGAGGCAATCGTCGAGGCGGCGCAGACGAACGCGACGTTCCTCTCCCCCGGTGTCCGGCTGGACCATGGCACGAACGGTACCGCATGCGCGGTCGTTTCGCGAGCCGCCGCGCGGCTCAGACGACGACGGCGGCGCGCTTACGGCGTCCGTTGGCAGACGGGTGCGTCGCGGCGCCTGGGCGAACCGGGTCTCGCCGGCGCAGGAGGGGACGCAGGTACTCACCGGTGGCGCTGAGCGGCGCCACCGCGATCTCCTCGGGTGTTCCGAGCGCGACCACCTCGCCGCCGGCGTCGCCGCCGGCCGGACCGAGGTCGATGACGTGGTCTGCGGTCTTGATGACGTCGAGGTTGTGCTCTATGACGATGACGGTGTTGCCCGCATCGACCAGTCGATGAAGAACGGCCAGCAGCTTCTCGACATCGGCGAAGTGCAGGCCGGTGGTGGGCTCGTCGAGGATGTAGACGGTGCTCCCGGTCCCCCGCCTGCTGAGCTCGGTGCTCAGCTTGACCCGCTGTGCCTCTCCCCCACTCAGCTGGGTGGCCGGCTGGCCGAGGCGGATGTACCCGAGGCCGACGTCCTGCAGGGTGCGCAACTTGCGGACGATCCGTGGCTGGTTCTCGAACAGCTGAGCAGCCTCGTCGACGGTCATGGCGAGCACATCGGCGATGCTCTTGTCGCGAAACAGCACCTGCAGCGCTTCCCGGTTGTAGCGCCGGCCCTTGCACACCTCGCATGTCACGTAGATGTCCGGCAGGAAGTGCATCTCGATCTTGATCATGCCGTCGCCCGCGCACGCCTCACAGCGCCCGCCGACCACGTTGAAGGAGAAGCGGCCCGGCTTGTAGCCACGCACGCGCGCATCGGGCAGCTTGGCGAAGAGATCGCGAATGTCCGTGAACATCCCCACGTAGGTGGCAGGGTTGCTGCGCGGGGTGCGACCGATCGGCGACTGGTCGACATCGATCACCTTGTCCACCAGCGTCAAACCGTCGACGCTCTCGTGACGTCCCGGGCGCTGCTTGGCGCGGTACAGATGCTGTGCCAGACGCCGGTAGAGGATGTCGTTGATCAGGGTGCTCTTGCCGCTGCCGCTGACCCCGGTCACACAGATGAACATGCCCATCGGGAAGGTGACGTCGACGCCCTTGAGGTTGTTCTCGGTGGCCCCGCGCACCAGCAGTTCCTTGCCGTTGCCGCGGCGGCGGATGAGTGGGACCGGAACCGATCGCACGCCATTGAGGAACTGCGCCGTGATGCTCTGAGGTGTTGCCAGCACCTCGTCGATGGTGCCCGCGGCCACGACGTAGCCGCCGTGCTCGCCGGCACCCGGCCCGACGTCGACGATGTAGTCGGCAGCGCGGATGGTGTCCTCATCGTGCTCAACGACGATGAGAGTGTTGCCGATGTCGCGCAGCCGCTCCAGGGTGCGGATCAGCTTGTGGTTGTCACGCTGGTGCAGCCCGATCGAAGGCTCGTCGAGGATGTACAGCACTCCCATCAGGCGGCTGCCGATCTGGGTGGCGAGGCGAATTCGCTGGGCTTCGCCACCGCTGAGCGTGGCCGCGCCGCGGTCGAGCGTGAGGTAGTCGAGCCCGACGTCGTGTAGGAAGCCCAGCCGCTCGCGGATCTCCTTGAGCACCTGGCGCGCGATCAGGGTCTCGCGCTCGCTGAGCTTGAGGCGCTCGATGCGACCGAGGGCTGCCAGGACGCTGTGGCGGCAGAGATCCATGATGTTCATGCCGTCGACGGTGACTGCCAGGTACTCGGGCTTCAGACGGCCTCCGTTGCACGCCGGGCAGGGCTTCTGCATCATCAACCGCTCGATTTCCTGCTTGACCCAGTCCGATTCCGTCTCGCGGTAGCGGCGCTCCAGATTGTTGATGACACCCTCAAAGCCGGCGTCGTAGCTCCGCGAATAGCCGCTGTGGCTGACGTAGCGGATGCGCACCGTCTCATCCTTGGGCAGGCCGTAGAGGATGAGCCGCTGCTCCTGTTCTGACAGGGTCTTCCATGGCGTGCTCAGCGACACTTTGAACTTCTTGGCGACGGTCTCCAGGATGTCCATGAGCCATGACATCGATGGCCCGCGCGTCCATCCCGACAGCGCACCCTCGTTGATGCTCAGCGACGGATCGGGCACAACAGCCTCTGGATCCACCTCCATCCTCATGCCAAGACCGGTGCACGCGGGGCAGGCGCCGTGCGGGCTGTTGAACGAGAAGTTGCGCGGCGCCGGCTCCTCCATGGAGATCCCGCAATACACACACGCGAAGTCTTTGGAGAACAGCATTTCCCCAAGTGGCAGGCCACTTGGGGACCCCTGTTCCTTTGACAGGGGGGCGATGCGCCCCCCTCGGCCGCCCGGCTCAGCCGGATCGGCCTCACCCCCCACTCGCGGCGACGTCGCCGCGGCCTTGTTCGAAGAATCCACGGGGATGAGCAGGATCAGGCCGTCGGTGAGCTTGGCGGCCTGCTCGAGGGAGTCGTGCAGGCGGCTGCGCAGGTCGGGGTTGACAACGACGCGGTCGACGACGATCTCGATGTCGTGCTTGAACTTCTTGTCGAGGGCAATCGGATCGCTCAGGTCACGCAGTTCACCGTCGACGCGGGCACGCACGAAGCCACTCCGTTTGGCATCGGCAAAGACGTCGCGGTGCTCACCCTTGCGGCCCTGCACCATCGGCGCCGTGACCATCAGCCGTGTGCCCTCGGGGAGCGCCAGCACCTGGTCTGTGATCTGCTCGATGGACTGCTTGCTGATCTCCCGTCCACAGTTGGGACAGTGAGGGTGTCCGATGCGGGCGTAGAGCAGTCGCAGGTAGTCGTAGATCTCGGTGACCGTCCCCACCGTGGAGCGGGGATTCTTGCTCGTGCCCTTCTGGTCGATGGAGATCGCCGGGCTGAGACCGTCGATGTGGTCGACGTCCGGCTTCTCCATCTGGCCGAGGAACTGCCGAGCGTACGCGCTCAGCGATTCGACGTAGCGGCGCTGACCCTCGGCGTAGATGGTGTCGAAGGCGAGGCTGGACTTGCCACTGCCGGAGAGCCCGGTGATCACGATCAGGCGATCGCGTGGGAGAGAGAGATCGATGCCCTTGAGGTTGTGCTCGCGAGCTCCGCGGATGTCGATGGTGTCGTGGGGCATTGACCGTCAAGCCTAACCGCACATGCGTTCCCGCCGCCCTGGAGATGGTCCCCAC
>DAINCY010000078.1:0-5497 GCA_036732145.1 Candidatus Dormiibacterota bacterium
CCGACCCCTCGGCGCGCCTCGCGCGCCGCTGTCGCTGCGCGACCGGAGCGGGGCAAGTCCCCGTCCTTCGCAGTGTCGGTGCGGCCCTGCATGTGGCTCACAATGCAATCTCGTGTCACGCCGTAGCTCGGCCATCTCGCCGGGGCTCCGCCTCTCGCTGGGTGTTGCCGCCGTGGTGCTCGCCGGCGTCTTCGCGTTCCTGATCACGATCAACCGCACCGAGGTGCCGGGCAGCGTTCTGCTGGCTACTCCCGGCCCCGCGGTCAGGGTGGTGGCGCCGTCCCCGACGCTGTCGTTGGACGACATCGCGCGTGCGCAGCTGAGCCGCACCGTGACCATCGAGGCCCTTGGCAAGACCGACGAGGGTCTCGGGACGGGCTGGCTGCTCGACTCCAAGGGCGACTTCGTGACCAACGCGCACGTCGTCCAGGGGTATTTGGCTGTGCGCATCCGCGGCCGTGATGGAAGCTCGCACGTCGGCACCGTGCTGCACACCGATCCCACCCTCGACGTCGCCGTGATTCGCAGCCAGGACGGATTCGCCGGCGCTCCGCTGACGCCGTTCGCCGGTTCGGTCACCGACTTCGCATTCCCCCAGTCCGTGGTGGCCATCGCCAGCAGCCACGCCACCGGCCACGCCGACATCACCCACGAGAGAATCACCCGCATTGAGGCCGACGTGCCCGTAAACGGCGACACCACCACCGGCCGGACGCCGACCACCACCGACTACCGCGACATGCTGGTGCTCGACGATCAGACGATCTACCCGGGCAACAGTGGTGGGCCGGTGCTCGACAGACAGGGCAGGGTGGTGGGCATCGTCACCCTGGCCAGCAAGTCGGCGAAGGAGGGGTACGCCATCCAGTTGAACCGGGTTCTCAGCGAGCTGATGAGGTTCGCCGCCGGGTGAGCGAACCCGCCACCGGTTCGAGTGCTCCAACTTCGGGTACGGTCAGAGCACTGTGAACGACTACGACATCGCCATCATCGGCGCCGGCCCCGCCGGACTCACGGCCGCCCTCTACGCCGGCCGAAGCAAGATCCGTGCGGTGGTCATCGAGTCCAAGGCACCCGGCGGCCAGCTGCTCAACACCGAGTTGATCGAGGACTACCCAGGCTTCCAGAGCATCCTGGGCGGCGACCTTGCCGCCGTGATGCTCGCCCAGGCCGAGCACTTCGGGGCGGAGATGGTGTACTCGCCCGTCAGCCGCATCCGCGTCCAGAACGACGGCATCAAGGTGATCGAGACGGACGCCGGCGTGTATCGCGCCCCCGCCGTCATCGTCACCGCCGGCGGCAACCCCCGCAAGCTGGATGTGCCGGGTGAGGTGGAGCTCGCCGGCCGCGGCGTCTCCTACTGCGCGGTCTGCGACGGTGCCTTCTTCCAGGGGCTGGAGCTGGCGGTCATCGGTGGCGGGGACGCAGCCGTGGAGGAGGCCATCTTCCTCACCCGCTACGCGAGCAAGGTGACCCTCATCCATCGCCGCGACCAATTCCGCGCCCAGCCCATCCTCATTGACGAGGCTCGAGCCCACCCCAAGATCGACATCGTGCTCAACGCGGTGGTGGAGTCCATCGAGGGCGATCAGAAGGTGAGCCACGTCCAGCTCCGCGACACCCTCACAGGCGAGAGGTCGCGACTCGACGTCGAAGGCGTGTTCATCTTCGTGGGCTTCATCCCCAACACCGGACTGATCGATGCGCACATCGATCACGACACGGGCGGCTACTACCTGACAGACCCGATGACCATGATGACCAACGTCGCGGGGATCTTTGCCGCGGGGGACGTGCGAGCCCAGCTGACCCGCCAGATCACCACCGCCGTCGGTGACGCCACCACGGCGACCATCGCGGCCAGCAAATGGGTGGAGGAACGAGCCCGAGGCAACGAAGCGAGTGCGCTCAAGATCCTGGCGGAAGCATCCGCCGACGGCGGATGGGTGGCGTGAGCATCGTCACCCGCCACGGTGACGGCGGTGAGACCGGCCTGCTCTACGGCGGTCGCGTCCCCAAGGACGATCTCCACACTGAGGCCTACGGCGCGCTCGACGAAGCGATCAGCGCACTTGGCCTGGCCCGTGCGATCTGTTCCGAGCCCGCGCGTGCCCAGCGCATCCTCGACCTGCAACGCGACCTCTTCACCGTCGGAGCGGAGCTGGCCACCGCGGCCTCGGACCGGGACAAGCTGGAGAAGCACTTCGCCACCGTGACGGCATCGATGGTGGAAGCCCTCGACGGCCAGGTGGCGGTCCTGGAGGCGAGCGTGCCGCTGCCCAACGGGTTCGTGATCCCGGGAGGCGACCCCGTCGCAGCCGCCATCGACCTGGGACGCACCTTCGTGCGGCGTGCCGAGCGGCGTGCGGTGACGTTGCAGCGCGCCGGTGGACTTGCCAATCCCGAGGTGCTTCGCTACCTCAATCGCTGCTCAGACCTGCTCTTCATGCTGGCTCGCGAAGCGGAAGGGAACGCCCTCGTCCCCAAGTGACCCCGGCAGATCGCGTCGCGGTCAGTCAGCCGGCGACGGGGAGGGAGGGTGCGTGACCCCGGCCAGCATGGCGGTGAGCACGGCCGTGCTGTCGGTGGGGCGGGATGTCGCCGGCGACCATGCCGCGGCCTCGATGTCGCTGTGAACACGGAATCCATCCGTGTCCCGGAGCACTCGCACGGGTGTGGCGCGGTGCGGTTCGTGGCTGAGCGGCTGGTCGAGGTCGATGGTCCAATTGCCTTCGTCATCCACCGCCAGTGCCTCCGGGGCCACCCAGCCGCGCTCGGCGACAGCCATCTCGCCGACCCTGCCGGTCATCAGTCGCAGGGGCAGGCGGGCGGCGGGGGCGCGGCCGGGCTCATCGTCCTGCCGATCCCCCACCCAGAGGGCCGCCACCGCCAGACCATCGCTCTCCGCGGCGGCGGTCACCGGCCATCGCGCCGATGGCTGGGGGGGCATGAAGACGTGAAAGCCGTCAGCGCGCCGCTCCACGCGGATCACCCGCTCCGCCGAGGGAAACGCACTGCCCGGGGCGGCGGGATGCAGGGCGGCGGCCCGATCCGGACCGACCAGAACCGCGTCCGCGGCCACCCAGAGGGCTCCGCCGACGGCCAGGTCTGACAGCGAGGTGGGCTCTGCAGCGGTGTCGCGCCGCGATGACGCTCGCCGTCTTCCTGCGAGCGCCGCGGACAGCGGCGACCGCTCCGGCCGCGCCATCGCTTGGGCGTGGCTACGCAGCGCCGCGTAGCTGTCGGTGAGGCGCTGGAAGGTCGCCAGCGCCTCACTGTCGCCGGGGTTGCGGTCGGGATGGTGGATCTTGACGAGCCGCCGGTAGGCGGCGCGGATCTCGTCGGCGCCGGCCCAAGGCTGCAGGCCGAGCACGGCGAAGTCCTTGGCTGTTGGGGCACGGCTCATCCTGGCTCGGTGGCCTCGAGCAGCCGGCGGCACTGCAGGGCGAGCCAGAGCCGGTGCGGGGCAGCGGGGGTGTCGAAGCTGACCCCGAGCTCTGCGAGACGGCGGGTGCGGTACACCACGGTGTGTCGGTGCAGGCCCAGCGTCGCGGCGGCGTCGTTGAGGCTGGGCGTCGCCAGCAGCGCCTCGAGGGTGTCGAGCAGCGGCCGACTGCGGGACGGCGGAACCGCAAGGACGCCGCCGAGGACGTGATGGACGTACCGGCTCATGGCGTCCGGATCGGTGGCCAGCGTTGCGAAGATGCCCACCGCGGCGTCGTCCCAGGCCCGGGCGGACGGCTCGAGGCGGGCTCCCACCTGGAGAGCCTCGCGGGCGCGCCGCGCGCTCTCGGCGATGTCGTCGAGCGCGGCCGCGATGGGACCGATTCCCCAACGCACCGCCGCCGGCTCGACCAATGCCCGCTCGGCCTCGTCGAGGATGGTGGTCACCGCGTCGCGCCCGGGGACCAGCGCGATCCAGGTGCCGGCCTGGTCTCCGACCATGAGCACTCCCCGCGGTCGCAGAGCGCGCTCCAGCGCGCGCTCGGCCTCCTCGGAGTGGATGGAGCAGGCGAGCACGAGGTAGGGAGGCTGCAGGTCGAGATCGCTGGCGGCGGCGAGGCGGCGGAGCTCTGGGCTGACGTCCCCCGCGACCAGGCGCTGGAGAATGCGGTCGCGGTCGAGGTCACGGCGACGCATCAGCACCTCGCGGGTCTCCAGGTAGGCGGAGCCGACCGCCCCACTGATCTCGTCGAGGTACTCGAGCACCTGTCCCGTGACCGCGATGACGGTGGCCGGGGGCAGGCTCTCGAGGCCCGCCGACTCGCCGATCAGCTCGCGCCACACGACCCTGGCGGCGAGCCGGTAGGCAGCCAGAAGCACGTCCAGGGGCACCCCCATCTCCGCCTGCTGTGCGCCCATCGACCCGAGGCGCTGGAGGTCGGCGGTACGCAGGCCGCGGCCGTCGCGGAGCAGTCGGACCAGGGTGCGGAGTGCGTCCCGGCAGGCGCTGGTGACGGTGCGCAGGTAGCCGATACTGCGGAACTGGGCGGGGAGGGCGATTTCGGCGGCGATCCGACGGGTCATCCGGCCCGCGATGACATCGACCTCGGCGAGGAGGCGCGAGGTGACCTCGGGCGGCAGGGTGGCCGTGGCGGCCCATTCCCGTGGCGAGGCGACCGGTTGGACAGCTGAATTGTTAGACATGGTGGCCATTATGGACGCCATGGCCAAATATTGCCTCCGAAATCCGCTCCGACGGCCGATGGCTGGCGGCGATCAGTGGGAGAGACTGGAGCCATGCTCTATGACGACCTCTTCATCCGCCTCGAACGCGCCCGCTGGAACTTCACCGACGAGATCGATTTCACCAAGATCGATCACAGCCTGCTGACTGAGCAGTGGATCCACGACCTCCGCCAGATCTGCCTCACCGAGCTCAGCGCGCTGTACGCGACTGAGATGTTTCTGCGCGACTTCTACACCGACATCGACTTCTGCAGCTTCATCTCGATCTGGTTCTACGAGGAGATGAAGCACCACATGGTCCTGCGCAAGTACCTCGAGCAGTGCGGCGAGACATTCGACGAGGAGAAGGAGCTTCCCGAGCTGCGCCTCACCTTCGCCGAGGGCCCGGCGATCGAGACCCTCACCATGCACTTCTGCGGTGAACAGCGCTTGGCGCACTGGTACACCGCCTTCAGCCGCAACGCGCCTGAGCCTCTGCTGCGCAAGATCTTCAAGATCCTGGCTGCGGATGAGCTGCGCCATGCCGCCTGCTATGCCAAATACCTGCGCAAGGCGGTGGCCAACAAGCCCGACGAGCTGCCCGCCATCCTGCGCATGACGCTGTGGATGCTGCGCAGCACCAACGACGCACCGAAGCACCCCACGACGATGACCTCGCCGAGCGTCTTGGACAAGCTCGAGGATCCCGGATACATCAGCCGCATGCTCGAGTGGTATCTGCCCGGTCGCGACCACGAGGCCCCCGTTCAGCGTCGCATCCTCGCGTTGATGTCGGAACTGGCCGGAACCAAGATGACCACCACCAAGG
>DAINCY010000079.1:0-4744 GCA_036732145.1 Candidatus Dormiibacterota bacterium
CAGCGAGGATCCCTGTTCTCACACAGGTGGTGCGCTCACCCCTTGAGGTCGCAAGGTTCTCGCCCCTCGCAGGGTCGAAATGAATTCGACCCAGCACACCCCACTCTTCGGCGCGCCTCGCGCGCCGGCTCGGCATTCGCCTCGCGCGCCGGAAAGTGCACAGCTGGCGCCGTCCGCCCTGCGCGAGTGGGATGATCGAGCCGTGGCATCGACGAGCAGCGCGGATCGCTATGGCGCACGGGCCGAACTGGCCGACGGCGTCGAGTACTTTCGCCTCGACCGGCTCGCCGAGACCGGAGTCGGCGATCCCTCGCGGCTCCCCGTCACCCTCAAGATCCTGCTCGAGAATGCCCTGCGTCACTCCGACAAATCGTTTGCCGGCGAGGACGACGTGGCGGTGCTGGCCGCCTGGGACGGCACGCCACCGGCGCAGGACCTTGAGCGGCCCTTCGTCCCCTCACGTGTGCTCCTGCAGGACTTCACCGGGGTGCCGGCGGTGGTCGATCTCGCCGCCATGCGCGCCGCCATGGAACGCGCCGGAGGAGACGCCGGCCGCATCGATCCCCTGGTTCCGGTCGACCTCGTCGTCGACCACTCCGTACAGGTCGATGCATTCGGCGATGCCCAGGCCTACTCACGCAACATCGAGCGGGAGTACGAGCGCAACCGCGAACGCTACATGCTGCTGCGCTGGGCGCAGCAGGCCTTCCACGGATTCCGTGTCGTCCCCCCGGGCATGGGCATCGTCCATCAGGTCAACCTCGAGTACCTGGCCCGCGTTGTGCAGGTTCCTGAGATCGATGGCCACAGAGTGGCGCTGCCCGACACCCTGGTGGGCACGGACTCGCACACCACCATGGTCAACGGGATCGGGGTTCTTGGCTGGGGCGTCGGCGGTATCGAGGCCGAGGCGTGCCTGCTCGGTCAGCCCCTCTTCCTGCTCACCCCTGTGGTTGTCGGGGTGCGCTTCCACAACGCGCTTCCCGCCGGCACCACCGCCACCGACCTGGTGCTGACGCTCACCGAGATGCTCCGCAAGCACGGCGTGGTCAACAAGTTCGTGGAGTTCTGCGGCGCCGGGTTGTCCTCGATGACGGCCGCCGATCGGGCCACGCTCTCCAACATGGCGCCCGAGTATGGCGCCACCGCCTCGTTCTTCCCGGTCGACGCCAGCACCCTCGAATATCTGCGCCAGACCGGCCGCGAGGAGGAGCACGTACAGCTGGTGGAGCGCTACTGCCGCGAGCAGGGCATGTTCCGGACAGACGAGACCGAAACGCCCGTCTTCAGCGAGATTCTCGACCTCGACCTCGCATCGATCGTGCCCTCGGTCGCGGGCCCGCGCCGTCCCCAGGACCGCGTGGCGCTGCCGGGGGTGTGGGACTCGTTCACCGCGGTGTACGGAGGCGGTGGCTCGAAGACCGAGACACAGCGAGACGGTGACCTCGAGCGCCTCGTCGCCGAGGGGGGCATCCCCGCCGGAGACTCGGGCAATTCCGAGCCGGTCCCGGCGGGCACCGGCACCGGCAGCGGCAATGGCAACGGCCACAGGGCCGCGCGCCTCGCTGACGGCGCGGTGGTCATCGCCGCCATCACCTCGTGCACCAACACGTCGAACCCCTCGGTGATGCTCGCCGCCGGCCTGCTCGCCCAGCACGCTGTGGAGCGCGGGCTCACGGTCGCCGATCACGTCAAGACCTCGCTGGCCCCGGGCTCGCGGGTGGTGACCGACTACCTGCGCCGCGCCGGCGTGCAGGAGGCCCTCGACACCCTCCACTTCAACACCGTTGGGTACGGCTGCACCACCTGCATCGGCAACAGCGGACCCCTGCCGGAGGACGTTGCAGCGCGGATCGAGGCCGAGGATCTCGCCGTGGCTGCCGTTCTCAGCGGCAACCGCAATTTCGAGGGCCGCATCCATCCGCAGGTGAAGGCGGCGTACCTGGCGTCCCCTCCGCTTGTGGTCGCCTACGCGCTCGCCGGGACGGTCAACATCGACCTCACCACCGAGCCACTGGGACGGGGCAGCGACGGTGCCGACGTGTTCCTCAGCGACATCTGGCCGAGCGCCGACGAGATCGCCAAGGCCACGCAGACCGCCCTGCAGCGCGAGATGTTCCACGACGAGTACGCGCGCATCTTCGACGGCGACGAACACTGGCAGAGCCTGCCGGCGCCGACTGGGGCGATGTTCGAGTGGGAGCCGGAGTCGACCTACGTGCGCGAACCGCCGTTCTTCGGCGACGCCGCGGAGAAATCCCGGCCACAGGCTGCGATCGAGAACGCGCGCGTTCTGGCACTGCTCGGCGACTCCATCACCACCGACCACATCTCGCCGGCGGGGGCGATCTCCGCGCAATCCCCAGCGGCTGAATACCTGCGCGATCACGGCGTCGAGATGCGTGACTTCAACACCTATGGGGCGCGCCGCGGCAACCACGAGGTCATGATGCGGGGCACCTTCGCCAACATCCGCCTGCGCAACTCGCTTGCCGGCGGCCGCGAGGGTGGCTGGACCACCCACCTGGACAGCGGCGAGCTCGTGTCCATCTACGACGCCGCCATGCGCTACGCCGGCGAGGGGGTGCCTCTGATCATCCTGGCCGGCCGGGAGTACGGCTCGGGGTCGTCGCGCGACTGGGCGGCCAAGGGTCCCATGCTGCTGGGGGTGCGAGCGGTGATCGCGCAGTCCTTCGAGCGCATCCACCGCAGCAACCTGGTGGGGATGGGCGTGCTCCCCCTGCAGTTCCGCGACGGCGATTCCGCCGAGTCTCTCGAGCTCGACGGTCATGAGCGCTACACCATCGCCGGAGTCGCCGACGCAGGCCCTGGCAAGACGATCGAGGTCACCGCCGCCGGGGCGACGGGCCAGACCACCTTCGAGACCGTCTGCCGGCTCGACAGCGCCACCGACGTGGAGTACTTCCGGGCCGGGGGCATCCTCACCCACGTCCTCCGTCAATTGATGCGGGCCTGACCTGAATCGTGCTTCACGAGCGTTGACGGTTCTTTGCCGCCCAACAGTGGACATCGACCCCCCCAGACGTTGATGCTTGCTGTCATGGTGCGTTTGCAGCATTCATCGCCAGAGAGAGAGCCTCGGGCATGAAGCGCGTGTCCGCCGCGTCGGTGATGCTTCTCGTCGGAGGGGTGCTCGTCATCGCGGGCCTGCCTCTGCAGTGGTCCACGGTTGCCAGTACGGTCGGCAGCCGCCCGGTGTCGACGATGACCGGGCTGGACTACGCCGGCTACGACATCGCCACCACCCTGGTCCTGGCCCTCCTCCTCATCGCCTCCGCGTTCGCCGTTGCGGCAGGGCAGCGCTGGGGGCAGCTCTTCGGCCTCATCGCCGCCCTGCTCTCGTGCTTCTGGGCGGCGTTGGTCCTGGCGGCGGCGGCGAGCCCCTCCGCCGGCGCGAGCGCCACGGTCAACGTCTCCATCGGTGCCGGCGCCTACGTGGTGGGGGCGGGTGCGGGGCTGGCTCTGATCGGGGCGATCATGAGCTTGCGCGGCCGCAACGTCGCGGCCGTCGCGTCGGGTGCCACCTCGAGCGTCTGACAGAGGGCGGATCCCGCCCGAGAGGGGATAGGCTGTGGTCCGGCGACAGGGAGCTGTCGCCGGCCACGGTCAACCTCAGTTCATCTCTCCCGCCCCTCTCGAGGAACGCCGATGAAGCCCGCCCCTCGCCGCTGGCAGGTCTCGGACTCCGCCCCGCTCGCCGGCCGTGCGCCGCTGCTCGGCAGGATCCTCGCTGCGCGCGGCCACGATGACAGCAGTGCGACCACGTTTCTCGACTCCGCCGCCCCTTTCCACGACCCGCACGGACTGCTCGGCATGGATGCCGCAGTCGACGTTCTCCGGGCGGCCATCGACGGCCACCAGCGCATCGCCGTGTACGGCGACTACGATGCCGACGGTGTCACCGCCTGCGCACTGCTGAGCCGAGCCCTGCGCGGCGCCGGTGTCGACACCGTCCCGTACATCCCCAACCGCATGAGCGAGGGCTACGGACTCCACGGCGCGGCTCTCGCCGAGCTCCATGCACAGGGAGTCGGCTGCGTCATCACCGTCGACTGCGGCACCAGCAGCGTCGATGTTGCGGCCGCTCGGCCCGCTGGGATGAGACTGGTGGTGACCGACCATCACCTCCCCCTGGCGCCCGATGGCGCGGCCCCTTCGCTGGCGCCGGCCGATGCGCTCGTCAACCCCAAGCAGCCGGGCTGCGAGTACCCGTTCGACGGCCTCGCGGGCGCGGGGGTGGCCTGGAAGCTGCTGGCTGCTCTCGAGGCCGCCGGCCTCGTCCGCGACGGCAGCGCCGACGAGGGACTGGCTCTGGCGGCACTGGGAACCGTCGCCGACATGATGCCGCTGCGCGGTGAGAATCGCCTCATCGTGCAGCGCGGGCTGCCCGGCCTCCGCGCTCACGCCGGCATACGCGCCCTCTGCCAGGTGGCCGGCATGCAGGCGGAACTGCGCGCCAGTGACATCGGCTTTGGCATCGGGCCGAGAATCAACGCGGCGGGACGGATGGAGGACGCCAGGCTCGCCCTCGACCTGTGCCTCTGCGACGACGAGGACGAGGCCTTCACGTTGGCGGCCCGGCTGGACGCCCAGAACCGCGAGCGCCAGGCCGCCGTTGCCGTGGCGCTGGCCGAGGCCGAGGAGTTGGTCGCCGGACTGCCCGACGATGCCCCTGCCATCGTGCTCGGCAGCCCGGCGTGGCCGATGGGCATCGTCGGGCTGG
>DAINCY010000080.1:0-4551 GCA_036732145.1 Candidatus Dormiibacterota bacterium
CAGCGAGGATCCCTGTTCTCACACAGGTGGTGCGCTCACCCCTTGAGGTCGCAAGATCCTCGCCCCTGAGCGCGCTCGACGTTGCCACGTCGTCCACGCTCTCCCCACTCCTCGGCGCGACTCCGCGCCGTGGGCGAAGCATCAGCACGGCCGCGACGGCGGCGATCACATCTACGACCACGGCTACTGCGAACGCGATGGGCAGGCTGCGCTCCACGATCGGTCCCGCGAGCACCGAACCGATGGGCATGCCGATGAAGTTGAGACTCATGGACACCGCGAACGCGCGACCCATCCACGCCGGGGAGGTCACCCGCTGCCGCAAGGAGAAGAGCCCGATGTCGTATGGGCCGTTGGCGATCCCGAACAGCGCCATGGCGATGGCCACGGCAACCAGCCCACCTCCGATGCTCGCAGCGACAACCATGGCCAGCATCGACAGGCTCGACACCGCGCAGCCGACCACGATGAACCACACCTCGCGGTTCTCAGAGTTCAGGCGTCCGGCGACGACACTGGCGATCAGTCCCGCGACACCCATGACGGCATACATGAGCCCCACGCTGCCATCGCCGACGTGGAGGTGCGACAGCAGTAGCACCGGCATCCCCACCGTGAGGATCCCGAAGGCGATGTTGGAAACCGCGGTGGCCACCGCCAGGCCGCGCAACTCCCGCTGGCGCACGACGTAACGCAGTCCCGCCAACGCGTCGCCGGTCAAAGACCCACTGACCATGCGCTCGAGGGCGGGCTCGGTCATGCCGAGCAGGAGAACCAGACCGACGACGTAGAAGGCGGCGGTCGCGAGCAGGGCGGCCACTGCACCGACCACACCGATGAGCAGGCCGGCGAGGGCCGGGCCCGCGATGGCGGCCACAACGAACGCCCCGCTGTCGACGGCGTTGGCCCTTTCCCACAACGGACGCGGGACCATCACCGGGAACAGAGACCGGGTTCCCGAATTGCTCAGCGGATTGGTCAGTGACGCGAGGCTGATGATCACCAGCAGAGCCGCCGCCGGCAGACGGCCGGCGGCGTCGAGGCCGGCGATGCCGCAGAGAGCCACCGCGGCGATCGCGTAATCGAGGTTGATCAGCAGGACACGCCGGTGGCGGTCGAGCAGCGCACCCGCCACGGGGCTGATCAGCAGCCCTGGAACGAGGCTGAGGAACACCACGAGACCGGCGAGCGGCGGAGAGTGGAAGCGCTGCAAAACAAAGAGGACAAGAACCAGCGCCTGCATGTTGGCGCCGGTGCGCACCACCAGACCCGCCCCGGCAAGGCGGCGAAACCCGGGCACCGCGAAGAGGCTGCGGTAGGTCCGCGGCGGGTCGAGAAGGTCCAGCACATCACCACGCTGCCACATCGGGGCCGACCCGCGAGGCGCGTCGAGGTTCGTGCCCCTCTGCGATGGCTGATGTCGCTGCGCTGCCGCAGCACGGCAGCCGCGATGGCACCGAGTGAGCTCGGCGGCCCGGGGTGTACGCTTGCCGGTAACGGACGTACATGCGTTCGACCTCAGCATTGAGAGGGTTCCCGTGCCCGGCCTTCCCCTCGACCCCGACCAGCAGGCGGCCGTGGCCCACCGCGACGGACCGTGCCTGGTGCTCGCCGGGCCGGGGAGCGGGAAGACGCGGCTCATCGTGGAACGCTTCCTGGCGCTGGCCGGCGAGGGCGTCGCCTCCGGCGGACAGCTCGTGCTCACGTACACGCGCAAGGCCGCTGCAGAGATGCGCTCACGTGCAGAGGCGGCGCAGGGACCCTTCGCCGGCGAGCCCCCGCTCAGCAACTACCACTCCTTTGCCGGTCGGGTGGTGCGCGAGTGGGGTTGGCTGTCAGGCGTCTCTCCGGCCTTCCGCATCGCTGACGAGGCGGAACGCTGGTTGCACCTGGAGGCGGTTCTGGCCGCGCTCAGGCCGCGGACCCTGTGGAACCCGCTCCGTCCCCATGACCTCGTCGACTCCATCCTCGACATCATCGGCAAGGCCAAACAGGAGCTGGTGACCCCGCAGCGCTACGCGCAGTGGGCGGCTGACGCTCTCGTCGCCACTGATGACCCGGCCGAGCGAGCCTTGTTGCATCGCCAGGAGGAGATTGCCGCTGTGTACGCGGCGCTCGACGAGCGCTACCTGCGCCACGCGGTGCTCGACCACGACGACACCATCCTGCGCGCTGAGCAGCTGCTGCGAGAGCACGATGCACCGCGACGGGCGATCTGCGAACCCATCGCGTACGTCATGGTCGACGAATACCAGGACACCAACTACGCGCAGGCGCGTCTGGTGGAAACGCTGGTGGCCGCCCATCGCAACATCCTGGTGGTGGCCGACGACGACCAGGCGATCTACAAGTTCCGCGGCGCCAGCCTCGCCAACCTGGAGCGCTTCTCACGCACCTACCCAGACCACGCCCGGGTCGTCCTCTCGCACAATTATCGCAGCGCCGCGCCGATCGTCAGTGCCGCCGCGGCGGTGATCGGGGCTGCGGATCCGACCTCGCGCATCGCCAAGACGCTCCTGGCCGAGCGCGGCAGCGGCGATCCCGTGGAACTCTGGGAGGCGGCCGACGAGCGCAGCGAGGTGCTCGGGGTGGCCTCAGAGTGCCGGTTGCTCATCGACACCGGTGTGCGCCCCGCTGACATCGCCTGGCTGTTCCGGCGCCATGCCGACATGCGCGCTGCCATCGGCGCGCTCCGCGAGGTCGGTGTCCCCTACCAGGTGCAGGGCGGCCGTGGCTTCTTCACGCAACCAGAGATCAAGGACCTGCTCGCCCTGCTCAGCGCGGCTGCCGACCCCACCGACTCGCAAGCGTTGCTGCGCTGCCTGCATCTGCCCTCCTGGAAGGTCAGCAACCGTGGCCGGCTCGCTCTGGTGCAACTCTGCAGCGAGCACGACACCCCGCTGCTCGAACTGCTCCGCGATTCGCGACCGTCAGCACTCGACGAACCCGACGGCGCCGGGGCTGTGCGCTGCGTCGGTGACATCGAGGCACTGCACGACATGAGCGCGCGCGAGGATGTGCGAGAGATCTTCTACGAGGCGCTGCAACGCAGCGATTTCCTCGGCCTGCTCGACCAGCAGGGGGAGCTGGCGCGCATGCAGACGGGAGCCAACCTCAACAAGTTCGGCGAGCTCCTCGAGACCTTCACCGACTGGAGCGACGACCACCGACTCACCACCGCGCTGCGCTACCTCGACGTACTTCGCAACAGCCGCAATGCAGACGAGCTGGCCACCATCGAAGCCGTCGACGACGGCGTCATGATGCTGACCACCCATTCCGCCAAGGGCCTGGAGTGGCCGGTGGTGGTGCTCTCCGGGTGCATCGAGTCACGCTGGCCGGGACGTGGCAGCGCCGGCACCGCGGCGCTGTCGCTGCCCGGGGCGCTGGTTCCCGAGCTGCCTCCCCCCGGCGACGCGGTCATTGATGAGGAGCGCCGGCTCTTCTACGTCGCCGCCACCCGGGCCCGCGACCGCCTCGTCCTGTCGCGGGCCCGGCGCTATCCGCGCAGCTTCAAAGACGAGAACCCCTCACCATTCCTCGCGCCCGTGGCCGCCGGCGACGGCACCCGCCACCGCGAGGTGCCCGCCGCAGTGCCTCTCCATCCGCGCCCTGCTCGAGCCGCGGGACGGCCGTCCGGAGACCGCCTCTCCGTTGCAGTTTCAGACATTCGTGTCTTCAAGCAGTGCCCCCGGCGATTCGAGTACCGCAGTCGATACCGCATGCCTGTGCGCGACTCGCTGCAGAGCTGGTACGGCACCCTGATCCACACCGTGCTCCAGAACGCCGCCATGCGGCGACGGATCGGAGAGGCGACCGACGAGGACTCTGTGGCGGCCATCTGGAACGACGCCTGGAATGTGACGCGCGGCCCCAAGGGCAGCAATCCCGAGCTGCGCCAGCTCGGGGAGCAGCAGCTGCGCCGCTATGTCGCCGGCGCAGCCTGGCGCGACGCCTCGATTGTCGCGGTCGAGGAGAACTTCAACCTTGCGCTCGATCATGCCGACGTACACGGACGCTGGGACCGCCTCGATGACGATGGCAACGGGACGGTCACGGTCGTCGACTACAAGACCGGGTCGCCGCCGGACGAGGAACAGCTGCGCAGGGATATCCAGGTGCGGGCGTACGCGGTGGCGGTCTCACGCCGCCAGCGCAGCGACGATGTCGCAGTCGAGCTGCACCACCTCCAGACCGCCGAGGTGACCCGCGTCGCCTTCACCCGCGAGCAGCTCGACACGTCGTACCGCTACCTGTCGGTCACAGCCCGCGATCTGGCCACCGCCTGGCGCGACGGAGCCTTCCCGCCCCACCCCTCAGCCTGGAATTGCCGGCGCTGCGAATACCGCACCGTGTGCGATGAGGGCCGCAGCCAGGAAGAGGGCTGAGGGTCGGCTCAGGCGACGGCCGTCCACCGCCTCCAATCGGGGGCACCGGTGATCGGTCCCTCGGGCTCGACGTCCTCGGGGAGCTCGGTGCGCCATGGCAGCATGAGGTCGAAGACGATCTCCTGGATGGTCCAGAGGATGTCCATGATCTCGGTGATCTTGA
>DAINCY010000081.1:0-3936 GCA_036732145.1 Candidatus Dormiibacterota bacterium
TGCGGTGGGGCAGGGGAGAGGCGGGCGTTGGGAGCGCTAGGGCCGTCGTCACGACGGGTCCTCCACGCGGTCAGCATGCCGCGGTTGCCGGCGGCAGGGCCCCGTCAAAGCCTGTTGTTTCCCTAGGTTCCCGCTGGATTCCCGCGGCGCTCCCGGTCAGCTCCCGCTGAGTTCCCGTCGAGTTCACGACGGGGCGGGTAAACTGGCGCAGCGCTGGCCGGCGTAGCTCAGTGGTAGAGCAGCTGTTTTGTAAACAGCTGGCCGTCGGTTCGAATCCGTCCGCCGGCTCCGGACTTCTCTCCGGCAGGGACGACCTGAGCCTACCCAGCTGACGGAGCGTGCATGGCATCAGTGAGCGACAGCCCTGCGATCGGTCGGTTCGTCGTCACGCAACATCCGGTGACGATCGTCTTCGGAGACGGCGAGCAAGAGCGTCTCGTCGAGCACCTCGACACCGCCCTTGATCCCCATCGCGTTGTCATCGTCCATGGCGTCAGCGGTGCCGGCATCGCGCAGCGGCTGGCAATCGAGCTGGGGCAGCGATTCGTGGGGGCGTTCGGCGAGGTGGCCCAGCATGTCCCGGCTGAGCTTGCGGCACGTGCGATCAGTCGAGTCACGGCGGCCGATGCCGACACCGTCGTTGCGATCGGCGGTGGCTCGGCGATCGGACTCGCCAAGGTGATCGCACTGCGCACGGGCGCTGTCATCGCTGCGGTGCCGACGACGTACGCGGGCTCCGAGATGACCCCGGTGTGGGGACTCACCGAGAGCGGTCGCAAGTCGACCGGTCAGGACACCCGCGTCATGCCCCGTCTCGTCGTCTACGACACCGCCCTCACGCTCACCCTGTCGCCCCGAACCAGCGCTGCCAGCGGTTTCAATGCACTGGCGCACGCGGTCGACGGAATGTACGCCGGCCACACAAGCCCGCTGATCCGAACGATCGCTCTGGAAGCCATCGAGCGGCTCGCAGCTGCGCTACCGGCGGTCGTCCGTGATCCGGCCGACCTGGGAGCGCGGGAGCAGGCTCTGTACGGCGCACACCTGGCGGCGACGGTGCTGGGCACAGCCGGCATGGCGTTGCATCACCGGATCTGCCATGTCCTCGGCGGCATGTACTCACTGCCGCACGCAGAGACCCACGCTGTCGTGCTGCCGTACGCGGTCGCGTACAACGAGGCGTCGGCAGCCTCGGTCAACGCGCGCATCGCCCGGGCGCTGGGCGGGACCGACGCGGCGGGAATGCTGTGGCAGCTGGCTCGCCGGCTGCAGCTGCCGGCGAGCCTGGCCGAACTGGGCATGCAAGCAGATGACCTCGGCGGTGTGGCGGAGGCTGCCGCGGCGACCCCGGTGGCGAACCCCGCCACGGTGACCCGCGCAGGCATCGAGCGGGTGCTTCAAGCTGCGCATGCCGGCAAACAGCCGGCTGGGCTCGCGCGCGGGAAATCAGCCCGCGTCCGCGATGAACGCGGGGCACCGTGAGGGCGAGAGATTGACATGAGCGACCAGTCGGATCACACCTGCGCAGAGGACATCACGGCACTCGTCGTGGCCAGCTTCGACGGCTGCGACGACCCGCGACTGCGAGACGTGTTGCAGTCCCTCGTCAGGCATCTGCACGCCTTTGCGGTCGAGATGGGTCTGACAGAGACAGAGTTGATGGAAGCCGTTCAGTTCCTCACCCGCACCGGACAGCGCTGCTCCGACAGTCGGCAGGAGTTCATCCTCCTCTCCGACACCCTCGGCCTCTCGATGGTGGTCGACGTGGTCAACCACCGCCGCGGCGCGTCGGCGACGGAGTCGACGGTGTTGGGCCCGTTCTACGTCGCTGATTCCCCCTGGCGGAGCAACGGCGACTTGCTCACCGCCGACCTGACCTCGGAGCCGTTGCTGGTGCGCGGTCAGGTCCGTGACGCCAGCGGTCAGCCACTCCAGGGCGCGATCGTCGACGTGTGGCAGAACGCGGCCAACATGCTCTACGCCGTCCAGGATCCGGGACAGCCGGCCGGCAACCTGCGCGGCCGCTTCCGCGCCGATTCGGATGGGCGCTTCTGGTTTCTCACGATTCGACCGGTTGACTACCCAATACCCGATGACGGCCCGGTGGGCGACATGCTATCAGCGACCGGCCGCCATCCCTGGCGCCCGGCGCACATCCATGTGATCGTCTCCGCCCCTGGCCACCGGCCGCTGACAACGCACATCTTCGATGCCGACAGCCCTCACCTCGGCTCGGACGCTGTCTTTGCGGTCAAGAAGTCGCTGATCCGCAGGCTGCAGAGGCATGAGCCCGATGATGAGCTGACCCCGGCCGGCGTTCGCGGCCCGTGGTTCACGGTTGATTGCGACATCGTGCTGGAGACCGACGGCGGGTGACGCGTACCATGTCGAGGCCATGACCGACGACCAGAAGCCGCCGCACCATCACACCATCCGCGAGCGCATCGACGCGGCCGAGGCCGCCGCCGACGAGGTCGTCGCGGAGGAGAGCGGACAGCTGGCCGGTGAGGTCAACGCTCTCGTCGTCCCCTTCGAAGAGGCGGCCGCCGCATTGCGCGCCGCGATCCACCCGGACCGTCTCGCGGAACACGAGGTGGCCCAGGATGCCACCGCCCGCGCGGATGAGCCGGAAGCGACCGAGCGAGACACGACGGCCGACACAGCCAAGGGGTGACCCTGGCGACGGCGTTCACTCGCGAACGCGCGGGTCAACGAGATCCGGCGCCACGTTGCGCGCGACGATGACCGCGGCGACGAGGATCACCGCCCCTCCGAGCAGTCGCACCGGCCCCAAGCCCTCGCCGAGCAGGACAGCAGCCAGGACCACCGTCATGGCAGGCTCCAGCGTGCTGATGATCGCCGCCCGCGTCGCTCCGACGCGGGCAAGACCGGCAAGGAACAGTGTTGCCGGGATGGCGGTGGCCACGATCGCCATCGAGCCGGCGAGCGCGTAGCCGGCACCGTCGAGGCGGTGCAACTGTCCAGCGCTTGCCCCGACGGCGGCGAAGACGAGGCCCGCGGCCGTGGCGATCCCGGCGGTGGCCACCACTGCGGGAACCTCGCGGAGCAGCACGCGCCCGGCGAGGATGTATGTGGCATAGATCGCAGCGGTGGCAAGCCCGAGCAGGATGCCAACCGGGTCGATGGACCCGTGGGGGCTGAGCGGGTCGACCACAGCGAAGACGCCCGCACCAGCCAGCGCGAGCGCTGCCACCCGACGCCGGCCGAGCCTCTCACCGAGGAAGGCGGCGGCGAGCAGCATCACGATGACCGGATACAGATACAGAAGGATGCTGGTCACAGCCGCCGGAACAGTCTTCAGGCTGGTGAAGTACGTCGCCGCCTGCGCCACGTAGAGGAGACCCATGACGGCCAGCCCCGCACTGCGGCGCCCCCACCACAGGCGCTCGCGCCTGACCAATGCCACGATCCAGAGGACGACCGCCGCCACCCCGAAGCGCATCGCGAGGAGCTCGGTGAGAGGAATGCCCATGCGCTCCGCGACCTTTCCGTAGATCGCGAGGCTGCCGAAGAAGGCGGCCGACAGAGCGGTGAGCACCACCCCGGTGCGGTCGGCCCTCAGCGCTGTCGAACCGGAGGTCACCGCACCGACCGTACCAGGGGCCGACCAGCGGTCCCCGAGAGCTCGAGGCGCGGCACTGACCTCAGCGAGGCAAACGGGACAGGTGACGGGGATTCGCCTCGATCGCCCACTGCAGCGTCTGGATCACGTGACTCAGATGCTCGGCCATCGCGGCTTCGCAGATGTCCGGGTCGCGCGTGGCGAGCGCGGCAACAATGGCCTCGTGCTCCTGAAGCGACCTCTCGGTGCGACCAGGTCGCAGGATCGTCCGGTACTGGAAACGGATGCTCTGCGATCTCAAGGCGGTGACGAGCTGGGTGGCCACCTGCTGGTCGGCGATGGCCCAGATCCGC